>JBAZWW010000011.1:0-21000 GCA_041660165.1 Patescibacteria group bacterium | reverse complement strand
TGAGTTGACCTTCGACATCATCGAAACGTGGCATGCAGAGCTCGCCCGCCTTTTTGAACAGAAGCAACCCTCTTCCCGAGCAGATCCTCAATAACAGTCGGCATTAGAGAGACTTTGGACAGCAGTTGATTCGAACCCGTATCTCATGGATGACAATCCGAGTGAGGTTGACCAATTACCTCCATAGGCCCCAATGGCCCGGGGTAAAAAAACAATACAAACCCCGCCAGTAAAGGGGAGTTTGTATTGCTGTCATCCAATTGGAGGTATTGCTACCATCACCCGGATATATACATTCCACCATATTGACGGCAGAATGGTCAACCAGCTGTGGATAACCCGTGGATGAGTAGGAAAAACGGGGGGGATTTGGTAAGCTCCCTTGGCATGGAATCCAAAGACTTTGTCTACCTCCACAATCATTCGCACTATTCCTTGCTTGAGGCCTTGCCGAAGCCGAAGGCGCTGGTTAAGCGTGCCAAGGAATTGGGCATGACGGCCGTAGCGTTGACGGATAATGCGAACCTGTACGGGGCGGTGGAGTTTTTTAAGGCGTGCAAAGACGCGGAGATCAAGCCGATCTTGGGCGTGGACATGTACGTGGCCCAGCACCGCATGACTGATCGGCGAGCTCGTTTGGATGATCGGCCTTATAGGCTCGTACTTCTTATTGAGAACGAAGAAGGGTACCGAAACATTTGCAAGATTGTCACGGCAGGATTTCTTGAAGGTTTCTATTACAAACCGCGTGTTGACAAGGAATATTTGAAAGCGCACTCCAAAGGCCTAATCGCTTTGTCGGGCGCAGTGTCTGGCGAGGTGCCGAACTCGGCCAGCAATGGCGATCTGGAAAAAGCCAGGGCGCTGATTGCCGAGTACCAGGATATTTTTGGCAAAGAAAACTTTTTTCTTGAACTCATTCATCATCCGGACATGCCCCGGCAGGTGGAGGTGAATGACGCCTTCCGAAAATTGTCTCTTGAGACTGGCGCTCCGCTCGTGGCCACAAAGAACACTTTCTATCTGGACACGGAGGATCGGGAAGGATACGAGGCACAGCTTTGTATTCAGCGCGGGCGAACACTTGAAGAATATCGGCGGACGAATACGGATGAGGTTGATCTGTCATTCGGCGAACCGCGGGAAATATTCGAGGCGTTTGCCGACGTCCCAGAAGCGATCGAAAATACTCGAAAAATTGCTGACCGGATTAATTTCGTCATGGAGCTTGGCAAAAACTTTTTGCCGAATTTTCCTCTGCCAGAAGGGAAGACGGACGCGGATGTTTTGCGCGAGCTGTGTTTAAAGGGTCTCAAGTTTAGATACGGCGACCCTATTCCCCCGCACGTGATGGAGCGGTTTGAGTTTGAATACTCGACCATTGTTAAGATGGGCTTCCCTTCGTACTTTTTGATTGTGCAGGATTACATTACGTGGGCTAAGGATCACGGGGTACTCGTAGGTCCTGGCCGTGGCTCAGCTGCCGGCTCAATCGTAGCCTACGCGCTCCGCATTACGGATATTGAGCCGTTGCGGTATGGGCTATTGTTCGAGCGCTTTTTGAATCCTGATCGTATTAGTCTACCGGATATTGATACGGACTTTGCGGATACGGGCCGAGGGAAGGTGCTTGAGTACGTGACGGCAAAATATGGAGCCGATCACGTGGCCGGTATCATCACCTTTGGAACGCTCATGCCCCGTGCGGCCATTCGTGACGCATCGAGAGTTCTCGGTCTCACGTTTCAAGAAGGCGATCAGATTGCCAAGAATGTACCTCCGCCTGTGCAGGGAAAACACACCCCGCTCAAGGTAGCGATTGTTGAGGCGCAGGATTTGAAGATGATGTATGACGGGAATCCCATGGCGCGCCGAGTGATTGATCTGGCGATGAAGCTTGAGGGCAATCCTCGCCACGCTTCCCAGCACGCGTGCGGTATCGTTATCGGCGATAGACCGCTCGTCGAGAGGGCTCCGCTCCAGGGTGGACAGCATGAGGACATGGCCCTCATCACGCAGTATTCGTTGAACTCGTCCGAAGCGGCGGGGTTAGTCAAAATGGACTTCCTCGGTCTTTCGAACTTAACGGTGATTGAGGACGCGATGACGATTATTAAAGCCGTGACGGGCGATGTGGTAGATATAGATACGATTTCGTTGACTGATGAGAAAGTGTTTGCGCTTCTTGGTCGAGCAGAAACTACCGGTGTTTTTCAGCTGGAATCTGACGGCATGAAACGGTACATCAAGGAACTCCAGCCGACTGCGTTCGAAGATATCATCGCTATGGTGTCTTTGTATCGCCCTGGCCCGATGCAATTTATCGAAAGTTTCATCAGGCGAAAGCACGGGCTTGAGAGAGTGGTGTACGAGCATCCGCTCATGGAAAATGCGTTTAAGGAAACGTACGGTATTCCGGTTTATCAGGAGCAAGTCATGCAAGTCTCAAAAGACGTGGCCGGTTTCACCGGTGGCGAGGCTGACAGCTTGCGCAAAGCCATGGGCAAGAAGATTGCGGAGCTCATGGCCAAAATGAAGATGAAGTTTGTGGATGGCGCCATGAAAAAAGGCGTGAAGGAGGCGGTGGCCATTAAGATTTTCCAGAAGCTCGAGGACTTCGCGGCTTACGGTTTTAACAAGTCCCACGCGGCCTGCTACGCCATGATTGCCTATCGCACGGCCTACTTGAAGGCGCACTATCCCGCCTGCTTCATGGCCGCGCTCATGAACTCTGACGCCGGCAACATCGACAGAATCACTATCGAGGTTGAAGAATGCACGCGCATGAACTTGTCCGTCATGCCTCCGGACATTAACGAATCCTTTGCCGGTTTTGCGGTGGTGAAGGGCACGAACAAAATCCGCTGGGGGCTCATGGCCATTAAGAATGTAGGCACAGAGATTGCTGAGCTGATTGTAGCCGAGCGTAAGAAGGGGGGCGTGTTTACGGACTTGCCAGACTTTCTTTCGCGCATCAAGTCGCACGCGTTCAACAAGAAAACGCTCGAAGCCTTGCTCAAAACCGGCGCGTTTGATCGTTTTGGCGACAGAATTACCCTCGTGACCAACCTTGATTCACTCGTGCTTTACAACAAGCAGGTCAATGAGGAAAAAGAGCGCAATCAGTCGTCATTGTTTGAGCTGACGCCGGAGATGAACTCAAAAAAGCTTGAACTACGTCAAGCTGATCCCATTCCTAAGAGCGCCATGCTCGCTTGGGAAAAAGAATTGCTTGGTCTTTATGTGTCGAGCCATCCTGCCGGACTTTTTGCCGAAGCATTTTCGCGTTTCGTCTCTCCGGTTAAGAAGTTGAACGAGCTTCCAGATGGCACGCTCGTCAAAGTTTCGGGAGTAATTGCCGCTGTAAAGCAGATTTACACCAAGGCCAAAAATGAACCCATGGCGTTCGTCAGAATTGAGGATCCAAGCGGGGGACTTGAGTGTGTCGTGTTCCCGAAAACATATATTCGTGTGCGCGAAAAACTGAATCCCGATGCCTTCGTCGTCATTACCGGTAAGGTCTCAATTCGCAAACGCGAGGACTCTGAGATCGAGGAGCGTTCGATTCTGGTTGACGATGTCATCTCTTTCGTCGAGTCCGAAATCCCCGAAATCGCCAACATGCTCGCGCAAGGGGGATTTGACGCCGAGCGCACCGCGTCCCGCCGTACGGACGAGGCTCGCCTCGTCCCCGGTCATAGTCCTCTCGCCACGTTCTCAATCAAAGTCCCAGAGCGCCCTTCAAATGACATGATCATGCGCCTGCGCGACATTTTCAGAGCGAACCCCGGCACCGTTCGCGTTCATCTTGAAGTTATGAGCGATGGTCAGCCCAAGAAAATCGCTACCGAGTACTCTGTTTCAGCAACCAGAGAAGTCGCTCGAAAAGTTGCCGAAGTAGTTGGGGAAGAGAATGTAAAGTATTAGTGATATAATCGGTGCAATATGGCTTCATCTTCCGTGAAACGCCCGCCTTTGCCCCCGCCTCCACCACCGGCCAGGTACGCCGGAGCAAAATTTTCTAGTGCTGGCCGTAAACCACTTTCTCGTTCGCTAAGATTGTATCAGCGCATTGCCGTGGCTTTTGTGGGCGTGACATTTTTGCTCCTGCTGGCAGTGCTCTATCTCTCCGTTTCCCGCGCTACGATTAAGATTGTCGCGAACCCCAAACTTATCACCGTGAACGCCGTGGCTGATGTGATCGCTTCGCCTACGCAAGATGGGCAGATCGCTGGATTGGTAAAAGAAAAACAATTCGATACAGCAAAGACCTTCACCCTGCCATCGGCGGGAGCACAGGCTGTAGAAGCAAAGGCGTCAGGCGTGGTAACGATTACTAACGCCGGTGGCGCCCCTCAGGCCCTCATTGCCACTACTCGATTATTATCCGAAGGGGGAGTTCTGTTCAGGCTGGACAAGGCCGTGACGGTGCCAGCAAACGGAAAAGCGGATGCAACGGTTCATGCAGATCTTCCCGGAAAGAACGGTGAGATTGGCCCGTCAAAGTTCACCATTCCCGGCCTGAACGCCACGCTTCAGCAGAAAATTACGGGAATGAGCGTTAACCCAATGGTTGGCGGAGTGCAGTACGTCAGATCGCTCACGGATAAGGATGTGAGTGACGCTGTGGCCTCGCTTACCAAAGATATTTTAGCCAGCGACTTTGGCAACGGCGTTGATCCTGCGTTGAATGGTACGTCGATTACTACAGAACTGATCAGCCAGAAAACGGACGCGCCGGTTGGGACGCAAACGGGAACATTTACGCTCACGCTTTCGCTCAAAGTCACTACGGTTTTTTATCAAGCAGATTTGGTGAAGACCTACACGCAAAATTTGTTTGCCAAACGCATTCCGGAAGGCTACGAATCTACCAAAGTAAACCTGGACGGTATGCAGGTGAAGGTGGAATCTGCTGATCCTAAAACGGGGGAGGCCAGACTGTCCATCTATCTTGACGGCTCGGCCCGTCTATCACTCGAATCCTCCGTCTTAAGCAAAGACCGGTTTGTTGGCCGTTCGCCAGGCGAAGTCCTGACTCTCCTCAAATCAAACGAAGGCGTGCGTGAGGTTACGGTCTCCTTCACCCCGTTCTGGCTGAAGCGCATCCCAAATCTGAAGGATCACATTAAGATCGTGATAGAAGATCCCAGGTAGGGGTTGCCCGCCCATGGTAGATTCTGGTAGTCTGTAGGCACTATGTCCCCACTAGACCTTGAGCATCGCCGTCACTCACTTGCTCACTTATTGGCCGCCGCTGTCCTTGAAATGTACCCGGATGCAAAGCGCACCATCGGTCCCGCCATTGATGACGGTTTTTATTACGACTTTCAGTTTTCCGCGCCGATTTCGGAAACTGACCTGCCAAAGATTGAAAAGCGCATGCGCCGGCTGTTGCCCAGCTGGAAAAAGTTCGAGCGTTCTGAAGTCTCAAAGGCCGAGGCCGAGGCGCTGTTTGCGGATAACCCGTTCAAGCTGGAGATGATCCGTGAGTTTGCTACGGAGGGCCAAACGTTGACGCTTTACACAAGCGGTCATTATGTTGATCTTTGTCGGGGCGGGCACTCGGAGGGACTGAACGAGATTGACGCTGAGTCTTTCAAGCTGACAAAACTCGCCGGTGCGTATTGGCGAGGGGATGAGAAGAACGCCCAGTTGACGCGCATTTACGGACTTGCTTTTGAGACCAAGGATGACCTCGATAAACACTTGGCCATGCTTGAAGAAGCAAAGAGACGGGATCACCGCAAACTCGGCGTGGAGCTTGATCTTTTCACGTTCTCACCGCTCGTCGGTCCCGGTTTGCCATTGTTTACGCCGAGGGGCACGTTACTGCGCGAGGGTTTAACGAACTTTGTCTGGGCGCTCATGAAGCCGTACGGCTACCAAAAAGTGAACATCCCGCACATGGCCAAGGCTGACCTCTATAAGACGTCCGGCCACTGGGACAAATTTGCTGATGACATTTTCCACGTGTCGAGCAAAAAGACGGACGAGATTTTCGTGCTTAAGCCCATGAACTGTCCGCACCACACGCAAATTTACGCCTCAAGGACTAGGAGCTACCGCGACTTGCCATTGCGCTTCTCAGAAGTAACCACCGTCTATCGCGATGAGAACACCGGCCAGCTCCAGGGTCTTTCGCGCGTCCGGTCGATCACGCAGGACGATGCGCACGTGTTCTGCCGAATGGATCAGGTGAAGGACGAGGTTAGGGCAATTTACGACATCATTACGAAATTCTACAAGGCGTTTGACATGCCACTCAAGATTCGTCTTTCTACGAATGATCCCGCTAAGCCGGAGGCCTATTTGGGCGGACCGGAAGTGTGGGACAGGGCCGTGGGAACGCTTAAAGACCTGCTCGTAGAGCTTGGTCAGGATTACTTTGTGGGCGTGGGGGAGGCGGCTTTCTATGGCCCCAAGCTGGACTTCATTGCCACGGACGCGATTGGCCGTGAATGGCAGTTGGCCACCGCCCAGTTGGACTTCAACCTGCCTGAGAGATTTGAGCTCGAGTACACCGATGCTGACAATACGAAAAAACGTCCCGTTATGGTACACCGAGCGATCCTCGGTTCCGTCGAGCGTTTCATCGGCATTATGATTGAGCACTTTGCCGGCGCGTTCCCTATGTGGCTGGCGCCTGAGCAGGTTCGCTTGGCCACGGTGGCCGGCGAGTACGCGCCATACGCGAAGGAGCTCGAGCAGAAACTAGCTGAGGCTGGTCTCCGCGTTCATCTTGATGACTCGTCAGAGAAACTCGGCAAAAAAATCCGTGACTCTGCCATGGCTAAAGTGCCGTGGACTATTGTGCTTGGCGAAAAGGAAGTGGCTGGCGGTGATTTCCAGGTAAAAGTTTTTGGATCAGAAAATCCGCTCGTTATCACGCAAGCGGATCTCTTAACTCGGGTCATTGAAACGTCAAAAATGCCGGTGTAGGAAATGTCATCCCAATGCCCGTTCCATGAGTTTCACCTTTTCTGCCTTCTCAATTTTCTTGGTGATTTTGTTTGTTACTTTTGTGATTGTTCCCGCGGCTTCCTGCACCGCCTTCATGTACTTGTCTGCAGCTTCAGCTACGGCTGCGCTGTACATGTTTACGGCCTTCTTGATCTCTGGATCATCATCTTCATCTACGGACACTCCTGTTCGGCCAAAGGCGTCATTCTCAAGCGCCCTCATAGCGCTCTTAATACTTTCAATCAAAATAGGGGAGATGCCCTCTTTTTCTAATCGGGCCAGGTAGTATGCCTTCATCTGCACCGGCAGAGGTGCGCGAGTGAGGATGGCGGCGATTCTTGCTTTTGCTGTTTCCATAGTTTTTATTCGTTTACCGTCTGCACCACTTTAATCTCCGCAATCTCTGCGAGCGCTTTTTCAAGTGTGGTGATTGTTTCTAGTTCTCCCTTGCTCAGCCCCGTGGTGGTCCTAGATAGCTCATCAAAATTTCTTTTGGACCGCACGGCCGTCAGCTCGTCAGCTGCTTTAGCCATCTCCATCATTCTGATCGAGCCAGCTGTTTCGAGTTTTGTTAAGGCCGTTTGGAGAGTTTCCAGATCTGCAGGGTCAAGCTCAAATCCTTTAGTAATTTCAAAAGCTGCGCTGACGTTAGCTTTCATCAGTCGTTCAAACGACTCTTGATTCAAGTGTTGGGCAACCTTGCTCATGAGGTTAAACGCTTCACTCGTGCCGAAGGCGGGGAAGCCTTCCGTGATACTTTGTTTTTCTTTAGACTCCTCTTCTGTTTTGCCGAATGCGAACTTTTTGGCCTCGCCAAGGAGATGATTGGCTCCGTCAAACATGCGCTTCATGCTCGGCCGTGCGCTGGCAACCAGTG
Organism: Patescibacteria group bacterium; assembly: GCA_041660165.1. Taxonomy (GTDB): domain Bacteria; phylum Patescibacteriota; class Patescibacteriia; order UBA9934; family UBA9934; genus JAGORL01. Next base: position 13,160 of record JBAZWW010000011.1, on the reverse strand, counting down.
CCTGCTGTTTTTGCTGATGGTCGTCTAGCAGGTCGGCAATTGAGATGTCTGTATGCGTTTCAAAACTACGCTCGGTCATTCGTCTAGTCTTAAGGAGACCGTCTTTACTTTTATAGGCCACGATAACGGACTCGACGCCGTTCGTTCCTTCTTGTTTTCGAACATTAATAACACGGACAGTCTGCATCTCACTGCCTATCATCATCTCAAAGGGTTCCCCGGTGCTCATGCGTTGTTCGGCAATCTCAAGAGCCGTTTCCGGTTCATACTCCGGGGCACGTTCCCGCGGAGGGGCTACCTGGATTGTCCTTGAGACGTCTTCAAGATGTCCAGAATGTTCTCTGCCAGCCAACGGCGCTGGTCTCTGGCTACTAGTGTTGTTGGTTTTTGCCATATACTGCGGTTAGCCGATTGATTCTTTTTCTGTTTCTGCCACCGCTTTCTGAGCGGAGCTGAACAGAGATTTAACGGATTCCCATGCGCCCTTGAGTAATCCTGGTTTTGTTGGCGTAGCCACTGCCTTTTTCATCGCCGTTTCTGAAATTCGACCACCTGCGGATGAAATACCTTCATCATCGGATATCACCACTGCCGGTTTGCTCTCAGCGCGTTTTTCGGGTTTTTCTTTTACTTTTGGCGCCTCTGGCCTCATCTTTTGTGCTTCTATTTTTGGAGAAGCGGGGGCGAGAGATTCGATCGGCACGGGGATAGGCACCTCGGCATTCGTTACTCCAGGAAGACTGACGGAAAGTTCTTTGTCATTATTATCGGGGCCTATGTTTCGAGGAAGTTCGTCGTTTTGTTTGTAGGGATGCTCAAAAACCGGTCTTGATAGCCTGTCTGCTTCCGCCTGACGTTGCGCCTGTTCTTTCTTTATTCTTCTGGTAGTTGGCGTCTCTTTGGGCATGATGGGTTCTTCAATAACGCCAGCCGTCATTTTGGCTTCCTGGATAGCGCCAAGGAATGTGACCCAGTCCTCTGGGAGATCTTTCCAATCGATGATTGTTTGTTGAAAACGAGCCAATCGAAGCTCGTTAAAATCTTCTAAAATACGCTGTTCGAGTCCTCTAATTTTTTGAATAGTCCAGGTGCTGGTTTTGCCCGATTCCAAAAGCTTTATGGCGATTTCTCTGTCCAATTTTAAACGGCTTTCAAGTTCAGGAATAGTTGCTTCTGCATTTTTTGTGACTTCAACTTCGCCGTGCAGAACCTCTGTTATCGCGGGTTCGCCGATACCTTCGCGGAGAATTTCTGCCGTTTCTTCATTGCTTCTGTTATACACGGCGGTTCCCTCATCTTTTTTATCGCCGGCAGTGAGGAGCATGAGACTGTGGAGCGTGTTCGTTTGGGGCTTTGAGCGAACAGGTCTCTCCTCTTGCGTGGTTGCTTGTTCATTCGCCAGGAACTCATGCGCCCGATGACCGTAAAAATCAGCCACTACGTTATTCATGGCCTGGGCCACAATTTCAAAGTCAATTTCGAAGAAATTCTTAAAGGTTTCAAGCGGTTTTTGAACCCCGCTTTTTTTCACGATCCTGACAGCTTCTTTAACGGCTTTTTCGTACGCCTGTTTTATATTAAGGCCCTCTGCTCGCATGCAAACGGCCATGTACTCTAATATCTGTCCTTTATTTTGTTGGAGATATTCTTTGAGCTCAAGGTCCTTTTTTGTGGGCTCTGATCCATCTGCCGGCTTAGTCAGCGTATTCACGGCGGCGTCATAAACTCGCCCGTCTTTACCGGCGATTTCTCTTGCCAGATTGCCAATTTCAACTTCGGCTTTCAGCTCGACAGCGGAGATACCTATGGTTCGGCGGGCCTTCACTCTTGCATCGAGTTCTTCCTGTGTTTTGACTTCACTCATGAAAAACTTGCCGTCAGCCCCAACGCCGTCAATTTGCCACTGTACCGTTTGGCCATTTGCTTCCAGCCGGCCGAATTCCGGACAACCATAGAAAAATTCTTTTTTCGCAATTTCTTCGAATGTTTCAACGGTTTTAGGGGATTCTGGAATGGCCTCCATCTCCGGGATCCTTACCTCCATTTTTCTAGCTTCGGCCATAGCAAGATTCGCTAATAATCACCGGTAGTATACCGCACTTTTGGCTAGGGGCTGTTGACAAATCGGCATTTTTCTGCTAGTTTTAGCCCACTGCAAGGAGGTATTGCATGTCCAGTTCACCGTTTCGTAATCGTGATGGTTCTATGACCCCCGTGTCGGCATCCCCGCGAGAGTGCAAGATCTTGCCCATACCCATCGTTTTGAAGACAGATGGAAACGGCCAGATTCGGGACGTGATAGACGGGGCGGGGTACGTGCGCAAGAAGGGCAGACCGCCGGGCGTAGAGGGTCCGCTACAGGCTGAGCCAGACCACATCCGGATGGCCAAGGCCGTGGCCGGGGTATTCTCTGAAGAGCGCCCCCGCCTGCGGGAGGCAAGCCAGCACATTCTGGCCACGTTCTTCAAGCAGGATCGCCTGCGCCATGATGTGGCCTATCTGGTCGCATCGGCGTTGGACAGTTCCTTCCGTGTCCGCCAGGTTTCGGACCCTTCGGGGCCGGCGCTGGTTCGCTTCCTGAAGGATTTCCCGGGGATCTCGGAAATAGAGCTTCTCGAAACCTTCAACGGTTGGAACAAGGATGAGGAGTACCTCTACCGCGTCCTCCTGGAGGATCGTGCCAAGACGGCGCTCGGTGAGTACCAGATCCTGGACTACGACGCGCTCCCGATTGATCCGTCTCCGCCCACCACAGATCGGGCGGAACGCGACAAGGAGTACGCCAAACGGCTCATGATCTACAAGTCCGAGTGGGACGCCGTGCGGTTGTGGTGTCACTATCTGTGGCTCCTCATCAAGTAGCTCAGAAAACTTCACGCCGGGAAGGAGGTCTGCTGAAAGGCGGTTTCCCGGCAGGTGCAGTTTCGGTCGTGGCGTTCCCGTATGGGGACGCCCGACTTTTAGTTTAGGGGGCAACCAGGAGTTGTTGAAACGCTTCTTCTGCTGCTTCTTTGGCGTTTTTGAGGTTTATTTCTTTTTCGTGTTTCTTTTCTTCTCTGGTGATCATTGCTAGTTCAGCCTTGTATTGGGCTTGGCTTCTGAGCGCGTCTTCCAGGTGGAGCATTTGCGCGGTTACTGCGTCATATTGTTTTTGTATTTCAAGAAGCGCGTCTGCTTCTACTGCCTCTTGTCGGGCCTCTTCAGCATTTGCTAATCGTTCCTCAGCGTCTGTAACGTCTTGTTCCTGTATGCGAAGGATCTCTTGAACCGTTCGTTTGTAGTCCTGAAGACGGTCCAAGTCGCCATGAAAACTTTTGAGATTTTCTTCGGCGTTCGCTCGTCCATCTTGTGCGGCTTGCTCGCGGTCCTGAAGGACTTTTTCTTGGCGCAGGGTTTCGCGCTTGTTGTACGCCTCATCGCGTTTTTGCTGATGTTCTTTGGCCTCGTCCTCCGCTTCGGGCATCGGCAGACTCTCGCGATTGCCCAGATCTTGTTTTATGGGGGCAATGTCTCTATTGGACGCGCGCATCACGCCCAGCCGTAATTTATTGGGGTTGAATTTGCCGATTTCCATTTCCATAATGCCTTGATGATACTAGACCCTTGCTTGAAGAGGCGTGAATATGCACAATAGGCAAATATGATTACGCTTCCAAAAATTATCGTCATTGTTGGGCCCACCGCTTCCGGTAAGACGGATGCTGGTATTGCGGTTGCTCGTGCCGTAGATGGGGAAGTGATCTCTGCAGACTCGCGGACTATTTATCGAGGCATGAACATCGGCACCGCTAAGCCCGAAGGGACGCGGGAGTGGGACAAGGGCGGACTCGGCCAAGAAAAACCTTCGATGATTGAGAGTATTCCGCACTGGGGCATAGACATTGCTGATCCGGATCAGGTCTACACCGTCTCTGAGTTTCAAGCGTACGCTGATAAAAAGATCAAAGAAATTATCGGTCGAGGCCATGTCCCGATCCTCGTCGGCGGAACCGGTTTGTATATTCGTGCAGTGATTGACCGGCCAACGTTCGCTGAGGTCCCGCCGGATCCGGCTTTTCGAGCGGAGGTGGCTACGTTGTCGAACGCGCAACTCTTCGATGAGATTGCGGATCGAGATCCGGACGGCGCGGCCTCACTTGACGAAAATAATCGCCGGCGGTTAGAACGAGCACTTGAGATTCTCAGAGCAACGGGGAAGACGCTCGCCGATTCGCGGAGTTTTGAGCCAAAGAAGTACGAGGCGAAGATGATCGGTATGGAGGTTCCTCGTGACGAGCTATTCGCACGGATTGATCTTCGGGTTGATTCGATGATTGCCAAAGGACTTGTTGACGAGGTGCGTTTGCTCAAGGAGAAATACGGATCCGAGGCGAATGCCATGACCGGCATTGGCTATCGTCAGATTACCGAGTTTTTAGACGGAAAATCGCGCCTGAAAGACGCGATTGCCCGGATCAAATTTGATTCTCATCATTACGCTAAGAGACAAGAGACCTGGTTCAAGCGGGACGCGCGCATCACCTGGGTGAAGGACGCCCGCGGGGCGGTTAATCATGTGATGACGGACACCGGTATTAGATCCTGAGCGTAGGCGAAGGATCTAGAGGCCTGTTATGGACTATATGCAATCCGTGATCAAATGATCATAGAGATCAGTCCATTTCGGATTGAATTGGTTGATCAGACCAAGTTTCTTAACTCGCGTCCAGCCCTTTAGTTGCTTCTCTCGCAGGTACGCCTGATCTGGATCATCACAACCTTCGTAATAAACTAGTTTTTTGCATCGATACCTGTTGGCAAATCCATCAACAAGGCCCTCCCTGTGCGAATAAATCCTGGCAGGAAGATCGGTGCTCATTCCAACGTAGAGCGTTCGATGAGATTCGTTGGTGATGATATATACATCGCAATTCATACTCGTATGCCAATCCCCACCTCTAGACCCTTCCTCACGTCAGGGTCTAAGGTTACCGTGTCGCGAGTGAATTAGATCCTGAGCGTAGGCGAAGGATCTAGAGGCCTGTTATTGCGGTTCATTACTTTTTGTCTGGAAGACATTGAAGCACAATTGCGGCCAGACTTAGCGGTATGAGGAGAAAAACAGGCATGAGTGTGTCGTCGGCAATATCAAAAGCCATAGTGGCTAATTGGCCATCAAGTTGACCGATGAGACCAGGAACGGCGGCGCATCTAGTTATTGCCCAGAAGAGCCAACCGCCTATTGCGATGCCTGAAATGATGTCTGCGATGCGTTGTTTTGAAAATTTCATAACGTCAGGGTCTAACCAAGCACGCTCCGAATCACGCTAGCCGTCTTCTCCGGATCCGCATTGCCTTTGGTGGCCTTCATCACTTGGCCTACCAGGAACTGGAGAAGTTTTGTTTCACCGGCTTTGTAGCGGGCTACTTCCTTAGGGTTTTCTTCTACAACGTTTTCAACGATTTTTTGCAGAGCGCTGAGATCATCCATGCGGTTAGCGCCCATTTCTTCCATCGCGTGAACCGGGTCTGCCCCGTTGTCCAGCATGTAGCCCAGGACCTCAAGCGCCTTTGGTCCCGTAAGTTTGCCGTCAGCAATGAGGGTGATGAACTGGGCAAAGTTTTCCGGCGTCAGCTTCATGACGCGGATATCTGTTTTGCGTTCCTCAAGAAGACCGGCGAGCTTAGAAATAAGCCAGCCGGAAAAAAGCTTGGTCAGCCTTTGGCGGTTGGCCTCCATGCTTTCTGGGGTAATTTCTGGCGAGGCCTCCAGCCAGGCGCCAAGCTCAGATAGCGCATTTTCCGCAAAGTTTGCGAGTGCCGGATCATCCACAATCTGCCGAACGTCTCCTTCCTTGAATCCGTATTCGCGCATTAACCGAAGGCGCTTCGCGGCGGGGAGTTCTGGCATTTTGAACTTGATCTCTTTTGCAAGAGACTCGAGTTCGAGCGGTGGGATATCCGGCTCTGGGAAATAGCGATAATCCGCCGCGTCTTCTTTGACGCGCTGGCCCTCAGTGATCTGTTTAGCATCATTCCATCCTCTAGTGACGGTTATCTCGGGCGGGTTGCCGGCTTCCCATAGCTCAGTTTGCCGTTTTATTTCGTAGGCAATAGCCCTTTCGATCGCCCTGAATGAGTTGATGTTTTTGATTTCGGTTTTGGGCGAGAGGTTCGGCGAGAGCGGTTTTCCACTGCCGTCTACTTCACGCATGGAAATATTCACATCGCAACGAAGGTGGCCTTTTTCGAGGTCGCCCTCACTGATGCCGAGCGTTCTGACGATCAAGCGGAGCTCTTGCACGTACGCCTTTGCCTCTGACGCCGTTCTGAAATCAGGGCGCGTAACAATTTCGCAGAGCGGTGTGCCTCCGCGGTTGAAATCAACATACGTTTTGCCATTTTCGCCGTGAATGTTCTTGGCCGCGTCTTCTTCAAGGTGCATGCGTTCAATTCTGATGCGCGCGGTACGATGCTCGCCCGGAATTTCCACCTCAAGTCTTCCTTCGCTCATGATTGGCAGATCAAACTGGGAAATCTGGTACGCCTTTGGCAGATCGGGATAGAAATAATTCTTGCGGTCAAATTTACTTTTGGGCGTAATGCGTCCTTCAAGTGCGGTCCCGAGCATGACAGCCCACTCAATGGCTTGTCTGTTTGGGACCGGCAAAGTACCCGGGTGGCCGGTGCAGACGGGGCAAATGCTGGTGTTCGGCTTGGCGTCGTCAATATGCGCCGAGCAACTGCAGAACATCTTGGATTTTGTGTTCAGCTGGACGTGCGTTTCCAGTCCGATAATTGTTTCGAGCAACATAATGGCACTACCTTACGGGGTTCTTAGGGCAAAGTAAAGATGCAATTCGTAACAGATAATGGCGGGCATGATGAGTATTTGGAGAGCGTTGACAGTCGCATCAAGCCAGGCTGGAGGATTCGTAAAGATGACGGTGTAGTCTGTGAGGCCGGCGCCGGCCATGACGGGGACCAGGATGACGGTGACCGCCAGGCAAAGGATGAGGCTGAAGACAACAAGGCGGAGCAGAACTGGGAAAAATTGTCCGCGCACTCGTTCACGGCTTTGCTCAAGTGATAGAAACGTACCTGAGCCGGTGAGAATCGCTTCCGTTTCCGCAAAGGCAAACCAGACTATGAAAAGAATGCCGGGAACAATGAGAAGGAGCAGGCCAAAGCCCTCAAGGATTCCTGTGAGGAGGCCGATCCAAAGAATGGTGGGCGCTCTGCGCCAGGCCAGCTCGCTGATTGAGGCTTTGATGTCTTTCGGGTACAGATCCGGGCGCTTGAGCTCAGTGACAGCAAGCGTGACGGCTGCACTCGCCCAAAGCGATAGCGCAAAGAGCGCTACGGAGCCAATGGCTGTGATGACGTCACTGACGCCTTTGTCAAGACGTGATGCGCCAAGGATGACCAGGATTGGCACCAGGAGCCAGCCGGCATAGCCGTAGACCAACGCGCCATTTACAGAGAGAAATGCGAACGTGTCCTGAATGAGATTTCCAACACTCGGCAAAGCTTTAGGACCTTGAACTTCTGAGACTGTCATAAATGTGGTAGTCCGTGACGGCGATTAAGGGGACCATGAGGGCGGTGATGGCAGTACTTAACAGGAACCAGACGGCGTTGCCAACCCCCTGTGTGGTCAACGTCTCTCCAAGGACGATCATGAGGAAAATAGCGAGTGCCGCCAAAAGGACAAAATTGAGGACAATGACCACTAAGCTGTAGAGAACTTTTGGCAAAACAAAACGGAAAAACGTAGCCCACCAGCGTCCAGTTACCAGGTCTGATGAATGTTTGAGCGCTTTTGTTCCTCTTTTGTCATCAAGAATGAGCGAGTATGGCGCAAAGCCGTATTGAATGGTGTAGCGGACCAGGAGGATGAAGGAGACAAGCGTGCCAAAGAGCATCAGGACTCCTCCTACGCTTGAAAGGACGGTGGTGGTTCCGCGCAGGGTATCAATGAAGACAAGAGCAAATCCGGCCACGGGCGGAATGAGAATCACGGAGGAGATGAGGACAAGGAGGATGGATATCCACAGGTATGAGAAAAACAGCTTCCAGGCTTTTTTTGATCGGGCTTTGATATCACGCGGAGCGCCGGACGCTTCTTCGCTCACCGCAATGATGACGGTGATAAGTGCCCACGCGCTAACCACGCCCAAAAGAATCGCTCCGGCGTCATTAAGGAGGCTGAGGAGAAGTTGGGGCGTAGTTGTTTCCGTTCCCGTTCCTTGGGCAAACGGAGCCAGAAGCTTGGCCAGCGCAGCCGGAACCGCAGCCACCACAATCCAAGCGGTAATGCTTACCAGTTCCAAGAAGTGTTTCTTGTAATGAAAAATGGTTTTATCAATAACTTGTCCAAGAGAGATGAGAGAAGCCATATGCAGGGCATTATACATTCATTATCCAGTTGTCCCAAGTGCTCCGCGATTCTTTGCGTTCATCTCGCCGTCAACGAATTTCGGTCTGACGATCGGTACGATTACTCCCTGAACAACCCGTTCTCCTTTTTCAATTTTATAAGCTTCTTGGCCGAAATTATGCATAAAAGCAAAAATTTCGTCTTCTGGGCCACAGTAATCCATATCGACTACTCCCGTTCCGTTCGCGATGCGAATTCCTTTCTTGGCATTGCTTCCTCTGGGAAAGAGCAGAAGAACGTGTCCGTCCGGAACTTGAACGACTAACCCTGTACGAATTTTCTTTCGTTCGCCCGGTTGAAGAGTCACTTCTTCGATGCTGGCGATATCAAATCCGCACGCGCCCGGGGTCTTGTATTCTGGCATCGGAACGTCTGGTGAGAGTCTGCGAATATTTATTTCCATAATGATTTTGCATTTGTTGTGTATCTATCCACACTTGATCGTTGACCCTCACTCTCACTCATGGCAGTGTCATTCTTGAAGTCGGCGCCCTCCATGCTTGGGCCTCGACTTCTTTGTTTAATTCATTCGATATCTGAGAAGAACACTTTTTTCTCCAAGCACTCTCGTTTCGATGAGCGTCATTGCCAGCTCGGTCTTTAGATTCTGGGCGAGTCTGATGCCGTCCGTGAACATGATCGCTTCGACGGTGAGGGCAATTTCATCCACCAGACCCGCATTCAAGAACTGCGAGTAAACATTTGAGCCTCCGGCGATGACAATGTTCGAGAAGCCCCGTTTTTCCAGGCTTTCAAGGATGGTTCGTAGGTCCCCGGACGCAGTTTCCACGCTACCGGGCACCACCACGACTTCGTCAGGCTTTTCAGTCAGTACCACGATCAATCGGCCAGGCAAGGCCTTCCCAATAGTGGCAAAGGTGGTTCGGCCCATAATCATGACGCCAGCTTTTTTTGTTTCCTCGGTAAAAAACTGCTTGTCCTCTTTTGAGGACCAATTGGCTAGTTCATTGGTTGAACGGGCAATGAAACCGTTAGCGGTGACCGCGGCGACTAAAATTGTGTGCATAGGGCGTTTGTAATGGTTGGTCTGATTCTATAGGATTGAACGGACTTCAACAATCCTATGAAACCTTTGAACGAGCGTACCCCTGATTCTCAGTATCAGCGTTTATTGCGGGATATCCTTGAGCATGGCGTTAGAACCAACAGCCAGCAGGGTGTGGATGCTTTGACCCTCATGGGCCCGGGGCCGATGCATTTCAAGTTCGACAACGGTTTTCCCATCATCAATGAGCGCAACATGGCGCCTCAGGAATCTGAGCGCTTGCCAGTCACGGTCTGGAAGCAGGCTGTGGCGGAGATCTGCGCCTTTGCTAACGGCGTGCGCACGCAAGCTGGACTCGAGCAGTTTGGTTGCACCTGGTGGAAGGCCTGGGTGACTAAGGAGAAGTGTGAGAAGCGCGGGCTCGAAGAGGGCGACCTCGGGCCTGGCTCGTACGGTGCAGCCTTTCATGACTTTCCAACCGCCGAGGGAACCGCCTACAACCAGTTCCAAAATATTATCGAACAGATCCGCGAGTTCCCGCACTTGCGTACGCACTTCATTTCTCCTTGGATTCCACAATACATTATTCGCGGGACCGGCAAACAGCAGAAGGTGGTGGTTGCCCCGTGCCACGGCTGGATTCATCTTCGAGTACTGGACAACAAGCTAACGCTTCACATGTTTCAGCGTTCTGGCGATGTCCCCGTTGGTGTCCCCTCAAACATGGTGCAGTACGGCGCCTTGTTGATGATGCTCGCCCATGCCACAGGCACCGAGCCTTACGAATATATTCACACTATCTCCGACGCGCACATTTTCGTTGACCAAGTGCCCGCGGTCGAGCTGATGCTTTCGCGTGAACCAAAAATCCTCGCGACGATGAAAATGGATACGAACGTAAAAGACTTTTTCGAGTTCCGCAAAGAGCACTTCACCCTTGAAGATTACAACCCGCACCCGGGGATCAAGGGTATCCCGGTTGCCATTTAGTATGGCCGACGACGATAATCGGTTCATCAATCTCTCAGCGGTCAGACTCGAAGAACAGCGAGTGGTCATGGAGGAGATTAAGAAAGAAGGCCACTGTCCATTTTGCCGGGAGAACCTTGATAAGTACCACAAGGCCCCGATTATCAAAGAGGGGAAGTTTTGGATTTTGACCGAAAATCAGTGGCCGTATGAGAAGATCAAGCATCAGTTGCTCGCAATTTATCAAACGCATGTCGAGCATCTGAAAGACGTTGATCCCGAAGCCGGACGCGAGCTGTTTGAAATGTTTGCCGAGGAATCTAGAAAACGAAACATGTCCGGCGGGGGAGTGGCTATCCGTTTTGGTTCTTCCGAGTACGGCAACTATGGCTCAAGCGTCCTGCACATTCACGCGCACTTGATCGAGCCCGACCTTGAACAGCTCGGTGAATCCGAAGCCTGGAAATTCAAGTTCGGCCAGCCGAAGAATTATAAGAAGCAGTAAAGTATCTGCTGGGATATTATTTTGACTTTTCGTTCGTTTTCGAGTAATAGAGACCGGCCAGCATCTGCTAGCAGGGAGTACGAATGGACCATCCGAGGCTTGTAGTGGAAGGCATCTCTCCGGAGGACTGCGTAGCGCTTGCGCGTACTGGCAAGTACAACCAGTATTGCCGGTCTGTGGACGATCTCCTGAACGGGCGTTGTCCGTTCTGCGTCCCTGATCCGGAAGTGAACGTGGTGCAGTTCGAAAATGACTACTGGTGGGCCTGGCCCAACACCGCTAACCCCGAGAAGAACACTGCTCAGCACTTCCTGATCGTTCCAAAGCGGCACGTTTTGGACATTCGCGACCTGTCCCAGAACGAGTTCGGCTCCATGGGCGTCTTCATCGAGGACGTCCTCGATGGGCTTGAGATCGATTCCTGCGGGATCCTGATCCGGAACGGGGACGCTACGCTCTCCGCCGGAACGATTCGCCATCTCCACGTTCACATCATGGTGCCGGACGGGACCGGACGCGTGGAGTCACCGTTCTTCAAGGGGCCGGAGTCGGAAGCGGAATCGAACGCCCGCGCTATCGTGTTTGAGAAGCTCCGCACGGGCGTGGCGACCGTTTACCGTCTGACTGACGCTGAGAAAGCGCTCGTGGCGGGGGGTCGGCTCCTCTAGCGCCGGCACGGCAAGTACCAGTTCGGACGAAGGCCTGTGGCGCGCGCCATGGGCCTTTTAGCTTACAAAAATAATTTCTATCCCTTGGCTTCTGAGTATCCGTTCGCCATCAAGCACCTTGTACCCGGTGCGATAGTAGAGCTTGGTGATGCCGGAGTAGGCTAGCATTTTGGCGCACGGCGGGCAGGGGAAGGTGTCCACGTACACGCTAGCGCCCTTGAGTGAGATGCCGTCCTTCGCTGCGAGGGATACGAGCCGGGCCTCGGCGTGAATGGCGAGCGAGGATTCGAGATTCACTCCGCTTCTGAAATTGCTCCGCGGATCGCCCTCGTTATAGGCAATCTGCTCGGACGGCACGTAGGTGTTGTGCGTTTTGACGAGAACCCGTCCGTCGAGTACGGCGATCGCGCCAAGTCTGCGCCACCAGTCGGGGCTTTGTTCGCCTTCTTTTTGAGCCGTGGCGATCATTTGCTTGTCGAACTCGCTTGTACTAATCGTAACGTCCGGCGAAACTGCCATTGGTTCCATCGCGGTTTTTTTATCCCAGCGCAAAAAGATATTGTCGAGCGTGACGGGATTACTCGAAAAATATTTCTGAACGAGTTCGCGCGTAATGTCATCATTCGAGCAGACGAGTGAAACGTTTTGTGAGCGTAGCTCCTCGATGGTGCTCGCGTTCAGGATGGATACTCGATCAAACATAGCCCATGAGGCCACGGCTTTTTGCGTGAGCAGGGGATCGAGCTTGCGAATGTCTTTGATGAGATGCTCAAACTCGCCAATTACGTCGGAACCGAAGAGATAGAGCTCGGTAGCCTCTGGATGCCTTGAAAACAGCGCTCGGTAGCCCTCGTGTAAAACGGGTACGTAGACCACGAGGACGGTGCGCATAGTTATTCTTGCGGGACGCCTAAGAGCGCCTCCTGGAGCGTTTTGATGAGCTTAGGCGTGAGCGCACGCTCGAGTCTTTGCGCGGTCCCGATCTGCAAGTGGCGAATCTTCGCGCTCGTTGAAGTTGTGGCCATTCTTTCGAGCACGATCACTTTCCCGCAGTAGGTTTTTAGTTCTTGGATTTCTTTTTTCGAATATGTGTCTTTGGTGGCGATGAGCACATCAGGGCAAATAGATTTGATGAGTTGCCACTTCGGGTCTTTCAATTTTTTTAGATAGACCAAATCAACGGGACGCAGGTGCGAGACCATCTCGAGTCTCTCGCCTTCAGGTACCACCGGGCGTTCCGGTCCTTTGCGCGTGCGGATCTTTTCATCGCTGTCCACGCCCACCACTAAAATGTTGCCGTGCTTCTTGGCAGTTTCTAAATATCTGGCATGGCCAATGTGTACCAGGTCATAGCTTCCTTGGGCCAGGACAATTTTAAGGCCGAGCGTTTTCAGGCTCGACACAATCTTTTTCATCTTGGCTATTTCCGTGATGATCCGTTTTTCTACCTGGGAACCGGGGCCAAAGGGGTCTTGCATAGAATTCATCGTGGGTTACCCACGGAAACGTGCTAATATTAGTGTAATCGACAGACGGAAGTCTGACACTAATTTTTTCACATTTCTATGGACAATCAACTCGGATACGAGGAAC
>JBAZWW010000010.1:0-22749 GCA_041660165.1 Patescibacteria group bacterium | reverse complement strand
GTTTCTTAACTCGTTCCTCGTATCCGAGTTGATTGTCCATAGAAATGTGAAAAAATTAGTGTCAGACTTCCGTCTGTCGATTACACTAATATTAGCACGTTTCCGTGGGTAACCCACGATGAATTCTTAGAAAATTGAACAAGGTATCAAGAGCACGGCGAGGGCACTGGCCCAATGACCCGTCGACAACCTTCCGCAAGGAGAGGGTGTCAATTCCAGCCCTTTAACGGGGAAGATAATTCTTATCAACGCCGTTTGGCGTTTTCTTTTTTATGTTCGTCCCCAAGACATATTCCGTGGAAAGCGTAACCGCCGGTCATCCTGACAAGGTGTGTGATCAAATTTCTGATGCCATTCTTTCGGCGTGTGCGGAGCAGGATCCGTCTAGTCGTGTTGCGGTTGAGACCTTGGGCAGTCACGGCCTGCTCGTTCTTGCGGGGGAGATTACTACCAGGGCAAAAGTTGACTACGCCGCTGTAGCGAAGCAAACCTACAAAGACATTGGCTATGACGATGAGCTGAAAGTCATCACGCACATTACTCAGCAGTCGCCGGATATTGCCCAGGGCGTGGATACTGGTGGCGCTGGCGATCAAGGCATTATGTACGGCTTTGCCACCAACGAAACGCCAGAATTCCTTCCTCGCGGTTTGGTGTTTGCGCGAGCCCTGACTGATCGATTGACTGACCTCAGACAATCCGGCGAGGTTGCTTGGCTCAAGCCTGACGGCAAATCCCAAGTGACGATTGTTGACGGTCTGGTTACGGTCGTGGTCGTGAGTTGCCAGCACGCTGAAGAGGTCTTGCAGGACGAGATTCGCCGAACGATTATCGAGTACGTGATTGACCCCGTCATCCCCGCTGAATTCCGCTCGCCCAAAATCGAGTTTCTGATTAACACCACGGGCAGATTCGTCCTTGGTGGTTTTACGGCGGATACCGGCCTCACTGGCCGAAAGCTCATGGTTGATTCCTACGGCGGAATCGTTCCCCACGGTGGAGGCGCCACGTCCGGTAAGGACATGACTAAGGTGGACAGAAGCGCCGCCATGAAAGCGCGCGAAGTTGCCAAAGCCATCGTGAAGCGCGGGGACGCAAAAGAGTGTCTCGTCTCCGTTGCCTATGCCATTGGCAAAGTAGAGCCCGTCATGCTTTTTGCCGTCAATGAAAACGGGGAAGACATCAGCGCCAAGCTTGCCGAATGGAGCTTTGAGGCGAATAAGCTGAAGGGGTAGTGAGCGTGATAAAGCTGTAAAGTCTTCAGTAAATGCAGATTTTGTACATACTTCGAGTTATTGCAGAAAATGCAACAGCTTGCGTATGTAATAAGCAATGTGCAAAAGATGCACAATGCAATTTAAGACACCCACAATTTCACTTATTTCTAAGGTCATGAAGAATAATTACGCCGAATTTCAGCAGGCCATTGAAAGTATCTGTTATAGAAGTGGATACTGTTGTTCGGAACCTGGCAAAATGAAAGCGTAAAAAAGGCGAAAACCCCGGCACGGCGGGGTTTTTAGCGAGGTCTGTTCGTGAGGGGGCGGTGCTCACGTATCTCTGTACCGCGCGCGGAGGTAGGCGAGCAGGTGGAGCGCGGAGACGGCCAAGAAGACTGGTACGCCGATTCCGAGGAAGATGAGAACCATCTGGCTTCCGGCCGTGCAACTGGCGGACACGAACGGGTTCGTTGCGGTCTCGGCGCACTCGATCAAGAAGAGCTTGAACCACCACGCTGAGAGCCAGATCATGTTCATGCCCAGGAAGCGTTCAAAAGCATCAGGCCGTCCTTCGTATGACGAGGCGTTGCGAATCATCACGTATCCCGCACAGAACGTCATGAACGAGAAAAAGAGCGGGGAAGCGGTAAGGTCCATTTTGATCTCCCATTTGCGCGCGTATTGAAGCGCAGTTTTCCAAGAAAGTCAAACAAATACGCCAGTTGAGTTGGCGTGGTTTTGGTTTGAGGTGTAGGATTTGCCCGCAATTCTAAGCCTCGGTATTCATTTAATCAAGTATGAAAATTCGAAAAATAGACACTACGGTCTTTGGTGAGAAGTGTTCGTTGGAAGTGATGGACTTTTCGAAGGCTGATGGGATTCAATGGAAGAAGATTTTTGATTTA
This sequence comes from Patescibacteria group bacterium, assembly GCA_041660165.1. Taxonomy (GTDB): domain Bacteria; phylum Patescibacteriota; class Patescibacteriia; order UBA9934; family UBA9934; genus JAGORL01. Next base: position 20,624 of record JBAZWW010000010.1, on the reverse strand, counting down.
TGGAAGAACCTAAAGATCGCCATGAGAGAATACAAGTCTCGGGAGCCAAATTTTCCCGAAGGACTTTCCGAGGTGGCATTTTGTCTTTGGTCGAGTTCGTCTCGCTTCATCTCTGCCAGGGGTCTATCGAACACTTCGTTTGATACATTTAATACTACAACTCGCCGGGCGGAACAGATTAAAGCGTGCAGCGTAATGGATGACTTGACCTCATTTGGCCCGAAATCAAAATGGGACGATCTGTATTTTTTAGATTTTTACCGCGATGGCGCGACTGACGGTATGTTTGATATTTATCATATACCCTCAAAACTCATTCGCTTTCACATGGTCAACGAGCATGAGACTGTTGAAGACCAGCAAAAAAAGGGTCGTAGGCCTCGTTTTTCTATCAAGAAAGAAATCATCCGCAAGAAGAAGATCAAACCGATGGCATCAAAAGTGAAAGTTTGGTAATTACTGCATCGCCTTCATCATCTGTTTGGCTACGGCTTCTATCACGGTAACGGTCACGGAGTTGCCGAATTGTTTGTAGAGCGAGGAGTCAGATAGCGCAGGGAGCCGGTAGCTTGAGGGGAACCCCTGGATGCGGGCGCATTCAAGCGGAGTCAATTTTCTGATGCCTTTTTCATCCTTAATAATGGGAACGTTATGCCCGCCCATACCCATGTTGGCTGTGAGAGTTGGGCAGACGTTTTTTTTGTTCTCGCGGACGTACTGTCTTCTCCATTGGTATACCTTGCCGATTTCTTTGACGAAGTTTTTGAGTTTGGCAAAAAGCGGCTTGCCGTTGTAGTAGTATTTTTCCGGAACGTTCTTTTCAAGCAGATCGGTAACTTTTTTTGTGAGCTTCACGGGCTGGGGAAATTCAAATTTATCCGTGTAGCTCTTGTTTTTGAAGCCCACGATATAGATACGCTCCCGATTTTGCGGAACGTTCCCATATTCCATGCTATTCAGCACTTTTACCTTCACATGGTATCCCAAATCTTCAAGTATCTCTGAGATGATACGGAAGGTTTTCCCCTCATCATGGCTTTTGAGATTTTTGACATTCTCTAATAAGAATCCCGCAGGTCTTCGCTCCTCGATAATGCGGGCAACGTCAAAGAAGAGGTTGCCGCGTCCTTTTTTGTCATCAAATCCCTGCCTATGCCCGGCGATCGAAAACGCTTGGCAGGGAAATCCGCCAAGAAGAAAATCAAAATCCGGCAGATCATCTATGCCAAGCTTGCGAATGTCCTCTACTACAAGCTTTGAATCTTTAAAGTTAAGATCATAGGTAACTTTGCACGGCTGATCAAAATCGTTTGCAAATACAGTTTTAAAGCCGGCCCTCTCAAAGCCGATGCGGATTCCGCCTACGCCCGCAAAGAGATCAACTGTCCTGAATCCGGGAACGGTTGCTTTCTCGGCCGGGTTGTACGTTTGAGTCCCCATGTTTCTGATAACTTGCACAACCACGCCGCGGATCTCAACTTCCTTTCTGAAAATGGGCAATAGCGTCTGGTTAGCCGGCTGAAGCCTGAACTTATTTTTCTCTCTAAAAAGCATTTTAAGAGTTGCCTGATTGTCATCAATGATGGCCACGACAGTCTGCCCGTTTTCGGCGGTAGATTGTTTTTTTATAACGACAATATCTCCGTCAAAGATCCCCTCGTCAATCATGCTATTGCCAACTACTTTGAGAGCGTAGTGCTTTTTTGGGTCTGTAATATTGTTTCCGGCCACCGCCACAGTCTCACCGTGGTCGGTGATTGCTTCAATCGGCTGTCCGGCAGCAATCCTGCCAACTATTGGGATTTCAATGACAAACGCAATAGCCCTCTTTGGCGACAGGCTTCGCGCAAGATTGTCATCCTTTGACAAGTAGCCCTTTTCTATGAGGGTATGGAGATGTTCGTGGACAGTTGAAACGGCTTTGAGCCCAAACTTCTTGCGCGTTTCTTCAATGGTGGGGGAGATGCCGTTGTCATTGATATACAGCTTCACGAAATCAAAGATCTCTTTCTGTTTTTTGGTCAGTGATGGCATACTGTTGTTGAAAATTCAATTTCGCCGCATCTCAATTATACCCGAATAGAAACCGAAAGTTGCAGCTTTTCCACAGTCTGGCAGAATGAGCTTATGGACATGTTTACAGAAGCAAAACGAAGCGAGATCATGTCAAAGATTCGTTCAAAGAATACGAAGGCCGAGCTTTTGGTTTTCCGCTATTTGCGCCGCGAGGGCATTTATTTTCAAAAACATTACGCCCGGGCTCCCGGAAAACCCGATATCGCCCTTCCCCGCAAGAAGATCGCAGTATTCATTGATGGTGACTTTTGGCACGGCCGAGGATTCAACGCCAAGAAAAGCAGATTGCCGAAAAAATATTGGGTTGAGAAAATAGAGGGCAATATAAAAAGAGATAGGAGGTCGGTAAGAGCCTTAAGGAATATGCAATGGAAAATTCTGCGGGTTTGGGAATCTGATGTGGCAAGGAACAACGAAAGAATAATGGTAAAGGTTGCATTATTTCTACGTTCATAATTCAGGATTATTGGTAGATGATCTCGATCGTTAATAAAATAGACTATATATGTGGGCATGCGATATCTTTTGCGATTATGATTGGCTAGATTCAAATAACGGCAAGCTGGGAGAGCCTTCCGTCAGATTGAGCGCCATGTCGGGAATTATAAACAGTAAAGTAGAAATTCTTTTCTTTTCGGATGAGCGTGGACTACGCCACGTTCGATTCATTATTCATACAGATGATCAGAAATTAGCACAACAATGCGTCGATGCGAATATCATGTTGTGGATCGATTCAATCGAAGCGGGGGTCATTTTGCATACTCAAACAACTTTTTCAATTCCCAGAATAAATGGTTCTCTTGGGATTGCGTTTGGCCTATGCGAATATTTAGGTGGTGGTCACTTTGCTGTTGTGCTTAGGATGAGGAAACCGGCGATGTCATTCGATCCAAGGATACTCGCCGCTTCATTAAAGCTTTGGAGCCCAGAAACTCGCCACCACTTATTTTATTACCGTCGTCTTATTGATCCCGGTATTTTGTTAGATCAACGTTGGCTTTATGGGTATAAATTATTTGAATGGCATTTTGTAAAGAAAGATCTGAACCCACAAAAGCGCGCGAAGTCAGGGGGACACGACTTGCCAAAAAATGAATCTTGGAGAATGTTACTGGAAGGCTATCGGGACAAGCTTGGACCATATCTCAATACCTCGCAGCCAGAGAGGAATCAATTATATGGCTTAATAGAACGTGTTCGTGAAATGACGGCTCATGCTCATGTTGATGAGAGGTCAATCGAAGATCTGCGGAAGCAACCACAAAATCTTATTAATCTCACTTTTCCGATATTGCAGGAAATGGCCATGGATTTGATGAATTCCCTTATTGAGAAGGACGCACCCGCGAGGCTCACTAAATTGTGATCATTTCATCGGTCGTCTGCACGGCTATAATCGCTATGCCCCTCCCTCCCTTCACCCTCAAACGAAACCCCCGCTCCCGCGGGATACGTATTCGTATCGGCCAAGATGGCAGTTGTACTGTCACTGCTCCGCGCAGGGTCTCGCTCCGATTGATCAATCGTTTGGTTTTGGAAAAGGTTGGGTGGATTGAGGATGCCATTGCTCGCGTTATAAGCCGGCCGGTGAATCCGCTGAGCGGAGGGACAAAAGCAGATTATGCTCGGCTGAAAGAGCAGGCTTTACGGCTGGCTCATGCCCGGCTTGCTTTTTTTAATGACGTATATAAATTCTCATACACAAAAGTTGCCATTAGGAACCAGACAACGCGGTGGGGGAGTTGTACCAGTTCGGGGACGCTCAGTTTTAATTACCGAATCGTTCATCTTTCGCCGGAAGCGGTTGATTACATTATTGTCCATGAGCTGTGCCATTTGGGCCAGATGAATCACTCGGCCAAGTTTTGGGCGCTGGTGGCCAAAGCGGTGCCGGAGCACAGGAGGATCAGGAAGGAGATTTGCTAGTACGTATAAGGGAGCTTTGGGATGGTCTAGTTATTTTCACGCTTTTAGCATCAAAACCGTGAAAAAGTCAGAAAAAAGAATGTTATTCACGGTTATGTTGTCAAAACCGTGAAAGTATGCTATGATTTAGGCATATGGCAAAAACGTTAAATACGTTCAAGAAGATTAGCCTACTTCGCGAACGGTATTATCAGGTAGCTACCGGTAAGGACGCGCTTTTGAAGCTTATCTCTGAGGCAGAGGTGGCAGAGCAGGTTTACAACTCAAATGCTATTGAAAATAGCACTCTTAGTTTCGAGGAAACGGAAAAGATTCTTTTGCAGATTGATTTGGATCGTTACGTTGGGGAGCGGGAGATCCATGAGGCGAGGAATCTTGCGCGCGTGGTGTCATACATTGGCCATAAGGCAAAGGAGCAGGAATTGACGTTGGATGTAATGTTGTCGCTTCATCAGATGCTGATCTTAAATATTCGTGATGATATCGCTGGCCGTTTTAGGAATGAGAAAGAATTTGTTCGAGTCGGTAGCTATATCGCTCCTAACCCCAAGGAAGTTGTTGGACTACTTGAAAAGATGTTGGCTGAGTATAACGCCTCTAGCCACGAAAATATTATCAAACGTATTGCTCGCCTTCATCTAACCTTTGAACACATTCATCCGTTTGTTGATGGTAATGGTCGTATTGGCCGAGTGATCAGCAATTATCTTCTGCTTCGAGAAGGTTTTGTGCCGATCAATATCAAATTCATTGATCGTGATCGGTATTATGAGGCGTTTAAGGAGTTTGATGCCAAAAGCGAAACGGGAGTTATGGAAGAAATAGTCGGAAAGGCACTTACGAATAGCTACCATAAGAGACTTGCGTATCTAGAGGGGGCAGAGATTAAGACTTTAGCGGAATATGGGAAAAAGAATAAAATTTCGCATTCAAACTTGATCAACAAGGCTAACCGTCAAACCATTGAGGCGTTCTTGGAAAAGGGTGTTTGGAAGATTGGTGTCAAACGTAGCGCATAGTGCGAGGTATTGATATGCTCTCCAAATCCTCCAGCCCTTCCCAAAAACCTAAAAAGCTGATAGCCTACTGCTCGTACAAACAGCTATGCGCTGGTAGCTCAGCTGGTAGAGCACAGGCCTTTTAAGCCTATGGTCATGGGTTCGAATCCCATCCGGCGCACCAAAAAATCCTTTAACGAAAGTTGAGGGATTTTTTGATTTTGGGCAGGAATACACCGGAAGCATGGTATTTGTTGCGATTAAGCCAAGGGAAGTGAGCTATCTGTGGATAGGGTGCTTATGTTACAGTGACCTCAGAAAACTTCTTAACGGGGAGGCGATGAAGCAGGGCGGTTATGAAATTTACAAAGATGATTCTAAAGGGTGCATTGTACCAACCAAATCGTCCATTTTTAATGGAAAGTTTTTGGGTCATTCCTGCCACCGAAAAGAAGGGCACGCATACTTTGGATGAGACCCAACTGATCCTAGTGTCAGATGGATTTGTAAAGACACCATCTTCGGAAATCCGGTTGTTCATTTTTTGTTATCAGTTTCTATTTAAATTGTCTCTCGTATATCGGCATCTTTCGCTGTCCAGTCAACTAGATGCTTCAAGTGAAGAACATGTAAATGTCGCAACGTTGATTAAGAAATATGAAAGTGGCGGAGCGGTGGAAATCGATTTTGATTCGATTGATTATTTTCACACTGAATTAATTGAGGGCATACATTTTAGAGATTTTTACGCCACGTTTGTGGACAAATATCGTGAAGAGGAATGTAAAAATGTTGTCGATTTGTATTTGTATACAATCGGTTTTCGACACAGCATTTATGATAATATTCTTATGAAAATTGCACAATTACGAAGTATATTTGAAACTATCATCGGAGAACCATCCAAAAAAACGGTGCCCTGTGAGGATGGGCAATGCCACTATAACGACACATGGGCAGACCATATTACGAAACAATTGACACATCTGGGGATGAAAGATGTGGGGGAAGCGAATTTTATGGTTGGGATGAATAAAATATTGAATCAGCCAGCGAGAATAGCATTTGTACATTATGCCAAACAAATAAATACCCGTGAAAAAACTATGAGTGAGCTCAGGGCTGAAAACCGCGCGCATCAAACATCACTACACGCTACCGAATACACTACCGACTTCGGTAAAATCATAGATGAAACATTTGAGTCAAAAGATTGGACGGGTTTTGATTGGGAAAACGTATTCTTTGTTTATGGAGCGATAGTCAAGAAAATCATCTATTTAAAGTATTTTGTTAATTCTAAGATAGATTGATCTCGTAGAAATTAAAAAACCCGCGTCTTTCAGCGCGGGGCCCTCAGCGTGGCACGTCGGTCGCGACCGACGTGCCGAGAGGGACTTTGACGACGGCGGGTGTGAGAACCGGCTCGGCCTGGCGGGACTACGGGAGCGGAAGGACGCCGGCGTGCGTGAAGTAGCGCCAGGCGTGATCGTTGTCGCTCAGGCTGACTGCCCGGCTGAGCTGGGTCTGGGTCAGGAGATTGAGCTCGCGTCCGATGAGGAGGCAGGCCAGCTCATCAAACTTCCAGCCGAAGCCGGAGGTGGAGATGATGATCCGGTCCAGATCCATCCGCACCGCTCCAGGGTACTTGGGGTTCAACGGATCACCCACACGGGAATTGCCTTCGTCTGAGCTTTCGAAGCTCAGGATGTGGTCGGGGTACTCGCTCAGACGCCCGGCTTTCTCATGCGCGAAGCGGATGTACTTCTTGAACTTGTCCGGCGTGACGTGGCCCACAGCCACCCCGCACACGGGAACGAATTCCGGGGCGGACGCCTCCGTCATCCGCCAGATGACTGCGTAACAGCCAGTGTCAGTCGGATCCACTTGCCGGGCCAGCGGAATGACGATGTTTCCGATCGTCCGCTCGGCGGCTTGGCCGAACAGCGCGGAGAGCGTGGTGACAGAACACGTGGACAGCGGAATGGTGCTCAAGACAGCCTCCGGTTGAACAAGGAAATCCTTGGCAACGTCGTACGTTAGCAGGCGAAGCCAATTTTCGTCAATACAACCGTTTCCATTCCAATGGTAAAATACAAGGAGTATGGGCGAACAGCTTCCTTGGCACCATTTAAGAGCGGCGGACGTGATCCGGTCGGTTGGTTCGGGGCGCGCGGAGGTGGAGACGAACAGGACGAGGCAAGCCTCGTCCGTACGGCGGGGATCGGCGAGCGGATTGGCTATCTTCCTCCGCCAGTTCGGCAGTCCGTTTATGGTTGTGCTGGCGCTCGCGGTGGCGTTGAGCGTATTTACGGGGGCGCTGGCGGATGCGGTCTTGATCATTTTCATTGTTGCCATGAACGTGACGCTGGGATTTTTTCAAGAATTCAAGGCTGACCGAGCATTGTTTGCGCTGGCAAAATTATTGCCTCGGACTGCGGTTGTTCGCAGAGATGGATCGATCATGACCATTTCAGCCAGCGAAGTTGTTCCTGGCGACGTCATGTATTTGACGAGTGGCGATAGAATCGTGGCGGATGCTCGAATAATTTCGGCCAGCAATTTCATGACCAATGAAGCTCCGCTCACGGGGGAGTCTGAGCCAACGGAGAAAAGTGTTGAGCCGACTAAACTCGACGCGCCTATCAGCGAGCAATATTCCATGGTCTTTGCCGGTACGGTGGCGGTGGCAGGCAAAGCGCAAGTGATTGTGACGAGTGTGGGGGAGGACACGGCGTTTGGCAAAATCACGAGTCTGGTCAAAACAACCGGTGAGCCAGAGACTCCGCTCATGAAACAACTGGGTAAATTTTCTAGGCAGATGACGCTTGTTGTCGCGTTAGTGGCGCTCGTTATCTTTGGTCTTGGTCTTTACCGGGGGATGCCGGTGGTGGCTATGCTCGCCCTCGCTTCTTCACTCGCCGTGGCGGCTGTTCCGGAGGGGCTAACGGTCGCGCTTACCGTAATTTTTGTGAACGGCATGCACCGTATGGCTAAACGCGGGGCGCTCATTCGCCGAATGGTGGCCACGGAAACCCTTGGTTCCGTCACGGTCATGTGTATGGACAAAACCGGCACGCTGACGACCGGCGAGATGAAAGTCGAAATGTTCGATGGTGATAATGCCGGTCTGCAAACGCTCGCCACGCTTCTTAAACGAGATGATGGCCGAGCGTCCCCGATTGAACACTCGGTCAAAAAGTTTCTTGAAGCAAAGGGCGTCAAGCTCGACGTTGAGGGAACGGATATTATTGAGGATCTGCCCTTTGATTCCAGGCGAAAATTCTCGGCAATTGTTTCTCGGAATTCCGCAGGAGATACGTTGTCGGCGTGGGGCGCACCGGATATTTTGTTCCGGAGGTTGGACGTTTCTGACAAACAACTTGCCGAGCTCAGGGCCTCGCACGAGCGTCTAATGAGCCAAGGGTTACGCGTACTGATGATCGCCGAACGTCCATGGTCCGGCAAGAAACTCGATGACACCCATGTCCGGAATCTTGTCCCCGTTGGTTTTATCGGACTTCGGGATCCATTGCGTGCTGAGGCAAAGGACGTGGTAGCCGACGCGCTAAAGGCCGGCGTGCGCACCATCATGATCACGGGCGATCATGAGGACACTGCTACGCATATTGCAGAACAGCTCGGACTCTCGGTCATCGAGGGAGCAGTCATTTCCCATGACGAACTGGCGCAGATGTCTGATGAGCAACTGTATGAGCGGGTTCGAGATGTCTCGGTTTTTGCGCGAGTACTACCCGAAGACAAGGTGAGAATTGTGCGCGCCCTGCAAAAGATTGGGCATGTGGTGGCCATGACGGGTGATGGCGTGAATGACGCGCCGGCCCTCAAGTCTGCGGACATTGGCGTGGCCATGGGGAGCGGGACTGACGCCGCTAAGGAGTCAGCGGACATGGTGCTTTTGAATGACAATGTGGCTACGCTCGTCGTTGCTATGAAGGAAGGGCGAGTGTTGTATGACAACATTAGAAAAGTGGTGGTTTTTCTGCTCACGTTTAGTTTGAGCGAAGTAGCGATCATTGCCTCGGCCTTGATTTTTAAGCTCCCTGTGCCATTCTTGCCAGCCCACATTCTCTTTATGAACGTGATTACGGACGGATTCCCGGCCATGGCGCTGGCCTTTGAGCCGGCCGAGCGCGGAATCATGCACGCGGGCGCTAGAAAAAAAGATGAGGCCGTCATTTCGCACAAGCTCGTCATATTCATGGCCGTTGTCGGTTCGTTGTCCGTTATCACGCTCGTTGCCACTGAATTCATCCTCACGCAAAATGGCTCATCAGCAGAAACTGCCAGGACTTTTCTCTTCTTGTCGCTCTGTCTCGATGCGATTCTAGCGGCCTTTGTCATTCGGCATTTGCGGGGACACGCCTTCACCGGGCGAGCGGATAGGAATCCTCTTTTCTTGATCGCCATTCTGGCGAGCATTGTCTGTGTGATTCTGCCGGTTGCGGTTCCGGTTTTGCGCCAGGTCTTTCAATTCTCGGTTCTTTCAGTGGCTGAGCTTGGGGTCTTGGTTGGCCTCGCCCTCATAAAATTTGGCTTGTTTGAAGGAACTAAGCACCTGGTAATTCCAGAATCGAGGGGGATCATGTAGAATAGGCATAAATAACAAACCTCAAGACCCTTCCTCACGTCAGGGTCTGATGCTTATGGACCTATCATCGATCTCAAATTTTAAAGATGCAATCGTTACGGTAATGGGGCTCGGCCGTTATAAGCAGGGTAGCGGACTCGGCACGGCCAAATGGCTCATGCGCCATGAAGCGCAGACGGTCATTACGGATCTCAAAGATGAGAAGGAACTTAAGGAGTCCGTGGATTTGGTCATGGAATGGTTTAACAAGTACAAAGAAATGTACCAGACCAAAACCATTTATCAGCCGTTGTTTGTGTTGGGCGAGCATAGAAAAGAAGATTTTACGGGTGTTGATTGCGTGGTGCAGAATCCCGGCGTGCCAAGCGAATCTGAATTTGTTCAGCAGGCAAAATCGCAAAACATCCATATTGAATCTGACGTCAGTTTATTCATGCGCTACTATCCGCATGAGATTATTGCCGTCACTGGAACCAAGGGCAAGACGACAACTACGCTTCTGCTCGGTGCCATGGTGAAAACGCTTGATCCGGAAACCATCATTGCCGGCAACATTAAGGTGTCTCCGCTCGAGTTCCTTGATGACTTATTGTCGAGCCAGAAATCAACGCCCGTTGTACTCGAACTCTCGTCGTGGCTTCTCGAGTCTTTGCCGGGTGCACTGTCTGAGATGAAGAAAGGCCCAACGATTGCCGTTTTGACGAATGTTTTCCCGGATCACTTGAACCGGTACGCTACCTATGAGGATTACCAGAAATCCAAGGAAATTATTTTCGAGTATCAGACGCCGGATCAATACACCGTGCTCAACCGCGATCATGATCTTGTCCGAGCGATGGAGCCAAGAGTCAAAGGAAAACTTTTCTGGTTCTCTAAGACCGATGACGGAAAGTCTAACGGTTGTTTTGTGAAGGACGGCACGATTATTTTCCGCAAGGATGGTGTGGAGACACTCGTCTTGCCGTACGCTGAGGTGGCACTTCAGGGCGAGCATAACCTTGAGAACGTGTTGTCGGCAGTCTGTGCATCTATGCTTCGTGGTGTTCCGGTGGCCGGCATTCAAAAAGTGCTCAAGGAATTCAAGGGCGTGGATGACCGCCAGGAACTTGTCCGCGAGGTGGATGAGATCATGTACATCAATGACACGGCGGCCACTATGCCAACCGCGGTAGTGGCTGCGCTCAAGGTGTATGGCAAGGATAAGCGCGCCATCTTGATTGCCGGTGGAGTGAACAAAAATCTGTCTTTTGATGAAATGATCGCTGAGGCTATTAAGGGCTGTAAGGCAGTTATTTTGTTCCCGGGTGATGCTTCAGATATTATTGAAAAAGGACTCACCGGCAAGGTTCCCGTAGATCACGCCGGGAGCATGAAGGAGGCCGTGCAGAAAGCTAGGAAGCTTGGCGAGAACGGCGATATCGTGCTTCTTTCTCCTGGCGCCGCCAGCTTCAATATGTTCAAAAATGAGTTTGACCGGGGCGAGCAATTCAGAGAGGAAGTGAGAAACTTGTAGTGCTTTGAGCGAATATGTTAAGGTGAATATATATGACGCTTAAACAGCTTCAAAAAATCCAGGTCGAGGCTGAGAGGCAGGTCCGTGAGATTCGCGGTCGAATTCGTCGTGGTTCCTCCAAAAAAGTCGATCAATCTTACAAGGGTTTGCTTGCGATTGCCGGAATGTGGAAGGATAATCCGCGCACAGAGAAGGATCTCGCGAAAGTCCGTGCGCGCCTATGGAAGATGTAGGTGGAGTGTTGTTCGATACCAATATTTTAATTGGGATCGCAAATGGAAAAGAATCCGATCTTCTTAAAAGTATTGTGCCAGGGGTGCCGTGTTTCGTTTCGGTTATTTCCATCATGGAACTTTTTGCTTTTGCTGGGATGTCTGAAGAGGAGGAAGACGGAATTGCGAGGATACTAAATTTTACACATGTGATTCCGGTATCCGCAGAGATTGCTATGCTTGGAGGGCGATTGGCGCGAACGAGAGGAAAAGCCAAATTTGATATGCTCATTGCGGCTACGGCGATATATTCAAAAGTTCCGGTGATCACCAAGAATACGAAAGACTTCAAGAATATTCCCGGTCTCGAGGTACGATCAACGCTCTAATATGCTGCATCGACTCAAGAAATTCGTTCCCAAGCCCCTTCTTCAGGCCTATCACTTCGCGCTCGCAAAACTTGCTGAGGCTGTTTATCGGCATCCATCGGAAAAGCTTATTGTGATCGGCGTCACGGGAACGAACGGTAAGTCCTCGACCGTGAATTTCATTGCGCAGATTTTGACGGAGCTGGGTGAGACGGTGGGCTATACCTCAACCGCGGGATTTTCGATTGCCGGCAAAGAGATAGAGAACAAAATGAAGATGACCATGCCGGGGCGGTTTTATTTGCAGAAGATACTCGCCGAAATGGTGAAGGAGCGGTGTGTGTACGCCGTGATTGAAACGTCTAGCCAAGGACTCGACCAATTCCGGCACCTCGGAATAAATTACGACGTGGCCGTGTTTACGAACTTGACCCCTGAACATATCGAGGCTCATGGAGGCTTCGACAATTATAAGAAAGCCAAAGGCAAGCTGTTCGAGCATTTGACTGCGCGCCCGCACAAGAAGTTCGAGGGCCATGAGGTGCCGAAAACAATCGTGGTCAATGGCGATGATGAGCACTCAGCCTATTTTGCCAGCTTTCCAGCTGACAAGCATGTCTCATTTAGCTTTGCAGAAAAAGTGATTCGCGTTGGCGACATTGTGCACCCCGTCGATCAACTGCCACTGCGCGCCGAGTTCGAACAGAAGAACGCGCTCGCGGCGATCGCGACAGTCGAATCCCTTGGCTTCCCGCTCAAGAAAGTGCTTGACGCCGCGCGAACACTCAAACCACTCGCTGGTCGTTTTGAAAAGATCGAATGCGGTCAGCCGTTTGCGGTGGTCGTTGACTACGCTTATGAACCTTATGCGCTCCAGGCGCTTTTCGAGGCGGTAGGGGAGTCCTCGCGGATCATTGGCGTGCATGGTTCAGCTGGTGGCGGTCGCGATATTGCTCGCCGACCACTGATTGGCAAGCTGTCGGCCGAGCACGAGGCTATCGTGATCGTTACGAACGAGGATCCGTATGATGAGGATCCCCGATCCATTATCGAAGCGGTGGCCGAGGGCGCCAGACAAGCGGGAAAGATCGAGAACTCTAATTTATTCCTCGTTGATGATCGGCGGGAAGCGATCCGCAAGGCGCTGTCACTCGCTAGGGCCGGTGATGCCGTGTTGATTACGGGCAAAGGTTCGGAACCGGTGATGGCCGTGGCCGGCGGACAGAAAATTGCGTGGGATGACCGGCAAGTGGTGCGTGAAATACTCGGCGAGATGGGGTATCATACATAACGTATGGCCGAACGTTCCGGAAAGAAAAAGGGCGTATTTCTGGTGGCGAGCGTCCTCTTGGCCGCCGTCTTTGTTGGTGCCTTTGGGCGGGAATATTTGCGTGAGAAAGAAATTGAACATGATATTGCCACGCTTGAGGGGGAGAACAGCCGGCTTGAGGGCAAGCGGTTAGAGTTTCTTGATCTGATTGACCGCTTGTCGAGTGAATATTATCTTGAGGGCCAGGCCAGAACCAAAGAAGGACTCGCTAAGCCTGGTGAGACGTTGCTGGTGGTGGATACGGGCAAGCCCGCCACTTTGCCAAACGGAGCGGTGCTTGGCGCTAAGGACAGCCTAGAAGGCATAAGCAATCCCGCCCGCTGGCTGTATTACTTTTTTGATCACGGCCGGTTTGATCAGCTGAGCGGTCTATGAAGCGGGTAGTTCTTGTTGTCCTTGGCGCGTACGTTGCGCTTCACGGATTTGTCTTGTTTATGCACCCCGTGAAGGGTGTTTTTTCAGCTTTGGCCCAGGTCATGATCCTGCCCGCCGGGATTGTGGACGGCATTCCGGTTTGGTATCCGCGTGTTGCTCGTTTGACGAACGAGTACCGAGACAGTGACCAGACGCTTTCGAAGCACGACGCTTTCGAACTTGCACTTAATCGTGCCGTCTATGATGCCTCCGTCACCGCGCTTGGCCATGAACTCGATGTCTCATTTGGTCGAGGAGACGACAACCTGGCCCGCGCCCGCAAAGTGGCCGAAGCGGTACTCGCATCAAGCGTCATGCAGGACAAGCCGACAACGAGGCTCGTCACATTGCGCAAGCGCATGATTGATGACGGTATGCCCTTTGGCGACGCTGCCAAGAGGTACTCGGATGACAAAACCGGCGTGAACAACGGTGACCTGGGCTACATTTCCAAGAACGAGGCAGAAGAGTGGCTCTTGCCGGCCTTCTCCCTTGAAGCAGGCAAAATCTCAGACGTCATTTCTGGCCCCGACGCCCTGTGGATTCTCGAAGTCATAGAAACCGGCGAGCACGAAGGTGACCCCTGGATCCACCTGCGCGGAATCTCAGCCAAGAAGTCCACGCTCGACCAGATCATCTCCTCGCGCCACAAATCATCCCGGCCGTGGGTGTTTGTGCTCTAGTCGTCAGCGATGTTCATATCCGTCCCTGATGAGACTTCCCACCCCGACGTGAGGAGGGGTAGTATTTTGGCTGGTCTTATTGACAAATGGTCGATTTTGATGAAGGATGAACAGGTTTTGAAGCTGTCAATTTCGGCGGTTTTCAAGACAAAGGGAGGTTTGTCATGGCGGCCCAAGCTGTCGACGGCGAACGATACATGAGCGTTGACGGGAAACTGGTGGAGATCAAACGGCAACTACGTCTGAGGGGCGGGTATCCGTACGACTTGGACAAGCTCGAGTCCGCTCTCCAGCGGATCATCGAAGGCGACTTCGATTCGCGCCTTGAGGTCAAGCTCGCCGAATCGCGACCCGCGCCCGTACCTGTTCCGGCCCCGCTTCGCTTCAAAAAGATCGACGAGCACACGCTCGAGGTCTACAACGACGTCCCGTCCCAACTCCCGTTCGGCACGGCCGAGCGGACGTGGAACGTGGTCAAGCCCGGCACGGTGATCTTCACTTGGCAGGGGACGGGCAAGGATCAGATCCTGCTCCGTGACGGAGTCATTGTCACGCCCTACGTGAATCCCGTCCAGGAGGTCGAAGGCGGTATCGCAGGCCAGGTCCTGTGGGACAAGAAGCTGAAGGCCATGCCTGGTCACTCCTCCGTGAATGAGCGAGATGCGCTCAAGGCGAATCCGGAATTTATCCCGGAGAGCTGGAAGACGGCCGGCGCCATTTTCTTCTGGGGCGAGGGCTTCCGCAGCCCGGTGAACGACGAGGTGTGCGTCTACTACCTCGACTGGAGTGGCCAGGGCTGGTACGTGTACTACGACTGGCTCAGCAGCCAGTGGAGCGGCGACTGCCCGGCTGCGGTCTCCGCAAGTCCCAGCACTGTGACCTGAGATCCTTGGGCGCGTTAGCCCTTAGATCCTCAGTCCTTTGCCCTTCCGGTTTGGATCGCGTGAGAGCCTGCACAACGAGTGCGGGCTCTCTTCATTTTTATGACGCAAGAAGCTATACACTTGCGAAAAACAGCGGGGATATGTTATAAAACTCCCGCTTTGCAGGAGTAGTTCAGTGGTAGAATATTTGCTTCCCAAGCAAAGGGTCGCGGGTTCGAATCCCGTCTCCTGCTCCAGTCAAAACCTCCTAAAATTAGCCATGGCGTTGTCGTCGGCTGCGTTCCTCCTCGGCGTACCATGAAGTACGCCTCGTCGGAGCCTCGCCGGCCTCCTAGCCATGACAAATTTATAGAAGGTTTTGTAAGGCACTGCAAGGCCGATTTAGCTCAGCTGGTAGAGCAATACTTTCGTAAAGTAGAGGTCCCGGGTTCAAGTCCCGGAATCGGCTCCAGGAAAAATCATCCTTAACCGGATGGTTTTTCTTTTTTTGAAGCTTTTATCAGGCTGTGATACGCTGGCCTTATATGAAATCAGCCATTCGAAAAACTCAGGTTCGTCATGCTGAACGTCTTTATCCTGTAGTAGTGCAAGAGGAAGAAGCTGGGGGATATTGGGTAACTTGCCCGGCGTTTGAAGGTTGTTACAGCCAGGGATCAACCGTTGATGAGGCATTAAAAAATGTCAGAGAGGCGATCGAACTTTGTGAGGCTGAGTTACCGAAGGTGCCTGTTCGGCAGTACGCCACGAACGTAAGTTTACATCTTGTCCGGGTATGACGGAGCTCGCCGGGTTTTCCGGAAGGGAGATTGTAAGGCGCCTGCAGAAGTTGGGATATACTGTTTTGCGCCAACGTGGGAGTCATGTTCGCTTGGTTCACGCTGATCGGACGAAGAGAAAAATTACCGTTCCAATGCACAAAGAGATTGGTGTAGGGTTGCTCTCTCAAATATTAAATGATGCCGGGGTTAATGCCAAGATATTTCTGTCTCTCTAGTTATGATTATTTTTCGAGAAGGCGACGCTTTTGTTGCCTATATGCCTGAGCTTGATTTATCGTCCGTTGGCAGTACTGAGGATGAAGCTAGGCGGATGATGGCAGAGGCGGCTGAAGCATTCTCTGAGGAGATGCTCAAACTTTCATTGGGATGAAGTGCGTTATAATGTCCCCATGGCTTCAAAGGCGGAAACTGATCTTTCGATGAAGAATTATTCAAACCTCCAGTTAGTGAAGGATCTTTTTGTTTTCTTGGGGCCGTACAAAGGGAGATTTTTCTTGGTCTCAATTTTGCGAGCGTCCGGCGATATTGCTTGGCTCTTCCCGCCGTTTGGCTTGGCGAATATTTTAAGCTTCCTCGCCGCCTGGAAACCGGGGGAACCACTGACGCACGTCTGGGTCATAGCGGGCATTTGGATCTCCGCCATTATTTGGCGTTACCTCAGCCATTACTCGGCCAAGATGATGGGCTTCCGCATTTCTGAACGGGCTACGCTTGATGCGGAGTTGTCCGTCATCAGACAGCTCTTCCGTTTGGATACTTCTTGGCATGAGCAGGAAAACGCCGGCAATAAATTAAAGAAGCTGGAGCGGGGTGGAGTGGCCGTTGATCGTCTGGTGCGCATTTGGCTCAATAACTTCATTGAAATTTGTATCAACTTTGTCAGCATTGTCATTATTTTGGCGCTCTTTGACCGCATGATTGCTGTTGGCTTCCTTGGCTTCATGATCACCTTCGGTTTCCTTGGTTTCTTTCTTGTTGGCCGGGCCAGCAGGGCAGCCCGGGAGGTGAATGCCAAGGAAGAAGTGCTGAGCGGTCTCTTTTTTGAGGGGCTGAATAACATTCGGAGCGTCAAGGTTCTTGGCATGACAGAGCCGTTATCAAAGATCATTAGTAAATCCGCCACAGAGTTGTATGACAAAATCCGCCAGCGCATTTCCAATTATCAGTTGAGAGGCTTGATCCTTGGCATTTACGCCAACGCGGTGCGCCTGAGCGGATTTATTTTCATTGTGAACGGCATCACTCGCGGTCATTTTGAGGTAGGCTTTCTCCTTTTGTTCAATGGCTATTTTAATCGAGTGAACGAATCGCTGAATGAGCTGACGGAAGTCTCACAGGATTTCATTGTGGCCAAGTACGGCATTGCCCGCATGATGGAAATTCTGGCCGTGCCCATTGGCAGTGATGATGAAACGGGCAAGGTTGAGTTTCCCGCAGACTGGAAAACGATCGCGGCCGAGAATCTGACCTTCTCGTACGGCGGACACAGGGTCCTTGATCGCCTGTCTTTCGAGATCAAGCGGGGTGAGCGTATCGGCGTCGTCGGTCTCTCGGGAGCAGGCAAATCAACGCTGTTCAAACTCTTGCTGAAGGAGAACGAGGATTACACGGGCAAGATTCTTATTGACGGCATCTCGCTCCGCGACATCAAGAAGAGCTCGTATTACAAACGCGCCGCCGTGGTTCTCCAGGAGACCGAGGTGTTCAATTTCTCGCTCAAAGAAAACATTACGATTGCTAAGGCCGAGCACGCCAAGAAAAAAGAGGCGATTAAGCGAGCGCTCGACACCGCGCACGTTTCAGATTTCCTCGACAAGCTTCCTGACGGGGTTGAGACTTTGATCGGTGAAAAGGGCATCAAGCTGTCCGGGGGCGAGAGACAGCGGGTAGGGATCGCTCGCGCAATTTTCAAGGAGCCGGAGATACTCTTCATGGACGAAGCCACTTCTCATCTTGATCTTGAGTCCGAGGAGAAGATTCAGGACTCGCTCCACACGTTTTTCAGGAGCGTCACCGCGGTGGTGATCGCCCATAGACTGACAACGATCAAGGAAATGGACAGAATCCTGGTGCTTGAGGACGGCGAATTGATTGAATCCGGAACATTCGACGAGCTGTATAAAAAACGGGGGAGATTCCATGAGCTTTGGGAAAAACAGAAGCTGGGGTGAGGTTTATGGAGTATACTTTGGCTACGTTTTCACTATGAAACTCTTTCAACGAAAATACATCCCTTTTTCCTTAGGGATAACGGGCTTTATAGCCATGTGCTTCGTGTTCCTTCTGAACATTTCTTTGACGCACGCGACTGCTTTTACTTGGGATGGTGGCGGTACCTCTGACAACTGGAGCGATTGTGTGAACTGGGTGGGTGACGCTTGTCCGGGAGCGGGTGACACCGTCGTTTTTGATGCAACTTCCGCGGCCTCGGCTCACAATAACTCGACTATTGACGCCGGATTCGGGGCCTCAATTGGTGGCATCACGCTTGCTACTGGCTATACGGGAACGGTGACACAGGGAACAACATTTACCATCAATTCCGGCGGATTTACGGAGAGTTCAACTACGGCCACGTGGGCAGGTGGCACGTCTGCTCTTACCATCAGTGGCCCGTTTGCTTTTACGGCCGGTGCCTATACACCAACATCAGGTACGTGGTCCATGAACGGAGATTTTTCAATGACCGGTGGAGCAATGGCCGGTGCCGGAAAAACGATGGTCGCGACCAATGGTATGACCACGTTTACTTATACAGCCGGAACGGGAAATTTCAATACAGATACCAGCGCAGCAGTAACGATGAGTACGAACAATCTTACGGTGAAGACGATCAAAGCTGGAACGACGTTGACCGCCACAATAGCCGGCGGTACTTCAGTTACGGTTGAGTCAGGGGCATCACTGACCACAATTGGAGATACGCTGTTTATTGCCTTTATAAACAACGGAAGCTTTACGAATGGCTCCGGTTTTTTTCACGCCATGCAAAGCGCCGCTTTTAACGGAACGACAAACAATCTTTCGAGCGCGACCGGCAATATGCAGGTGGGTGTGCAATTTTCTCCCGCTGGAGCCTTGTCTGTAGGATCCGGTGCCGTGCTTTCCCTCAATGCCGCCGTCACGACGATAAACATCGGCGCGAATTATGACAACCAAGGGACGTTTGATATCACCGGCAGAACGCTTGAGTTCGATACAAACTACGCCTCGGGAGAGATCACTCACTACCATGATGCGGTGAGTACGGGAAATTTTAACGTTCTCACGGGTGCCTCTGTTATTATCGCTAAAAACGGCGGGACTTTTACGGTGCTCGCTAATCAAACCATCGCCGCTTCCGTTGCGAACATTCCTCTTATCACTATTGACGCTCTTGGCACGCTCAATACAACGGGCGATGTTCGTACGCATAGGTTTATAAACAACGGGAATTTCACGATGAGTACGGCTGGATTTTTCCATGCAGAACGCGGGGCAACTTTTGCGGGGGCTACGAATGATCTCAGCAATGCGACTGATATGCAGGTTGGGTTAGCATATAATCCACCGGAAGATCTTGTGATTAGTTCTGGAAAGACCGTGACATTCGGTGGAACGGATATTTCAGTTGGTGCGAACTTTACGAATAATGGTTCTTTGGTATCAACTGCGTCTGTCACCTTTACAACGGGCTGGGCCTCGTCAATCGTTACCACGTCTGAGCCTTTTGGTGGAAATTTTATAGTGAATAAAACTTCGGGGTACGGCGTAACTCTTGCTCAGAATACCGTGGTCAACGGCGGGGTGACCATCACTGCCGGCACGCTCGATGTTACTGCTTTTAATTATAATCTAACGGTTGGTGGAAACTGGTCGAATAGCGCAACCTTCACGCCGCGTGCAGGAACGGTGACTTTAAACGGAACAAACCAAAGCATCACCGGGAACACCACCTTCTATAATCTTACAAAAACAGTAACTGTTGCACGTACTCTAACCTTCGCCGCCAGTTCTACAACGACTATCTCAAATACGTTGACGCTTCAGGGTACGGTTGGTAACAGGCTCTCGCTTCGGAGTTCTGTACCAACTACTCAGGTGAACATTGATCCGCAGGGAACTCGGGTATTGGCCTCATTGGACGTTCAGGATAATACCAACACGAACGTTACTGTCGCCTCGTGTATTGACGATTGTTTTGATAGTGCTCGAAATACAAATTGGTTAATTAGCGCAGCGGTTCCTGGCGTGACTATTGTGGAGAGCGGTTTTTCAACGGACGTTACAGAGGGTGGAGCGACTGACACGTATACAGCCGTCCTCGACAAATTACCAACGGCGAACGTGGTGGTTACTCCCACCGGAAACGCAGATGTTTCCGTGAGCGGGGCCTTGACGTTCACAACGCTTAACTGGGATACGCCTCAAACGATAACGGTAACTGCCATTAATGATTTGATAGATGAAACGAGTCCGGAAGATGCGACTATTACTCATGCCGTGACCTCAACGGATTTGGGATACAACGGTCTTGCAGTGGCGAGCGTCACTGCCCATGTGACTGACGATGACACCGCCGGCGTCACCGTTGGCGGAATCTCTGGTCACACAACTGAGCTTCTCGGTACCGCCACATTCACCGTTGTTCTTGACACTCAGCCAACCGCTGACGTTTCTATTGGTGTCACCTCCGATAACACGGCTGAAGGCACCGTGTCTGCCTCCTCACTGACGTTTACGAGTGTGAATTGGGCTACTCCGCAGACGATCACGGTTACCGGCGTGAATGACTTTGTTGACGATGGCGATATTACTTATCACGCTGTTCTTGCGACTGCTTCGTC
>JBAZWW010000009.1:0-39795 GCA_041660165.1 Patescibacteria group bacterium | reverse complement strand
TCGGGAACCATATTGATAACCTCGCTCGCACGGACACCTAGAGCTCCTCCTCTCATAGGGTATTTTGATGATTCTTACCCTAAGTTTACTGTAAATTATGAGACTTTGGACAGTAGTTGAGTAGATGACGAAGATAGCGATGATAGCAACAACGAGCAGGGCAATGAGCCCGATGATTACGGTCGTCATGTGAACTCCCTCGCGGTCCCTCCAAGAGGCAACCGGGAAGAAATGACAGGTTTTGGCAGGTAGTGCTTAGCCGGAAAAATTACCGGAATTCACACCGCCACCCAACAACCCGCCGTTCGTGTTCTAAAAACCAGGTTTCACGCCGGTTCATAGAACCCAGGATTGTGACAGAAAATTGAGAAATAGTCAATAAAATAAGCAACAAAAAATCCCCCTCAAAAATGAGAGGGAGATTCTTTGGAGCCACAGTCGGGGGTTGAACCCGATACCTCGTCCTTACCAAGGACGCGCTCTACCAGATGAGCTACTGCGGCGTGTGCGGGCGCATTTTACTACGTTTCAAGCGGGAAAAGTGTAGCAGGGCCGTACCGGGGCGTCAATTGCAATGATTGTGGGGGTATGGTATGGTTTTGCTACTTTTTAGGCCGACATAGCTCAGCTGGTAGAGCAACGGTTTTGTAAACCGTAGGTCGTCGGTTCAAGCCCGACTGTCGGCTCCATCGCCCTTCGAAGCTCAAAGAGCGGAGTAGGGCAGATTGACAAGATTCCCGCTTTTGCCTACTATTCCCAAGAACTTTCAGGAAGGTCGACACATGGGTCGACCCCTACAGTAACATTATGTCCCAAGATACCCTCATCAAGCTGGAGTGCACGGTCTGCAAGAAGCTGAACTACCGCTCAAGCAAGAACAAGAAGACGCTGAAGGATCGCCTGGAGCTGTCCAAGCATTGTTCCACTTGTAAGGCGCACACAGCGCACAAGGAAACCAAGTAACTTTGGTGACTACTGAAGGATCGCGGAAAAATCCGCGATCTTTTGGTTTTCGGGATTCACCTCCTTCAATTTTTCGAGTGCTTCCTTGGCTTCCACGGTATTGCCAGCTTGGAGAGCGGCCGTGATAAAGAAATCAAGATACTTCGGATTGTTCGGACTGAGCTCCTTGGCTTTTCTGAATGAGTCGAGTGCCTTCTTGTCATCGCCCTCAATGGCGCACAGCTCGCCCAAGCTGGCATGCACACTCGCGTCCTTTGGGGCGAGTTTTAAAACGTGCATGAACGTCTCTCGCGCCAAGGCGTAGTCCTTTGTCCCCAAATACAAACGGCCCAGCTGTTCATATGCCTGCACATGCTTCGGGTTGATGCTAATCAGCTCAATCAGCTTTTTCTCAGCCTCATCCACCCTGCCGGCATGAAGCGCCTTTTCTGCATCATCAAGCATGCGCCGTCCGTCAGTATCGTCAAGCTTTCTATTGCCCTTTGCCTTTTCCGCATAGGTGCGCTCAAGCGCGGTTAAACGCCCAGCAAACCCCCTAACCGCACTCTGCGCAATTCTCCACGGAAAAAGCACAGCGTCTCTGGCTGTGGCCAGCGGGGCGGCAGTAGCTCGTTCAAGCCGTTTGCGCAAAATGTCTTGCTTGAGTTCCTTGGCCTTGGCAGCTTTTGAGGACGACGGATCGACAACTAAAATATGCGGAAGCTTTCGCCACAACACAATACCAAGAGCAAGCACGGAGATGACAATGAGAATGACAAGAAAAAGAGTGATAATCATAGTTAATCCTGCGCGCTAATCACGTCGCACGCGGACTTGAGAATACCGTGGATGTCCTGCATCTTCAGGCTTGCTCCCCCAACAAGCAACCCGTCAATCAATGGTTCGCGCAGAAACGAGTAAGCATTCTCAGCGTTTGTCGAACCACCATAGAGAACAGCCACGTCATCGGCCTTGAGACTTGTCACCTCAAGTACGACCGCGCGGATCATGGCGCTCATGGAAATTGCGTCAGCGGGCGTGGCTGGCGTACCCGTGCCAATGGCCCACACGGGCTCATACGCAATGATCAGCTTCTTGCGCTTGCCCATCTTCAAGCCCTTCACCGCCGAAAGAATTTGTCCGCGAACATACTCGTCAGCCCGTCCAGCATCTCTGATTTCCTTCTGCTCGCCCACACACAAAATGGGCGTCATGCTGGCGCTTTCCCAAACGGCCACGAGCTTGGCGGCGACTGCTTCGTCCGGCTCATGCAGTCCGATTCTTCGCTCCGAGTGACCAATGATCGCGTATGTGCAATTTAGATCTTCGAGCTGAGTCACGCCGATCTCTCCCGTGTACGCACCTGCTCTGCCCGGCCCCACATTCTGCGCGCCCAGGTGCATCCTAGTCTTCGACAATGTCTTATGAACCTCGGCGAGGGCAGTTGCTGACGGACAAAGCACCACTTCCGGCACCACATCCTTCCCCTGAAGCGCCAAAAGCGTCCCCCTCGCAAGAGCGACAGATTCTCTAATCCCAAGGTTCATTTTCCAATTGGCGACAATGTATTTCATAGAATTTCTATCACAGTGCTCCCTCTCCCATCCTGGGAGAGGGTAGGGGTGAGGGCACGCTACCTGATCCCGAACGCCTTCATCAGTTCCGCATCCGTCTTGTATGGCCCGATTGCGGCTAGGCTCATCTTGCTTAAGTCTAGCACCTCTTTAGCTACGCGTTTTACTTGCGCTACCGTCACGGCGTCAACACGCTTCAATCGCTCGTCGAGTGTTTCCACTTTCCCCTCAAACAGTTCCTGGCGTCCGTAGAATTCAGCTCGATCAGATGAGTCCTCAAGTCGCAAGGTCATCGCCCCGCGCCAGTTCTCTTTGGCCGTCTTCAGTTCTTTTGGCGTGGCTCCGTCTTTGGCGATTTTCTTCAGCTCGGCAAGAATAGTTTTCGCGGCGAGTGGAAGGCGCTTTGCATCAAGTCCGGCGCGAATAGAAAACACGCCTACATCATCGTACTGATCCACGCTCGCCCTGACCGTGTAGCACAATCCGCGCTTCTCTCTGACCTCGATAAACAACCGCGAGCTCATGGTTCCGCCCAGGATACTACCAAGCAATCTGTATGCGTACGAATCATCATGTCCTCGTCCCGGAACCGGGAAGCCGAGCGCGACTTGGATCTGCTCCAGCGGTTTCATCTGCCGGCGGACAGAAGTCCCCTTTTGCGTCCTTGGCAAATACATGTCCTCGAAAACCGGACGAGTGCCGGGCTTCACCTTACCGAATGTTTTTTCAAGTTCCGTCATCATGTTGTCCGGTACTTTGCCGGAGACAACGATCACCATGTTTTCTGGAACATAAAAACGATCGCGATACGCAATGACGTGATCCCGCTTCATGTCGAGTATGGATTTGGCCGTCCCGGCAATGTTTCGGCCGAGCGTGTGCCCGTCAAACATAGCCTCCTCAAGTAGATCTTCAAGGTGCATGATCGGGTTTTCCTCATACATCTTGATCTCTTCCGTAATCACCTTCTTCTCCTTAGTCATCTCTTTGGCGTCATAGACCGAGTGAAAGAGCATGTCATGCAGAAGATCAACCGCCACCGGCAGTTTGCTCGCCTCGATCTTCACGTAATAGGCCGTCAGATCCTTGCCGGTATACGCATTGAACTCGGCACCGTATTGGTCGAGCTCCCTCGATATGTCCACCGTCTCTGGACGACGCTTCGTCCCCTTAAACATCAAGTGCTCAATAAAGTGCGAACCGCCCCACACTTTCAAATCCTCGTCTCTAGAACCTACCTTGAACAACACAATAATCGTCGCCGCTTCCGTTCCGCCAAAAGGAGCTTGCACAACGCGTGCACCATTCTTGAGCTTGTGTGCTGTGAACATAGATTAACTTACAAGTTGGTTTTTCAAGTAGTCCTCGAGTTCGTCGAGTTTGACGCGCTCCTGCTTCATCGTATCCCTTTCTCGAACAGTCACGGCCTGATCATTTAACGTTTCGAAATCCACCGTCACGCAGAACGGCGTACCGATTTCGTCCTGTCTGCGGTAGCGACGGCCGATAGCCTGCGTTTCGTCGTAATCTACTCGGAAAAGCTTCGCGAGTTTCTCCGCGAGCGGTCTCGCCACGTCTGAAAGCTCGTCCTTTTTAGAGAGAGGCAAAACGGCGACCTTGATCGGCGCAAGATGCTTCGGGAGTCTAAGCACTACTCGAGTCTCTCCGTTCACCTCCTCCTCTGCATAGGCCGAGAGAAGAACCGCGAGCACTGTACGATCAACACCGAACGTGGGCTCAATCACGTGCGGAACGTATTTCTCATTCGTCATCGGATCCGTGTAGACGATTTCCTTGCCGGACGCCTTGGCGTGATTTGTCAGATCAAAATCCGTGCGGTACGCCAAACCGTAAAGTTCTTTTTTGCCGAACGGATAATCGTACTCGATATCAACTGTGCGCTTCGAGTAATGGGCCAGCTCGTCTTTCGGAACCTCAAGGTCATGCGCCTCTGAGTCGGCAATTCCGCACTCGCGGATCCATTCGTGCATGAGGCTAAGCCATTTCTCGAATTCAGCCTCCCAGTTGCTCGGATGAATAAAATATTCGATCTCCATCTGTTCAAACTCGCGCTGGCGGAAGATGAAGTTGCCCGGCGTAATTTCATTTCTAAAGGCCTTGCCAATTTGGCCCACGCCAAACGGAATCCGCTTGCGCGAGCTGGTCAGAATCAACGGGAAATCAACAAAGATGCCCTGGGCCGTTTCCGGTCGAAAATAAACCGTGGCCGTGGCGTCTTCCTTCGGGCCAAGCCAGGTTTTCAACATGAGGTTAAAGGAGGCCGGCTCAGTGAACGTGCCCTTGCGCCCGCACTTGGCGCACGCCGCCGTGAGGTCAATTTGATCAGCCCGGTAACGCTCGTGGCATTCCTTACACTCGACCAAAGGATCCGTGAATGTTGCCACGTGTCCAGATGCTTCCCAGACTTTCGGGTTCATCAAAAGCGCTGCATCGAGTCCGACCATGTCCAATCTGCTCGTCACAAACTTCTTCCACCACGCTTGCTTGATGTTGTTTTTTAACTCGACACCGAGTGGGCCGTAGTCCCAAGAATTGGCCAGCCCGCCGTAAATATCAGAACCGGGGAAAATAAAACCGCGCGTCTTACACAGCGTCACCAGTGTATCCATGGAAACAGCCATAGGAGTTTTTACCTAAATCGACATTATCTCTTTCTCCTTCTTCTCACCCATCGCTTCAATCTTGGCTACGTACTCTTTCACTACTTTTTCAAGGGACTCAAGCTCCTTACGGATCACATCCTCACTCATCCCGGATTGTTTCTCCGTTTTCTTTTTGGCGTCTTCTCGAATCTTGCGAATAGCTACGCGCGCGTCTTCCATCTTCTCGCCCAGCACTTTGACCAGCTTGAGTCGGCTCTCCTCCGTCATCATAGGCATGTTCAAACGGATAGTTTTGCCATCAACAACTGGATTGATTCCTATGTTCGAAGCTTGAATAGCGGTCTCAATTGCTTTGATCACGCTTGAATCCCAAGCGTCAATCGCTAATGTTCGAGCATCCGGCGTGCTCATCGCAGCCAGGGCCTTGATGGGTTGCATGGTGCCGTAGGCCTCAACCATCACGTTCTCTACAAGGGCTGGAGAGGCCCGTCCCGTGCGCAAAACAGCCGTCTCCTCATGTAAACGTTCAAGCACCTGTTCAAACTGTGGCTTGTGTTCGTCAAGAATGGACATATGAGGTGAGTTTAGGGGATGTGTGGCTGAAAAGCAAGGTTGCCCAATGCCGGTATTTTATTTCTTAGGAGGTGCCTGCACGCCAAGCATCATTACGTTCTCATCATCAGTTGAGAAAAGAATAACCGAGGCTGAACGAGTAGTTGGGAGTCCGGACGTGGTCCAAGCAACTCCGCCGTTGACCGAGCGGTACATAGTGGTGTCCGTGCCGTAAACCATGATGTTGCCATTCTTTGGCGCAACGCCCACGGCTTTGATTTTCACCTCGCCGGAAGCAGTGACGAGCGTGACGGGTTTCCAGGTGGCGCCGGTGTCTTCGGATTTCAGAAGACCGAAGTCTGAACTCATCACCAGCGTTTTGCCATCATTCGTCTGCGCAAAGCCATGGACATAGGCGGACTTCTTGTAGGAAGTAAAGTCCTTATCAAAGTCAGTCCACGTTACACCAGCATCAATTGAACGCACTAGGCCTCGGCGCAGGGTGCCAACCATGACTACTCGGCTATCAGAGTTGCTGATCTCAATTGCCGAAACATCATCCTTCAAGCGATCAGCCGTGGCCCAGGTGGCCCCGCCATCAGTGGAGTGGAACACATCGCCGGCCGTGGTGCCAAGCCAGACGCTTTGCGGGTTAAACCAATCAAGCGCCATGGCGGTCAGCTTCTCAGTTGCTCGGCCCTCTTTGTAGGCTTCCGTATTGTATGTTCGGCCACAGGTATCTGTCTTCATCAGTCGATCCGTCTTCAAAACGTAAAACGTACACGGGGCTTTGGGGTTTACTTCTACGTCGAGTACCGCGCCGATACGAACAAGATCAAACGCCTTGTCCTCAGCCGGACGTTGCCAGCTCTTGCCTGCATCAAATGATGTGAGAAGTCCGTTGGCGAGTGTTCCTGCGTAAATTACGTTTGAATTGCTAGGATCTTTTTCCAGCGCCAAAATATCTGCGCCAGAAATAGTGCTAACACCGGTAGCAAGCGGAAGAGCGTTCATGCCCGTCCAAGACTTTCCGCCGTTGATTGATCCGTAAATACCGCCTACGCCGGCGGGAGTAGAACTGCCTCCTAAACAACCGGCACCAAGAAGCACGAATGACAAACTGGCAACCAAGAGAGATTTCTTCATAGAGAAAGAGCTATATGCTCAAGGGCTAAAGTTGTATTGGCATTTTTTCCTAAGGCCGACCTGGAATCAAGCAAGGCAGACAACGCATTGGCGCTGGTGGGCAGATCGAGTCTAAGCTCGCGTGCCAAGACTTCAAACCAGGCCTCCCGCGCGTCACTTCCTGTATCCTTCCCCATTTTACCAGCAGTGGCGATTTTTTTCGCCTTGCTCTCCGCCAGAAAGGCACGGATCTTCGCTTCCGCCTCTTTCAGCGCCTGGAACGCCTCTACATCCGTCAGCCGAAGCGCCACCCCCGGACGGCCGAGTGATCGCAGTCCGATCTCCCTGGCCATAGCGTGCGAGGTACCGCGCTTTTCAAGCTCAGCCTCAAGCGCTTCCGTGCGGACGCGCGCAAACGCGAGCGGAACCGCCCGTGAGCGAATGGTCGGCAGAATGTTTTCAATATCATCCGTGACAAGAATGATAATCGCATGTCCCGCTGGTTCCTCAAGTGTTTTCAAAAGCGCGTTCTGTGCCTCAGTGGTCATGGCATCCGCTTCTTCAATGATCGCCACCTTCGTTCCGTACATCGCGGCGAGCGACATCCTCTGCGCCAATTCCCGCACCGCGTTGATTGAAATATCGCGCTTGCGTCCGCCCTCCGTTTCTTCAAGTGGTCTCTCGACGTGATAGAAATCCGGATGGGCGCGAAGGCCCGCCGTAAGGGTCGATCCATGTATCGACCCCTCGCCGAGCAAGGCGCCCGCCAGGCGCTCGGCTACTGCCATCTTCCCTACCCCCTTTGGCCCAGCAAAAATGTACGCATGCGCCGTGTTTCCCCGTTCCAGCGCTTTCCCCAAATACTCCAGCTGTAAATCATGCCCAATAATGTCTGAAAAAGCGGGGTGCATAGTGTGAAGATTATAGCATAAGACCGCCAGGGTTCAGGTGTCCAAAACCTGACACCTGATACCTGAAACCTGATGATGATTTAATGCCTTATATTGGCCAATAAATAGCCAGAAATACTTGACAAAACGGCTATTTTCTGCTATGCTTAGCCGTTCGTAAAGCAATCAACTTACGATTTTCCAAATACCTCTGGAGGAGAGAGTTGGAGCGTTGTTCTGATTATATCGGCGCAACGTTTCGGCGGCTTGGCAGAGAATAAGGCTCCGGCTTTCCTCTCCTGCAGATGTAGCCGTCACGGCGCACACCGTCTTCGGCCGGTCACTGCTCCCCTTGACTCCAGAGGTGTTTGGACAATTACTCACTACCCACACACCCTCGCCCACTCTTAACGAGAGCGATGGTTCACGGAGACACTTCCATGTCAGACGCTCACCATGGTGCCGGTCATGCAGTTGCAAAGGCCGTCAAAGTCGTACAGTCGGCCGGAAGCGTCGCGCTCGGAATCGCTGGCGCGTTCCAGCTCCTGGCTGGCGCGGCCGCGTTCCTCATGGCCATGGCGGTCATCCAGACTGCGCCCGCCTTCTTTAGCCTAGTGGGCGCAACGCTCCTGTTCCTGGTCGTGGGCGGAGGGTCCTACACCCTCTGGCGCTACGTCTTCTTCAAGAAGGGGATGAAAGAGAATGAGTTTGCGGATCCCTTGTTCGCCGTAGTTGGGATCGGGGCGGGAATCACCTGCCTCTTCATCCTGCTCGCCACGAGCGTGCTCACGCTCCAGAATCTGGGAGTCCATGATACGGCCCTCACGTATGGGGCGCCCGCCATGACTCTCATCATCTTCGTTGCTCTGAACACAAAAGTGGATTCAGAAAACTGGAAACTTCCGCGCGCCAAAGCTTAGCGCTCGCCGAGTCCGACTCGGCGTCAATCAAGCTCAAACGACTCTGTCCGCGGGATAGAGTCGTTTTACGTTGGCTGAAATACTTTTTCCATGGCCTTCCCCTCTTTCCACGCCAGCTCAAGCACGGCCTTACACACACCGGCAATTTGGGCCGAGTGAATCTCTACCGCCACAATATCGTCCTTGTAAGAAAAGAAGGCCACGCGGTCTCCGCACACCGTCATCTCCCCCTCAAGAGGCATAAATGAGTTAGGCAAGACCACCTGCTCAATACCTGGTATTTTCACTAAAAGTTCAGGATGATCTGTAACAACAATAGAACGTATCTTGCGCTGTTGAGTTTCCAGCATCAGATGGTATTCCTCATTCGCCGTGGGGTCCTGAAGCGCCAAAAAAGCATCAAGCCCTAAGAGCTGAATGTACTCGCCCCCTAACAACGAATATTCCTTTTGCAATTGCCTAAGGCCGTGCAATCCTTCTCGGTAGCGAACTCTGGGGCGCGGGCCAAGAGGCGAGTAAAGAACGTTCAGCATTGGTACAATCGCCACCGCCTCTTGTAATCTCGACTGGCTGTTTTTTTCTTCAGCTTCAAAAATAGCTAGAATCTTTTCCGGCGGATGCGGAAAATAGCGCCGGCCAAATTCCCCCTCGCCGGCCGTAGCAAAACCTCGCCTAATAAGCTCATCGAGCACGTCATAACAAGTGGCTCTCGGCAAATTTGCGTCTACTGCCAGGTCTTGAGCAGACGCGCCGGGGCGCGACAGGAGCGCCAAAAATAAGCGTGCTTCCCGCTCCGCAAAACCAATACGCTCAAGTCCTTCAAGTATTTCCTCCTCCATATATTAAACGCTTCTCAGCGCCTCCCATGTTTTCTTTGCGGTCTCTACCCAAGTATACTTCTCCGCCTGTGCCAGCCCCCTATCGCGGAGCGACAAACGCAATTCTGCACTCTCAGCTAGTTCCTTCATTTTCTCTGCAAACGCCCGCGCGTCACTCGATGAAGCATATAAAGCAGCCGAGCCTGCCACTTCGTGAAACACCGTAATGTCGCTTAACAACACCGGCGTGCCCATAGACATTGCTTCGAGTACGGGTAAGCCGAACCCCTCGGCGACTGACGGAAACACAAACGCCAGCGCCCCCGCGTACAAACTTGGCACATCGGCATTTTGGGTGTAGCCAAGGAACACGATATCTTTCGAGGCATTCGAACCTTCGGCGAGTAGCTTGATCTCTTCCCCGCCATAGCCCATAGAACCGGCGAGCACAAGCTTCACGTCAGTCATTTTGTACAATTTGTACAAATTGAACGCTTCAACGATAACGCGAACATTTTTCTTGTCCTCAATCCTACCCAAATAAAAAAAGTATTTTCCGCGTTCAAGATGATATTTGGCAAGCACTGCTTCAATCATTTCACTCGCCGGTTTTTCGGTCATGGTCGGCGCGTGATGAACAACAGAAATCTTGTCGGCCGACGCTTTGAAATAGTCTACGAGATCGCCTTTGGTCGCTTCACTGACCGCGATAATTCTCGACGCCTTGGAAACCGCATAGCGCACCGCAAACCGCTGGCGCATGTTTTGCAGGCGCGAGTACAGCTTGGGATGCACGGCAAAGACCACGTCATGGATCGTGGTGACTACTTTCGAGGTACCAGTTGCCAGCGGTATTTCATGCGCCGGGGAAAAGAAGACGTCCGGCGAGTGTTCATGCAACTCGCGCGACAATCTAAAATGCGTCCAGCCCTTACTCATTGAAAAGGGCAAGCTCCTCCACTCCCAACCGCTCGGCAACATGAGCCCGCTCGGCTTCTCATCCCTCGCATACAAAAGAACTCGCTCCCCCTCGAAAAGCGGTTCAGCCATCATAGACGCCAACAAAAACCGCGCGTAGTTTTCTACACCGGTGGGGTTCGGTTTCAGAAGTGCCGAGGCGTCGATGCCTATGATCATATGTGACTTTCACTACGCATTAAACAGGCTTCTCTTATACGCCTCAAGGTTCTCAAGTGCCAAACCGGTTCCTCTGGCCACGCACAGCTGAGGATCATCCGCCACATATGTGGGCACGCTGGTGGCCTCAGAAATCAAGCGGTCAATGTTTCTGAGCTGGCTTGATCCGCCAGAAATCACAATGCCCTTGTCCATCACGTCTGCCGAAAGTTCTGGCGGAGTTTCATGCAACACTTCTTTAAGGGCTACAATGATGCCCTCAAGCAAGGGCTGGATAGCTTCCGTGACATCATCACTAGTCACCTCAATCAACTTTGGCAAACCGGTAATCATGTCGCGCCCTTTGATCTCCATGCGTAGTTTCTCCTCAAGATACATGGCTGAGCCCACCTTGATCTTCATGTCTTCCGCGGTCCGCTCGCCAATAGCCAGATTGTACGTTCGGCGGACGAATTCCATAATCGCCGCATCAAATTTCACCCCGCCAATGCGCACACTGGTAGACGCCACAATTCCACCCAGGGAAATAACCGCCATCTCGCTGGTGCCTCCGCCAATCTCCACGATCATGTGGCCGTTCGGACTACCAATCGGAATGTTCGCGCCAATAGCAGCCACAATTGGCTGTTTGATAATATATGCAGCTTTGGCACCGGCGGACAACGCGGCGTCAATCACGGCCCGTCGCTCGGTCGAAGTGATTCCACCAGGCACAGCGATCATCACTTCAGGACGAAACATCCGCACCCCGCCCAGCGCCTTGTTAATAAAATAGCGAAGCATGGCTTCAGTTGTTCGATAGTCGGCAATCACGCCATCTTTCAATGGCCGACGGGCAATGATCGTGTCAGGCGTTCGCCCTAACATGTCCTTGGCCTCCTTGCCCACGGCCAGCACCGTTTTGTCCGCTTTGGAAATCGCAACCACGGAAGGCTCATTGATAATGATCCCCCGTTTGGGAACGAAGACAAGCACCGTGGTGGTGCCAAGGTCAATGCCGAGTTTTTTGCCGAACATAGGCGCTACAACCTTACTCTGAAAGTCTTATCAGTATCCAGTACAGAATCTACTTTGTAAAACGAATCCCCGAACAGACGTTGGTCTTCAGCAGGCTCTGCGTCCACCACAGCTCTACCAAAGCCAAGGTCCAGCGTCAAAAGGTTATCCCGTGCTCCTACCTGTTTAAAGACATTTAACGAGTAATCCCCCCTATTGATCGCGTCAACCACGCCTTGCGGGAGGTCATAGGTGAAGGAAAGTGTCCTGGTAGAGTTCAAAGCAACATAGGTGTACGCGCCAAAACTGGTCATGCCTAAATCGTCGAGTATTCCTACCGTGTCCGGCCACATCTGCGGGTTATAGCGCGGGTCAGCGGCCAGCGACCCGGAAGAAGAAACGAGCGTTGAACCAAGCGGAGCAAAAACGCGCGTGTACGTCCGGTATTCTTTTGTCCGATAGTCAGCCTTCTTAGCGGTGTTCGTGAATTGAATGGACGTGGTTGCGCGATATCCGTTTCCGAACGGGCGAACAGTGTACGTGACATGGCGGTCCACCACTCTGTCAGTTTTATACGCCCCCATATTGGAGTCTACCGTCATCACCACGTCATCTGAGCCGGCCGGGTTAAGCACGCCTCCCCAGCCCGCATCTTCAAGAAGCGCTTCTGTCTTGGGGTCAAAGCTGGTCAGCACAATTTCTTTTTTCGCAAAGGCAGAGTGGAGCACCTTGAAAAACTCCGGCCACTGTGACGGCGAGAGGCCCTTCAGTTCATCAACCATGACCTCACTCATCTTTTTAATAATCTCTTTGCGCTGAGCCTCCGGAACGTTCACACAAGTAGCCCTATCAGCGGGTGAGGCATTCGCGCAATCAAAGCCCTGCTCAACTTTATACTCAAGCTTGGCTGTCACGTTTGAAGCATCAAAAGTCTCCCCATCAACCGTAATCGGGCCCAAGAAACCCAGGATGCGGGACATGAAATCAGTGGTAATGCCAATCACGCCGTGAATCTCCGGCACCGGTTGTTTGCCGTACGAAAATTCCTGGCGAAGCAATTGCGTGGCATCCTTTGAGGTCTGTGAAAAATCCGGACTCCAGGCAGAATCGCGGAAATACCAGTTGGGAATCAAGCGGTCCCTGAGCGGTTTGGGCGGTTCAACATGATAATCCTTATGCCCCTCGACCAACGCGTCAACCACATATGAATCATCCGTCTTGAGGCTCTTGATATCACCGTCGCGCATGATAAGAAGACCGTAGTTGCCAATGAATCCCCCGCCCGGACGCAGTTCATGATTATTAAAGAAGAGCGTCAGGAACTGGCGATCAGACCCAAGCCCGGCAAACTCCGGGGAGATACCCGCAAACGGCACTACAATGTCCACCGCATCAATCAGTTCGGGAAGTTTTTGCTGGAGCGGAAGAACAGCGTTGGCAAAAAGCGGTGTGAGATGCAACGTGTTCAATCTGTCCAAGTCTCTCTGCGCTAAGCGGAGATTCACTTGCATTTTTCTAAGCTCAGGCAAAGCCACGGCCAGTGAATGCAGAAGAACATACTTGTCCTCCGGGCTCAAACTGCTAAATGATCTAGTATCTCCTCCGCCTTCCGTGGCGCCAATCAAACCAGAAGCGCCCTGCACGGATGACAGCGCCTCAAGAAACACAGTGAGCCCGTCATACAGCGCGCCGGCAGCTTCTCCCCCGGCATCAAGCGTGGCAGTTGCCCCGCGGAACTGATCGCCCGCCCACGGCACGTTCTCTACAAAGGAAAAATAGTCGAGGTCTGACCGGACTTCATGGATCTTGGCCACGGTCTCCGCGAGCGAAGCATGGGCTGACGCCACATCCCCATTTTCAAGCGCGGTCTTGGTTGCTTCTCCGGCATTCTTCAGTGCGAAGGCATCTTGTCCAATCCGCACTCCCCCAATCCCCAAAAACACACAAACCCCAATCACCACCAACAAACAAAAAACAATAATCAAACGACGAAGCAGTCGTTTTTTTCTTCTCACCACTCCCCCTTCTGGTGCAAGAAAATTTGTCGGGCGCATCTACGCTACATTTTATCATGAAAATGACTGGCATTCTGCAGTCACCGTACGAACCATCTCCATCCTGAGCTTTGCGAAGGATCCGACCCTCCCACTTGAATCCCATTTATAAACGGATCCGCTGAATCACAAGCAGGCTAGAATCTTAACGAACGAACTGCTAGAATTCCCACATGAATTCACTGGCTATACAAACCGTTACAGAGCACGCAAAGAGGCTCGGTCATACCGTAGAGATCGTTTCGAGTATCAAATCTGGGAAAGAAGCTTCGGTCTTTCGCGCTCTGCTCGACGGCAAACTAACCGCAATAAAAGTATACAAAGATCCCTCCGAAGGGGGCTTTAAAAATACCGATGTATATCTCGACGGTAAGTTTTATAAGAACGCATCAGAAGAACGTGCGGTAGCTAGCAAAAATAAATTTGGGAAAAAGCTAAAACAGGAGAATTGGATTAAACGCGAGTTCTACATGCTCCAGAGATTTTACATGGCTGGGGCAATGATCCCGAAACCTCTATTGCTCATAGACAACGCCATTTTCATGGAGCTTCTGGGCAGCGATGAAACGGTTGCGTCCCGATTGATCGATGTAAAACTGACGGCCACGGAAGCATCCTCAGCTCTTCGATCCATTATTGAAAGCGTGAGGATATTTTGGAATCTTGGCGTAGTCCACGCAGATCTATCTGCCTACAACATCCTTTGGTGGAATCAAAAACCATTCATCATTGATTTTCCACAATCAATAGACGTAAGGACACATCCCGACGCCAGAATCATCCTAGAGCGCGACATAAACAACATCGCCAAATACTTCAACAAATACATCCCCGTAGATACCGAGGAAATTAAAAAGAAATTCAATTAGCTCCCCACTACTAACCCGATAAGTTTCTCAAACAAATCCTCCCACCTCGGGTTCATCTTTGCGATCAGCTCAGCTTTCTTCGCTCGATTCCATCCCTTCAACTGTTTTTCTCGAAACAAAGCAGTCTCTCGATCAGGCGTAGACTCAAAATAAACGAGCTTAGTACAGTTATATTTACTCGTAAATCCCGCAACGAGCTTATCCTTATGTTGCTGGATTCGCTCCGGCAATTGCGTACTCATGCCAATATACAAAACGTTGTTCGAGATATCAGACATGATGTAAACACCACAAGAATCATCTGACATAGAAGAAAGTCTGATCCTTCAGCCAGCTTAGCTGGCCTTCGCTCCCGCTCAAAGTGAGAACCAACGAACAAGCTATCCCATCCCGAGCTATGCGAGGGATCCGACTTTCACCGGTGAGGGGCGGATCCTTCCCCTTCGCTTTGCTCAGGGTCAGGATGGGAACAGAAAAACACTATCGTTGAAACGCCCTAAACACCGTCGCCGGCGCTTTGGCTGAAGCGTTGATGTGCGCGCGTTTCTGGAATGCTCGAACAAAAAAGGGAAATGATTTGAACATGAGCTTGCGGGTGGCTTTTTCAAAGATCATCGCGTAACACAATCGAGGTCCTTCTTGGAGGAGAATCGAGGGGAACGTCCGGACAAACTCGCCAAAGGGGACGTTTTTGACGAGCATGAGAAGCTGGTTGCGTTGAGATAATGCCGCCAGAAACGGGCTCCGGCCTCGGCGATCAGTGAGTTTCTCTTTCCATGAACGCTTCTGCGCGCCAAACATTCCGCGGTAGTGCCAGGCTTTGGCCGTTGGCACAAACTCAGTCTTCCAGCCGGCGCGGAGCAAACGCAAACCAAGATCGCAATCCTCACGGTACGCAAAGAAATCGCCGTCAAAGACTTCGCCACCAGTGATGACTTCCATGAGTGCGCTAGCGCGGTACATGACCAGCGCTCCACAGGCGCCGGCCAGCAACCGTTCGTTATCAAACTGGCCATGGTCAATTGCGCCAGCACCGCGGTCTTCAAACCGCCACGCTTTGGACATCTCAAGTCCCGTAGTGTCAAGCACGTCGGACCGCGTGCCATCAAACACCTCGTCCGCTGAACGGAAGGCTCGATAAATCTTCGGCTGAACGGCTGCGAGCGTAGGATCTGCTTCAAGCGCCTTGGCCAATTCCTCGACCAGTTTTGCATCAAGGATCATGTCTTGATTCACAAGCAAAATTCCCACGTGCGACAAATCCGCGCCGGCCAAGCGTGAAAGCGTAAATGAAAAAAGCTGATTATGCCCAGGCGCAAAGCCAAGATTCTTTACATTGCGTGCTACCAGCTCATGGGATGCCCTCCGCTGTAAAAACGCGAGTGATCCATCCGTACTCCCGTTATCCACCACGCGGATAGCCGGCCTCATGGTTTGCGTGTCGAGCGAAGTAAACAGATCAGGGAGATATTTCTCGCCGTTCCAGGTCAAAATATGCGCGTAGACGTCCATAGAAAATTCAATTACTTTTGCCGTGAAGCGGCGCTCTTTTGCGTCACGTTAAAACCAAGGTATTTGCCAAGCATCAGGCGCGTTTGCGCATCAAGCGCGGGCAAGGCTCCAAAAATGATAAACGAGATCGGCAGTAGAATCCACTGCAGGAACATAGTTACCCAGCGCCACCGGCGCGTAGCCAAAGGCCTTGGCGGAAGCAAAAAATAACTCATCGCAGCCGTGACAAACGTCCCGCCCGTGGCTGCTCGCATCATGAACTCAAGCGTGTATGGCGAATTTACTACAAGCGCGCTCGTCGCATCGTGAACAGTCAAAAACGGAATGTAGCCAAGCGCAAAAATGAGAAACGGCGCCGTAGACCACGTCAGCATGCCTTCAAAGTGATTAAACAGGTACCGAAATTTCACGCGCAACGGCAACCGCGGATGCTCCTTAAACTTAGCCACCATGTACGGCACGTGCTCCACGCCCCACGCCCAACGGCGCTGTTGCTTGTAGAGCGCCACCAGACTTTGCAGATATGTTCCGCCCGCCACCGTATCCATAGAAACCGGCAAGAAGATCGGCGTCACCCGGTAATTTCCGTCATACTTTAACAACGCCTGCATGAAAATGCGCGAATCCTCGCTCACCAAATCCGGCTCCCAATAGCCCACGTCAACCAGCATGCGCCAGGGCATGGAGTGCGAGGAGAACGTCCACATGCGTTCGGGCCGAACCAACTCGCCGAGTAGCCAAAAGGTGGTACCAAAGGCGGCAATCCGAACCGGCGCCGCGGCCGACCAAATGTTATTAGAGAAGACCGTGACTGGCTGATATGAGCTCCGCATCGGATCCTCTTCGGTAAGATACAGATACGCAAGTCTCGCCAAATACTGCTCATGCGCTACCGTGTCTACGTCAAACGCGGAAACAACAATGTCATCGTACGGGATTTTCAGCCTATCAATCGTTTCACGCACTACGCCGGCCATGTGCTTCAGGTTTGAGCCCTTGCCGGGAATCTCGCCCGGCAGATCTTTCGGATGAATGGTGAACAGAAGTTCAGCAAACTTGCCCGCGTATTTCTGTTCAATGACTTTGGCGGACTGTTTGAAATTCACCGCGTCCCGCTCCTCTCCCCCAAGCACCACAATCAAGCGATCGGACCGATATCTCTCACGCAACAATGACTCGAATGCTTCTTCAACAATTGGCAACTCCTCCTGATACGTTGGCAACATGATGACGTGATACACCCGGTCATAGTGCAGAATTTCCTGCACGCGTTTCCACCAGTCCACCTTTTCCGTTCTCCGGCACTCTATGTAGGCAGCCAGCACATGAATGACGAAATAAAAAACCCTCAGCATCCAATAAAGATCAAAGATAATAATCAAAATAATGGCAATCGTTGGCGCAAACAACGACAGGCCAAGCGAACCAAGCAGAACCGTCCACACAAACAAACCCGGGAGAATTTCCCACAGGCGGTTCCGGCCGTATTGTCCGTAGGGCTGGCTCATGTTCGGCGTTTAAGGGCGTCCTTTTTTGTCACAGAAATCTGCGGAGCGTTGGCGTACTCTGGCAGGGCTATCGTAATCGGATGATCGGGCATTTTGTCGAGTATTGCCTCGTGCGGTTCGCCCGCTCTGCGCCTAACCGCGTAGAGCGGAAGCCCGCGCGCAAAGCCGAGCGCGTTCACAATTGCATGGCTTGATCGCAAAGCCGTAGCCGACCCTTCGCCCGATGCCACCACAATTCCCTCGAGTCTATCGAGCGGTGCCTCATGTGCCTGCAGGAAGCCGGCAATAATTCCCAAATAGTTCTCCGTCATACCAGGGATGTCCGTAGGCGGAACAGAGAAAGTAAACCCATCCCCATGTTTTTCCAGGATGCCAAGGGTAATTCGCTCAATATCATTTCCGCAAACGTACAGCCTCATACAACTACGCCAGCGGTATCAAGAAGCACAATGCGCTTGCCGGTCAGAAGCGAGGCCAAAAAACGGTCGCCCACGTCAGAGCGGTACTTGAATTCGTCATGAGGCATAAACGTGTAGTTCACCTCCCGGCCGATTTCTTTTTCAAATTCGCTAATGGCAGTTTGCACGGCATCCGGCGGAAGATCGCCAACAATCAACACGTCAGTTGGAATGTTCGCAGATTCTGTAAATTTTCCCGTAAGAAGAACCAGCTCCACCGCGCCCGCCTGGCGCAAGGCGTCAAGCAATGAATGGTTCATGAGGACAGCAGCCTTCTTCATCACGCCTTTCAAATCGTCAAAAAGAGGAAACTCCGCGTTCGCCCTATAAAAGCGCTTGTTATCCTTGTCCGCCTTGTCTGCGGTCTTGTCCTCGCCCTCAATCACAATGCCGATATCAAGCAAGTTTTTCAGCTCCCGCCGAACAGCGTTAATTTGGGCATCCACCCGCCTGGCCAGCTCACGAACAAAAAAAGAGCGATCAGCATGCTCTAAAAAAAGTCCCAAAAGGCGGGCTCTGGTCTTCGAACCGAACAATTGTTCTATTCGAAAGGTCCGCGAAGCGCCCATTTGAGGCAGGCTCTCCTCCGCCTGTGTGAGAGGGGTATCCATAGAAACGGCAATATGAGTATACTGTATACTGAAGGACTACAGAAAAGCAACCATGTCCACCACGCAAACCGGTGTCAAAACCGCGGAACTCCTGGCCCTGCCCGCCCGCGCAGGCATGTCCGCAAAAACCATGTTCCACACCCTCCCAAACGGCAAAGGGTGGATTTTTGGCGTCTTCCTCATGGATGTCCATGAAGACGCAGGCGGTGAACGCCTGGGGCACATTGCCGGAAGCCATCTTGAACATTTGGCAAATGATGTTAGCGGTGAAGCAAACGCCCCAAGAAGATTTGAGCAAATGCTGAGCGCGCTAAACGCGGAT
Source organism: Patescibacteria group bacterium (assembly GCA_041660165.1). Classification (GTDB taxonomy): domain Bacteria; phylum Patescibacteriota; class Patescibacteriia; order UBA9934; family UBA9934; genus JAGORL01. Next base: position 20,883 of record JBAZWW010000009.1, on the reverse strand, counting down.
CTTCTGGCCGTAGCCAAAGACATTCGACTCAAGACGGAAAAGATGAACGGCGTGGTGGGCCTGGTCACAAAGACCCAAGTGTTCATCTCAGGCATTGGCAACATTTCTACGCTCTTCCTTCATAAGACCGCGGACCGTAGGTACAGCGTGTATGAACTAGACGCCCAATTTTCAGAAGGGCGTTCCGCGGATGATCCGCGGTATTTTCACACCATCTTGGACGGAGAGGCTCATGGCGGAGACGTCTTCTACGTAGGTACGCATATGAACTCGCACACGCTCAGCACAGACGAGTTACATGACATCCTGGTTACGCTCCCACCGGTTGGCGCGCTCCAGCGTATCCGCCAGTTTGCGCCTCCGGCAGAAGCGTACGCCGCCGTGGCCTTTGCCTTTACTGAGGAAGAAAAGCCGTCAAATGCCCCGCGCCTGGCAAATCCCATCGGCTCGCTTGAAGCGCTCCAGCATGCCAAGGAACGGACCGCAAACGTGCTTGGCGAATCGCCATCAGAACTATCTTCACTCTTTAAAAACCTTGGCCAGTCGCTCAGAAAAGGCCTCTCCGCCCCCGGAACACGCGGAGCAGTGGCCATGCTGAAGCGTTTTGGCCTGCTCATTCTTGCGCTCGTCGGCAAGGGCCTATCCGCCAGCCAAAAACTTTTCGCAAATATCTTTCTGGCAAATACTGGCAAGGCCCGGGGAGGAAAATCCATCATCACCCCGGCAAAAGCTGGCGCCTTCTTAGCCATTCTGGCCGTCATCGTTATCGCGAGCGGTGTTCTCTTCATGAGCAAAGGCAGAAAAGAAAGAGTCCGCGCAGAAACCGCCTTTGCCCAAACAAAGAGCAGTGTAGAAAGCGACATCCTCGCCGCGGAAGCCAGCCTCATCTACAGAAATACGGAGGAAGCAAGAAAGTCTGTAAAAGAAGCGTCGAGTATTCTAGAAACACTCCAGCCAACCACTTCGGCCCAAATAAAAACCGTTGAAACGCTCACCGTAAAACTTGCCGAAGTAGAAGATAAAATCCGCGGAATCATCACCGTCACCCCGCAAACCCTCGCCACACTTGTGCCAACAGCTGGCGAAGGATCCCTCACCACTGTTGTTCCAGCCAGCGGAGCGCTGTACGCCGTCACCAGTAATCTTGACGTCTACCGTTTGGACGGGCTCAAGAGCTCATGGGTCAAAGAAGACATTGCCAAAGGGCTGCTTGAATCTGCCCGCGCCGGAACACCGGAAGGCGGAAACGCGCTCATCATTGATCTCAACAAACAGCTCGGCAGAGCAGACTTCACCGCGCACACGCTGAATCCTATTCAGAGCGGAACAACCGCCATGTTAAGCGTTGAAGACGTTGTGTCCTACGGTTCTAACCTGTACGCGCTCTCCGCCGGAAGCGGGCAGGTAGTGAAGATGCGCCCGCTTGGCACCGCCTATGAAGCCGGCACGCCATGGATCGTCTCAAAAGACAGTGACCTGACAAATGCAAGAGCAATCGCCATTGACGGAGACGTCTACATTTTGACCACGCATGATGTTCTCAGATTCCATAGCGGAAAAGAAGATCACTGGGTGCACACCGCTATTGACCCGGAGCTGGTAAACCCCGTGGATATGTGGACGGATATTGGCAGCAAGTTCCTGTACATTCTTGACCCAGGGAGCAGTAGAGTGATTGTCATGAATAAAACAACTGGCAACATTGAAGCTCAATACACGGCGCCCGACTTCAAAAACGCCGTTGGTTTCTCCATTGAGGAATCAGCCAACCGCATCGTTGTTGTAACTGGCAATCAAGCGCTCGGCTTTACGGCTGAACATCTCGTGAAGTAAGTAGATTTACACAGATTACAAAACAAAACAGATTTAACACATATTGGAAAAGCGCAGGGAATAAATCCCTGCGCTTTTCCATCTCATCTGTGTAAAATCTGTCCCGCACCTTGATCTGTGTAGATCTACCCAAAGTTACTTCAAGGTCACCGTAGCACCAGCAGCCTCAAGCTTGGCCTTCATGTCATCAGCCTCGGCCTTGGATGCGCCTTCCTTTACTGCCTTAGGAGCAGCGTCCACAATGTCCTTTGCTTCCTTCAAACCAAGACCCGTGATTTCGCGGACGGCCTTGATCACGTTGATCTTGCTCTCGCCAGCGGAGGTCAATTCAACCGTGAACGAAGACTTCTCTTCAGCAGCGGCGGCGCCGGCAGCCGGAGCAGCCATCATCATAGCTGGAGCGGAAGCAGACACGCCAAACTTGCCTTCCAAAACCTTTACGAGCTCGGCCAAATCAAGCACGGACATCTTTTCAATCGTCTCAACCAAGGATGCGAACTTTGCTGGAACCTCAACGGACTTCATTTCGTCAGACATAAGGGTGTACTAATTTTTATTCTTTTGAATCGCCCCAAGCACGGTCACCAGTCCGCGGAGATTACCCGCCAGGACGTTCACAAAACCGGAAGCCGGAGCATTGAGCGAACCAACCAGCTGTCCAAGAAGTTCTTTCTTAGTAGGCAAACTGGCCAACTGATTCACCTCTGCTTCATTCATCATGCGTCCGTCCAAGAGGCCGGCTACCAGCTTCATGGACTCCTTTGTCTTCACCAATTCTTTGAGGAGCTTGGCGGCGGCCACTTCGTCTCCGTAGCCAACAGCTGTCAGGATAGAACCCTTCAGCGTATCAGCATTCAAGACGTCAATACCCGCTGCTTTGGCGGCCAGGGCCAGCAAGGTCTTCTTGGCAATGAAGACGCTCACGTTCCGTTCGGCTGCCTTCACGCGGAGTTTGTCCGCGTCTTCCATGGTCAGTCCGGACACCTCCGAAAAGGCTGCGCCCTTCATTCCCTGGAATCGCTTGGCGATCTCCTCAACTATGCCTGCCTTTTGTGCACGCGTTTTTGGCATACGCTGAGATTAAAAATTACGGCCATACGGCCGTAGAATATCCTCCGAAATCCCGTGGAACGGGACTAAGGAGAATCGATTTCTCGACCAGGCTTACGCGGGTTTAACCGCTACTGGCGTTCTACGAATTCGATGGTGCGCAGATACTAGCAAAACTCAGAAAACACGTCAAGGTTAGCTATTCCTGCTCCGTCTTCAAGAAAAAGTTCGTAATCACCCCCGTAGCCCACAATAAAATGGCCACGAACAAGGCCGGCAAGAAGCCATCAACGGTCACTCCTTTAACAAAGGTGCTCATAAACCAGATGAGCAAGCCGTTGATGACAAAGAGGAAAAGACCGAGGGTAACAACCGTGACTGGCAGAGTGAGGACCACAAGAATAGGCCGGACAATGGCGTTCAAGAGGCCGAGTATCAAGGCGGCGAAAAGAGCGGCGTAAAAGTTGGCCACGTGGAAGCCGGTGACGAGCTGGGTAGCCAGCAGAAGGACGAGGGCCGTGATAATCCAACGGAGCAAAATCTTCATCATAAAAATTATATTACTTCGTCCTCTTGAGGTAGGACGGCAAATTTTTTCTTGAGTTCGATCACTTTGTTTTCTACTTCGGCCAGCTTGCCTTTGCACACCCCGGCGAGTTCCAAGCCTCGTTCGAACTTCTTCAAGCCTTCGTCGAGGTCTACATCGCCACGTTCAAACCAGGCCGTGATTTCTTCGAGTTCTTGGAACGCCTCGCCAAATGAAGATGATTTTTTTGCCATAAGTGTCTGTCATCCCGAGCAGAGCGAGGGATCTGATTGGTTATAATAATCGTTCTTGTCTCTTCTTGACTGTAACCTCCGCCTCAATCATACCCTGCGCAAACTGTACTGAGAAACCATCCCCGGGCGCAAGCATGGTGGAATCTCGCACAAGTCCCTTCGCCGAGCGGACAATGGCATAGCCTCTGTCGAGTACCCGCTTCGGGTCAACGCTTTGTACGAGTCTCGACAAAGCGTCAATCCTGGCCTTTGAGCGTTCAAGCACTCCCCCAAACTCGCCCACAATCCCTTTCTCGCGCCGTTCAATATGCTCGCGCGTGGCCACCACGCTTAGCCTGAACCGGTCGAACGCGTTCGTAAACCGCATGGTCGTATCATTCACGCCATGGGAAGTTTTCGAGAAAGCATGATCGATCACTCTGAGCGTACTTTCTACTGAGTGATTCATTGAGCGGAGCATTTCATCTAAACGATAGTTCATCCTATCCTCCGCCATCTCCACAAATTTCTTCAGCTCAACGCGGGAAGGCGTAAGCATCTCAGCCGCGTTTGAAGGTGTCGAGGCTCTAACATCAGCAGAGAAGTCGGACAGACTCTCATCCCGCTCGTGGCCAACGCCGACAACAACGGGAATGGCCGAGGAGAAAATCGCCCGCACTACTCGTTCATCATTGAAGGCGTGTAAATCTTCGAGCGACCCGCCCCCGCGCGTGAGCACAATCACCTGGGGACGTTGCTCGGTGGGCAAAGCGGCGAGGGATTGGAAGGCACCAAGGATCTCGCTCACTGCGTACTGTCCCTGCACATGGCAGTCGGCGTGGATAATTGAGAGTCCGCCCATGCGGTTGCCAAGCACTCGAATAAAATCGCCGTACGCCGCGGCCTCTTTTGAGGTGATCAATCCGATCCGTTCGGGGAACTGCGGAAGCTGACGCTTTCGAGAGACGTCAAAAATTCCCTCGGCTTCAAGTTTCTTTTTAAGCGCCAGATACGCCTTTTGCAACGCGCCCTCGCCCACTGGAATCACTTCTTCAACGTTAAGCGAAAATTTGCCAAAGCGCTCAAACACACTCGCCCGCCCGCGCACACGGACACGCATCCCCTGCGTGATCGGAATCGTAATTTTATAGACGGTGCCAAAACACGGCATCTTGGCATCCTCTTTTTCATCCTTTAAATCAAACGTCACCCACTTGCCCTGGCTAATCTTAAAATCCGAGACCTCCCCCTCAACAGAAAAAGCCTCGGACGGAATCAGCCGAAGCGTCTCATTAACGAGCGTCAAGAAATCTTTAACAGACAGAATCTGCATAGATCTTCATCACGCTCTCCAAAAATTCCTTCGGCGCATGATGCGCCCGCACATATGCTTGACCGCGGGATCCCAAATCCGCCGTACGGGCGAGGCTCGCCTCGCCCCCTTCGCAAGCAGCAGCAATCTGCACCGCCAGCACCTGCTCATCCCCCGCCGGAAATATCACCCCGGCATTACTCGCCTTCACAATCTCCGGCAGAGCGCCCCGGTCACTCACAATAATCGGCGTCCCAAGCGCCAGCGATTGGATCGCCACCAATCCGAACGGCTCATTCCACAAACTCGGCACCACCACTGCACGGACGTGTGCCATCTTGTGCCACAACGCCTCTTGATCCATGAACCCTAAATACATAAGATTCTTATGAATCTTAGCGAACGCTTCCACCTCGCGCTCCATCGGCCCGGTACCGGCCACGTAAAACGTCACGTCTGGCTGGAGCGCTGACGCCTGCAGATACGTTTCAATGCCCTTGTATCCTTCAAGTCTGCTCGCGAACAGCACAGCGTTCTCTCGCTCCGTGGCCATTTTTGCATGAAGTAATTGTTCATCAACCGCCGGCGGGATAACCACCATCTTGCCGGCCGAAAAGCCGTGCGCCGAATAGACCTCCTTCACAAACGCAGACAGCGTAATGTACTTGGCAATGGATTTATCGAACATGCGAAGTGCGCGCTGTGTCCTCGTAATCCCCTCAAGCGCCAGCGTGGCCAAATACGATCCTTTCACAAACCGCGAGCCCGCCACCGTCATGATCCCCGCGCCGTAGGGGCGAGGCTCGCCTCGCCCATTTTGCATCGTATAATCCGCCCCAATCAACCCGTAGTCATGCAACGTCATCACGACCGGTATTCCCCGCTTCCGGCAAACGGCCAGCACGGACGGTGAAAGATGCGTATACACGTTATGCGCATGCACAATATCCGGCTTGAAATCATCAAGCACGGCCTCCATCTTCTTCCCCGCCTCCCGGCTCCACCAGGCCCGAGCAAATTGCTTCAAGGCACCCAAACCAGAAGCCACATTAGACGTATCAAGCGCAGACACAAAATACTTGTCCCACACGCTCGGCAGATTGCGCGGATCATGCATGGCAAAGGGCGCAGTCACGTGCCCAGCGCCTTCCTGCAAGCGCATGAGATCAATCATGTACCGGCCGGCGCCATCACGCGCATGATAGTACTTGTGAACGTGGAGAATTTTCATAATCAGTTTTTGCTCGAATCCCTCGCAATGACGATACCGGCGAGTATCCACATATACGGCGCCAGCGTTCTGAACTCAAGCGCAGTTGCCAGTGAGGCGTTGACCATAACCGCCAGCATAGCACCAGCAACCCCAAGCGCAAGCGCGCGGGTCTCCGGATCCGCTGAAGATCGGGCTACTCTGACGCAGGCCAGAAAAATTGAAACGTACATTGTGAGGTAGGCAATGAGGCCAAGGGTGCCCGTCTCGCCCCACAAACTGAGCCAATTATTATCAATGTATCCATCGCTCCCGTAGACGCCAAACGGCAGGCCAAGCGCCTCATAAACCGTCTTGTCGCCAAGCGCGGAAACCGCCCCTCCCCCGTACCTGCCCGGGCCCACGCCAAAAAACGGCGCCGACGGGACCACTATCTCTACCGTTTGCGTCAGCCAGTACACTCGGCCCAAGCCGTAATACTCGCCCTGAAAACGCCTGGCAGAAAATGATTCCAAAAATCTATGGGCAAGGGTTTGATCCGGCGCATCAGCCAGCCCCTTCACGTCCGAGTGCGAGGCGATCAGATAAATGCCGAGCAATGAAAAAACCGCGATGGCCCCTATCAGCACTCGCCTATCACGCCTCATGTAAACACTCACGAATAACAACCCGATAAAAAAACCAAACCACGCCGAGCGGGAATACGTGAACGCTAAAACGGGAATTGAAAACATGAGCACGGAGGCAATAAACAGCCTGTACTTTTTTGGGATCGATTCCTTCTCATACACAAACGCCAGACCAATGATCATAAAGAACGCCAGAAATGTTCCCAGCTGATCGTAGCGTCCCATTGTCCCAAAAATTCGCTGGCCAGGATCCCAAAACTGATTCGTGCCTGCCGTCAGCGTGATCTCGCCCAGCGTGTGGCGTTCAGCCGGTAAAAGAAATGGATCGAGCGCTCCTTGTGAAAGTGACTGCGCGGTGCCAATCAACAACTGGATGGCAACAATAACCGCCAGGCCAAACAGCAACACCCTCGTCCAATTTCTTGATGGCGAAAGCTGGACCGTCAAAAAGAACAGCAACACAAAGCGCAAAATTTGCCGAATGCCCAGCAGGGCTTGAAACACGGGCACAGCGTTAATCAACACCGAGAAAAAAAGAATCAACAAAAAGAAAACGAACGGGGTATCAGCCGGCGTTCGCTTCCAAACTGCTTTCGAGCGCACCACCTGAACAAACACAAGGATGCACAAACCGTAAATCAGCACCTCTGGTGCAAAACGCGCAAACACATACAAACTCTCCGGCACCCATTTCAACAGGAAGGGCTCAAAGGGAAGATAGAACGCTAACACCATCAAACATCTATCGAATCGCACATTCAATATCGAATCCCTGCTTGCCGTTATCCACATACGCACATTCTTTCCCCACCGCATAGTATTGATCGTCAATCCAAATCTCGCGAATGAGATCACTGCCTGCTCCCTTCACCCCTTTATTTTCTACGAGCGTTCCCTTCCCGCCCATGTACGCGCCGTTAATCCGCACCGTGTCTCCGGTAGCTATCAAGAAATTCAAAGCTCCGCATATTTCCGCCGTGCCATCGCCAACCGCTACCGGCTGGGCAGAAAACCACTGTGACCAATTCTGGTTTGTCCCCCTGGCATTAGCCGAGTAAAGCCACACCGGTCCCGCTACTCCATCATCCATGCTGATACAAAGATTGATTCCGGAAGGCCCTTTGCCGTCCGGTGCATTGGCATCAGAAATAGTCGAGTCTCCCTTTGTCTCCCCTTTTGGCGCAGAAGCCTGGGTGTCCGTACTTGCGTCATCTCCCTTAGCAATGCATCCCGCTCCCAAAGCCAATAACAAGCTTCCTGCAAACAATAATTTGATAAAACGATTGTTCATACCTCCCAAAGGTAGCAAAGGCCAAAAGATTAGCAAGCCCCTAGGTGCCTAAACGCAAAAAGGACGTCACCGAGGTGACGTCCTTTGAGGGTGGCCGATTGCCACCCTTTGAGGGCTAGTTGCCCTCCGTGTAGACGAACTGGGCGTCGAAGCCGTCGCCGGGGTCGTTCCAGACCGTGTACGGGTACTCGACGAGACCGTCCATCTGCACGGCGTGGCCGTTGATGTCCGAGCTCGGTTCGGCGTACTCGTAGCCGACGAGGTAGTGCCACTCGGGGTCGCCGGTCACGTGGAACCGTCCGTTGTACCGAACGGAGTCCATGTCGCCCACCGCGAACGAGGTGGTGAAGCAGGTGAATCCGGTGCCGATGGTGGTCTCGGGCTCCGGGAACCAGCTTCCTTCGCCGGTCGTGTCGTTCCGCGCCCAGACCGTGATCTGACCAGCGAGCTGTTCGCCGGAATCGAGCTCGACATCGAGACAGAGCTTGCGGCTCTTGCCCTCGCTACCGCCCGATTGCTCGAGCGTGGCGGGGGTGCAGGCGCTGAGGCCCGCGATGGTGAGTGCCAAATACACCTGTCGCATATCGCCCTCCTAAAAGGGTTCGCAAACTCGCAACAACTTGTCACGAGTTCGGACCAAATAGAGTAGCAGGAATATAGGTTTTCGTCAAGGGCTAACCCTTGCGGAAAACCTTTGTAATTGAAAGAACGGTCCGCGAGGCGAACCGTTCTACGTGAGACACATCTCACATCCTCACCGAGCTACGGCCGTCGACTCGCCCTAGGGCATGTCGATCTGGTCGTTGCTCCCGTGGTCGCCGTTGCCGACGACCGTGAACACCGAGCTGGCGCCGTTCACGAGGAGCGCGTAGGTGTTGTTGACGAGCCACGAGGACTCGCCCCACACCATCCAATCCGTGGCCAGATCGGTGGACGTATCCGTCCTGCGGGCGTTCACGATGACCTTGTCGTGCGTCGCCTTCGCGATGTGCACGTCGACCGAGCAGACGCCGGCCAACTGCGGGACCTTGATCCAGCTCTCGACGCCGTCGGGGTCAACGGTGTCGTTCCGGACCTGTGCTTCCCACGGGTGGGCACAGATCGCCGACTTCGGCTGGACCGTGACCGTCGCGTCGACTCGGGTGACGTTCGTGTCCGTCGTGCCGGTGTCGGTCCCGCCGTCGGCGTTCAGCGCCGCATCGGCCTCGTCGGCCTGGAACTGGCACGTGGCGTGATCGCCCGTCGTGACGGTGTAGTCGCCGTGCTCCGCGTCGTTCTTCGAGTGGAGGCACAGGAACTGACGCGCGTAGACGTCGCCGGCGTTCGTGTCGACCTGGATCGTGGAGTCGAGTCCGACCACGTTGCCGAGGTCCGCGCTGACCGCGGTGCACTTGCCGTCCGCGTCCCAGCTGAGGTGCTGGATCACGTACGCCTGGTCGCCCGCCTCGTCCCAAAGGCTGACGCCCGCCGCGCCCGCTTCGGGCCAGAACGGCAGGTTCGTCGAGCACTTCTCGCCGATGCGCTGCAGGTAGAGCTCGTCGACGCGCTGGCTCGGCAGGATGCTCATCTTCGTCACCGCGTTCGGGGCCTCCTTGAGGCCCGTGATGACGAGGTCGACGCTGTCGGGGCGTCCGTCCTGGTCGAGGTCCGCGGGGATGATCGGGGTGACGTCGTCGGGCTGATCGCCCGCCGTGTCGCCGGTCACCATGTCCGCCGGCTTGCAGCCGACGACGAGCAAGGAAAGGATCAGGGTAAAAGAACGCATGACTTTTCGTCCTCCAGAGGGTGTGAATCCTAGCACTGTGCCGGTACAATCACCGGTGGCCATATATCCGTAAAGGATTCATATGGTAACCGGGGAATTCCGGTGGTATCAAGGCATGAAGTTCATGCGCTGATATCACAGGATTTCTGGAGATTTACTGACCGCGTACTGTAGCACTTTTCCCAACTTTTGTCAATGGGAAAGTGTTTCGTAGCGGCCCATTCTTTTCAGAACGGGCCGCCACTCGTAGGCGCTGTGCACGGCACAGAACCTTAGTTACGGGAGCTTCACCTCGGGCGGGACGGGGTCGGGCTCCATGGGCTTGGCGTCCGGGTCGCCCATCCACGGCGAGGCCGGGGGCGTGACGGGTGCGACCGGGGCCGGCGTTGCGGGCACGACCGGCGTCGTAACCGTCGCCGTGGTGGTTTCCGTGGTGACGACAGTAGTCGTGGCCTGCGGAGGAGCTTCCGTCTTGGCCGGCACCGCTTCGGGCGCGGGCTGAGGGGCGGGCTCGGCCGTCCTCTCGGCCTGCTCGGGCTCCTCGGCCGTGGGCTTGTCGTCGCCCTCGGCTTCGTGACTGCCGAACATGTAGCTGAGCCCGATCGTGGCGGTGGGCTGCATGAAGCCCGTCCCGTAGAGGTGATCGGATCCGGCGAACCCGACGACGCTGTAGAACGGCTGGAACGTGAAGGTTCCGGTCAGCGAGACCTTTCCGAGGTCCACGCCGATCCGACCGCCGACGTCCATGCCGTTGAAGGCGACGTCACTGCCCTGCTGGCTCAGATCGGCCTGGATGCCGGAAGTCGTGCCGCCCAGGACCGCGCCGAGCTCGAGCCCGCTGTCGTCTCCCAGTTCACCGCCGATCACGAGCTTCGCGCTCAGACCGTAGATGTCCCAGTACCCGATCTGCGGGGCCACTTCGCCCTGCACGAACTTGCCGTCCTTGGCGTACTTGACGCCGAAGGATGCGCTCAAGCTCGTGCTCACAGGCGCCGCGCGACCGCCCACCGTGGCCTGGAACGTAGGCCCGAGGGCCAGTCCGAGCACGATGTGCACGCCGTCGAGCGTGTTCGTGATGTTGTTCGTCACCGCCGGTGCCACCGGGGCCTGCTCGATCGGGGCGGGGATCGCCGCCATCTGCGCCTGCAGGGCCGTGATGGTCACCTGCATGGCCGTGATCTGCGCCTGCATGGCGCCGATCAAGCCGGCGTCGTCACCTGCCGGCGCCGGGGTTTCCCCCGGGACAGCGGGTTTCGTGGCGTCGAGCTTGGCGTCCGGAACCACCACGAACGGCCGGCCGGCGATGGTGTCCAGCCGTTGCTGGACCAGGCGCATGTCGATCAGCAACTGATCGACCAACAAACGGTACCTGACCGTGTTGGCGGACGGGGCATTCGAGCCTCCCGTACCGCTGGTCGTTCCCGTCGGCAGGCCGTCCACCTGCTTCTGCAGCTCCTTGAGTTTCTCCTGAAGCTGGGTGATCGTGCACCCATCGACCACGACTCCATCGCACATCATGTGCGTGGCCGTGGTGGAGAGGCCGGCGCGATCCGCGTACCCCGCGTGCTTGCTGTCGATCAGCAACTTGGCGGGATCCTGCGCGAACGCAGACCCAACCACGTACAAGAGACCAAACGGTAACGTCATCGTAACCTCCCTGACAATGTTTCTTCAGCGCTATACCGCGGTGTTCGGGGTTCAGACTTAAAAAGCCTGTAGCCGGATACGCCCGCAGTCGGCGCTCCAGTGGCCTGGCATCAACCTTGGCTTTTGGAGGAGAAAAGCCAAAGGATACCGGGCCGCTGGAAGGCCGAACAAGGCATTGAAGAACAGCGAATCATAGCAGAAAAGTGGATTATTGTCAATACTTTGTCAATAATCAAAAAAAATCCCCCCTTTGAAGGCCCAACGGTGACAAATCGTGACGAGGAGGAGACGTCACGACCGTTCCATCGGGCCCTCACAGGGGGCATCCGCCAGGGAAATTAGCAGGGGCGTGAAAGGAGGTCAATAGACCACCTGTGCAGAATCGCCGAGCGTAACAGGGATGACGGATGTATCGCCCTTCCGTAAAATGCGCACGTTCGCTATCTCCCCCGGCTCATACTCGGCCAAAATTTCCGCGAGTGTCCTTGAATACGTCACCGCCTCCCCATCAAGGTCCAAGATAATATCGCCGGAAACAAGCCCCACTTTCTTGGCCGGACCGCCATCAAAAATTGCGGGCTTCCCTGCCCCGGAAGAAATGATCAGCGCACCCTGTGCTTTATCAGCTGAAAGCGCAGGCGCAAGATTGTAGGCGCGGGACAGATCAAGTACGTACGCTCCAAGAAGCGCTGATCTTACACCGCCTGTACGCACCACGTCCTGCACAAACCCTCGGCTATGATGCAAGGGAAACGCGTCGCCGTTCGTGAGGGCAAAGCCATCCAATCCGCCAGACGCGGAAAAAAGCGGAGTGCCGGACGCCAAAGTTTTCTGCAGATGCCAAGTAGTGGCAAATGTTTCCGCGGGCAAAGCGCCGTTCTGCAAGGTCTCATCCGCAAAGGTCAGAACAACGGGTTCAAGCGCATCCTCCGCATAGCCGGCAAACAACATATTCCCACTCTCCTCATCCGCACTTCCGCCAAAGCTCACCGCCGGCAAACCAGAAGCATTCGCCAGCTTTATGAGGACCAGCGGAGATGAGGTGTCTCTAACCTCTCGCTCAATTGCATACCGCTTATGATCCACCCACACATCGACAGTTTTCAAACTGCTTTCTTTAGGATAAGTGGCTGAAGTAAACAGCACCCAACCATCCGCGCTGACCACCACGCCAGTGCCTTCAGTGGTCTTTGGATATGTGAGTGCGGAAGGCGCGCTGGAATCCAAACTTGGCGGAAGAATAATCGCCAGCGATCTCAGAGTTTCTTCTCGCAACACTTTTATTGAATCCTCATACGTGCCCAAAATACTCGCCCCTTTTCTGGGCGAAAGAGAAACAAATTTCTGATCCTGAAGCAAGCGGGCAGCGTAGGAGTCAATCGCCCGGCTAGTAGCCACAGAAGAAACAATGCCCGCCGAAGCGCCAACGGCTGAAGCAAGAAGAATGCCAAGCAGTAACAACTGTTTTTCAGTCTTCATACATTTATATCCAGGTAGCCGTACCAAAAATAAGAATAAGCAAAACCGCGCCAAAAGCCAAGTACCTTCTGGTGACCGTGGTTGAGAGTTTCTCAAGCACGTGCGCGCGGGTCAGGCCAAAATACGTGGACAAACAAATCGTGAAAGCGGCCGCGTTCGTAATGAAACTTGTCGGCAGAAAAGCCAGCACAACGTATAACTCGGTTAAAACAATCGCCCCAGTAACCGCATAGGGAATGCCCGTTTCAAAGCCAATCTTACTCACCCAAAAAACCGCCGTAGTAGCAAAAAGAACAGAGACAAACACCGCCACGGCCGGTGCCCAGAGCGGAAGCTCCAAAAAGAGCTGAGCCATGTACGCGCTACTGGTAAAAAAGAAGGCGCTTCCCATGTACATCATGAGGGTCAGATACTCAAGCGAGTAAGCCTGATAGGTGCTTGGCAAATGATAAAACGCAAACACATTTTCCGCGTACAGGAAAAGCGCCGCCGCCACCATTATTGCCAGCGCCCACTTAGCCGTGTTTGATTCAAGCAATAAAAAGAACATCAATGATGAGGCGAGCAACAGACATGGCGTCCCAAGAAAAACCCAAAAAGCTGGACGCTTGAACTCAAACAACAATAATCGAGAAAACAGGAGTGGAACCAAAAGCGTGCAGAGAAGAATGATCGGCCAAAGAGTGAAGGGTGAAAAAATGAGCGCAAAAAACAACAGTGCTGAAGCGAACGCTATGGCAAACGGAGTGAAGCGGTGAAGAAGGATCACAAGTGAAGCCAATCATGGGCAGCCTTAAGCGCCTGCAAACGCGACTGGCCATCCTTCGTATCCTTGAGGCCGAGCTTAGAAAAAGCGACCACCAGATCAAAATGCGTCTGCTGTTCACTGGCGGGCAAGCGCAGAAGCACGAGCGCGTTGTACGCTTTTTGCGCATCATGATCTTTAGCATACGCATCAAGAATGATGTTTGTGGCCGAGTGATAGTCCTCAGCAGAAACTGCCGTGGCCACCGGCTCACGCACGGCGGAAGGGAAAGAAATCGCTCCGTGCTTGGTGAAAAAAAGGAAGACGGCCGCCAGAATGAGCGATGCGCCGAAGAGAATCGTAGGAAACCATGAGCGATGGGTCATAGATTACTTGTGTTCTAGTTTTGCGCGAAAAGCTTCTTCAATAAAAGCAGACGCGGCGTTGGCAAGAGGGATGGAAAGAATCGCCCCCACAATACCGCCCAATCGCAGTCCGATCAAGACAACCATCAGACTGATGATGGGGTTGAGCCCCGTAGCCCTTTGCATGATCTTTGGTACAAGAACATTTCCTTCGAGTACTTGAATGAGAATGTACGCCATGATTGTGGCGATGCCATGCATGGGCGAGATAAGGAAGGCCAAGATGACCGCCGGAATTCCGGCCAGCAATGGACCAATGAAGGGAATGACTTCAAATAAACCGGCTAACAACGCGAGAACAATTGCGTACGGGATGCCAATGATGGACAGCGCGATGTAGGCGAGCAGAAAGATGGTGGTCATGAGCATGAGCTCGCCCCTCAGCCAATCGCCCAACCGTCCCCGTACCTTTGTGGCGATCTGTGAAACAAGCGGATGGTAATCGGGCGGGGTCACAGCACCCAGCGCTTTCACGAGCGCCTCTTTCTCAACCACAAGATAAAATGCCAAGACAAGTACAATGACAAACGCGGCCACAGTGCCAAAGGCCGTTGTACCAATCGCGAGCAGTTGCGGAACCGCCGCTGAGACGCCCGAACCGCGCGCAGTGGCAATGATATTCGTCACAGACTCGGACAATGAGCCCTGAAGCAAGACACCAAGGTCTGCCTTACTGCCAAACAGCTGAATAAGAAAAGGCGTGAACACGGAAGAGGAAGCTCTGAGTTCAGACACCACCGGCGGGAGGACGAGCACGATAGCTGTTGTGAGGAGCGCAATGCCGATGATATACACAAGGATGACTGCCAGACCGCGGGGCACTTTTGTCCGCTCGAAAAAATCTGCAAAGGGGTCAATCAAGGCCGCCAGGAAGAGCGCCGCACAAAAAAGCGCAACAATATCGCGGATAATGAACAAAATACCTATAACAGCCAGCGTGAGCAAAACTCTGACGATTGTCCCCGTTGAGACAACGAGCACCCTTTCCCGCGGATCTCCCGTTTGGCGTTCTTTCATACTTTTTGTATTGTAGCACTTACATGAGTGATTTAGCCGTCAACCGCCAAGCTCTCCATGACTTTGAAGTCCTTGATACCTATGAAGGCGGTTTAGTGCTGACCGGAGCTGAAGTGAAATCCGCCAGAGCTGGGCACGTAAACCTGAAGGGATCCTTCCTGACCATGCAAAACGGTGAACTTATCCTCAAGAATGCGCACATTGGCCATTATGCCCCCGCCGGCAGTGCAGAGGGTTATGACCCTACGCATGATAAGAAGGTGCTTGTGCATAAAAAAGAGCTGAATATTTTACGAGGCCGTCATGAAGCGGAAAGGTTGACCATGGTGCCGATTTCCCTCTATACTTCCAAGTCACGGGTTAAGCTCAAGTTCGTGCTGGCGCGCGGAAAGAAGAAGCACGAAAAACGCGCCGTCATCAAAGCCAGAGACCTTGACCGTGACACCCGCCGTTATGGCGAGTACGATACCTAAACGTGGGCCTGCCGAGTTTCGACAGCGAATAGGCGGGCGATTAGCCAAGCCGGAGGGCCACCGCACTTCGTTATCAAGCGGTGGAAACGAAATACACGCAAACGTATTCTCTAAAGTGAAGGAAGCTGTGCGTCTCGCATTTGCCCCTTCATTTGCCTTGGTCACCGCCTAAGGGCGCTGACTACATCCCATCCGCCTGCTGTTTGACGGAGTACGGGGTGCCATATAAAACAGCTAGCTGAGAAAGGTCTTCCCTGTCTTCTTAGCGAACATTGCCAGGGAAACGGGTCAGCGGGTTTTCGGCACGCCTTCACCGCTGTCACGTATCAGGCCTGCCTACGCTTGTAATCTCTAACGCCCTACCTGTCGTTGGACGGGGGTGCAACTCCCCCCAGGTCCACCATATTTTACCCTCACAACTTTTGCTCAAGAACATCTTTGTTCTCTTGGTTCCGCCACAGACTCCGAATGTGTATTATGAAAATTTGTTGGGAGGTGCTACGACCACAAATTTTCATAATACACATTCGGAGTCCCAAAAGATCAGGACGCTCGACAAAAAGCGCAATATCCCTTATACTCTTGGCCAACTAACCCCACTGCCATGCGCATTCACAGACACCGCAGATTTCAGAAGCCAAAATTTTCGGCGCAAGAATATCGCGCAAACGCAGCCATCCTGACGGAAGAGGTGCGTGTTATTGATGAAGAAGGAAAACCGCTGGGCGTTTTGAAAACGGCCGATGCCATTGCCCAGGCAAAAACCCGCGGGCTTGATCTCATTGAGGTCTCGCCAAAGGCTGAACCGCCAGTTTGCCGTTTTGGCGATTACGGCCAGTTCAAGTATCAAAAAGAAAAGGAAGCCCGCAAACAGCGCGCGCAGAGCAAAGAAGTGGAGATCAAAGGCATTCGTCTTACTCCTCGCATCGGCGTGGGAGACCTGGACATTCGCGTAGAACAAGGGAAAAAGTTCTTTGAACAAGGCGACAAGATCAAAGTAGAAATGATCCTCCGCGGACGGGAACGCGCGCACATGGATGTAGCCCGCGGGGTCTTTGACTCCTTTGTCACAAAGCTCAAGGTTCACTATCCTATTAAGGTAGAACAGCCAGTCAAGAGCCAGGAAGGCAGAATGAGCATGATCTTGGCCCGGGAAACATAACCCCAGGGGCGTATGACGTCCCTTGACCTGAATTCAGCTTTCCGATACACTCCGCGCACTATTTTACCAAGTCCGATATGGCGATGAAGACCCACAAAGCGCTGATGAAGCGCATCAAAATTACCGGCACCGGTAAAATGCTCAAGCGTAAAGCTGGCCAAGGCCACTTTAACTCCCGTGAAAGCGGAGATACCACTCGCATGAAACGAACAGACGTGGGCGTTCCAAAGACCCTGCGCGGAGCCGTAAAGACGGGCCTCCCCTATAACCTCTAATCTATGCCAAGAGTCAAACGTGGTACACAACATGTTAAGCGCCGAAAGAATCTCTTGAAGCGCGTGAAGGGCTACAAGTGGGGACGCAAGAGCAAGATCCGTCTGGCCAGGCCAGCCATGCTCAAAGCCGGCGTCTACGCTTTCCGCGACCGCCGGGCCAAGAAGCGCTCTTTCAGAAACCTCTGGAACCTGAAGATCAACGCTGCTGTTCGGGAACTGGGCCTGTCCTACTCCCGTTTCATCAACCTGCTGAAAACAGCCAACGTGGTCCTGGATCGCAAAATCCTGGCTGATCTAGCTGAAAATCATCCTGCAATTTTCTCAAAGGTTGTTTCCGCAGTAAAGAGCTAAAACAAACAATCCTCCGTTGCTCAAAGAGCTTTGGGGGATTTTTGTTTGACTTTTTATGCTTTCTCTGCTAACTTTTGCGGTCGAATCGCTTCCCAAACCAAGGGCGCGTTTCGCGTCCTTTACCAGTCACCAAGTGATCGATAGGAGTGTGCATGAACACCAGGAACCAGCTCGACCACACCATTGTCAGCTTCAATGATGAGGATGGCGAGGAAACCGAGAAAGCAACCGTGTACGACACGGCCCTGCTTCTCGAAGAAGAGCGCAACCAGCTCAAGGCCATCTCGGACCGTCTCACGACGGCCGGACTGTTCCGGCTTGGTACCGAAAGCGACGATCTGAACACGGTCGTCATTGACCGCGCAGTCTTCAAGATCGACGACATCTCCCCGAGCGAACAGCTCATCCTCGGCCTCGTCGATACCCGCCTGAAGACGGAGAAAGACGCCAAGGCGGTGGAGCGCAAGCCCACGGTGGGCGCCGATGACGCCGAGGAAACACCCGACGATCTGGCCACCGTCCCGTCCATCGGCAACATCCTCGACGCGCCGGAGCCCAAGGCCTCGCGTCAAAAAACGCCGCACACCGGAGAGGCGGACGAAGTTCCGCGCACCTTCACGGGGATCGTTGACGGGCAACAGGGAGATCCGCCGACGGGGAAACCCGCGCAGAAGCCGAGGCCGGCCTCCGTGAGCAAGGGCACCGGAAGCAACAAGCCGGCCGTTGTCAACGCGGGCGCGCCCGCGAAGGCGGAGCACACGCTCCCGCCGGATGACGGTCCCCAGCCCCCGATGCTCAGCGACGCGGTCCAGCCCGAACCGGCCTCCCCGCCCCCGATTGGGGCGGTGAAGCCAACGGCGCAGACGGCGGTGAAAGCCGAGGTTGAGGATGATTCCGAGGAGGATCCGGACGCCGAATCCCCCACGGAAGCGCACTCGAGCAAGGATCTCAAGAGTGCCGTGAACGAGGAGATGCTGAGGGCGGCCGCAGAGGCGGCTAAGAGCCGTCCCGTTCCCGTGGTCGTTAAACCGCAGACCGGCGCGCAGGACCCGTGGGAGACCAACCCGGCAGGGCCTAACAACGGCCAGCAGAACCAGACACCGGATCCGAACGCGACGCAGGCCCAGTTCGTGGACCAGCCCGCCGGGTCCGCTCCTCCCGTCCCTCCCGTAATCACCATTCCCCAAGGAGGCTCCATGGCCGTGAAACAGAAGAAAGGCTGGCCGTGGAAGTCGGTCCTCGGTGGCATCATGATGATCCTGCTCCTCATTGGCGCCGGATCCCTCATGGTGCTGGGGCTCGTCACCGCGAGTGGCGGAGTCTACTGGTACAAGACGGCGCCTTCGGAACAGACCGATATGACGACCGCCGTGGACGCGGATCCGCCGGCCGAAGCGCCGGAGGTGAACCTCCCGCCGGCCGTGCCTGACGAGCCTGTCCCGCATGCCCCGCCCGTGGCAACGGTTGAAGTCCCGCATGCCCCACCCGTGACCTTCGCCACCATGAACGTGGCGGGGTCATACCCCGAAGGCTCGGGCATGTGCGCAAACGTCATCATCAAGGGCGAGGTGGCCACGAAGGCCGGGCGCGAGGACCTGACCATCTGTGGCGACAGCGTCACCGTGAAGGGCGGAACCGTGAAGGTGGGCGATACCACGCTCACGGCCGCTCACTTCATGGAAGGCATCACCGGGCAGAAAGGCCCCGCTCTCCAGGACTTCAAAATCCTGGGCGCGAATGTCTACTGCAGTGGCGACGCGCCGGCCTGCACGCCCAAGTAGGAGTCGATCCAAGTATCGACCCCTACGGCATTGGATCGATGGTCAGAGAACCCGCGGGGATCTCTGACCGTTTTTGTTTCCAAAAAAGATGAATCTGGCCCTTGGCAGTTTAAGAATTTCAGAGTACAGTCTCCCCTTTGCCGGATGAACCGGTGAAGGAGGTTTGATGCCCGTTTCCGGATTACGCAACATCGTCTGGTGGTGGAATCTTGACCGCGATGGAGAGCCGGTCCAACAGTTCGGACTGTCCGATCGATCCAAAGACGCTCCGCCGATCAAGAACTTCAGCCCGTACACACCGGCCTTTTACGTGGACGGTAAAGAGCTTCCCGCAACTCATTTACATCACAAGGACGGCCAGATCATCGGCATCCACGGCGAAGCCGATCTGGTACATCTGCGCGTCACGCTCCTCATGTGCCTCCGGTTCGAGGAGGTCATCATCCGCGAGCTGTCCGGCAAACATCACATCGACATCATGCTTGAGGACGTGCTCACGCTCCTTCAGCTCTGCTGACGTCCGTCGAGCCGGCGTACCGCTAACAACACCGTACGCTCTCCGCGCAAACCGGGTTCCCCATGTGGTTCCCGGTTTTTTACATATGAGGGATTAAACTCCAGCATACTGGAGTTTTTTTGACTAACCGCTAGAGTCTGGAACCAGCACCTGTGGAACTTTGCAGGGGCATTCTAGGATTACTCTGAGACAATTTTTAAACTAACTTATCTGATTCTCTTATTACGGATGGGTTGGTTATAGTGAAGATTTAGTTTAAATCTATTTCTCTACAAATTCATCACAAACAGCCTGCACATAGGCTGGACCAATGATTAGCTGAAGGGTCATGACTATTTGATGCACTTCATCTTCCGAAAGCGCCACAACATCTCCGGGCTTAAAATGTCTCTGCACGATTTCGGTTTTTATTCCCACTACTTCTCCCTCTTTCGCTATCACCGGAAGATTCTCTATGTCCCTACCGTTAATGGTTGGTCTCAACCTATATAATGATATCGAGAATTCTTGATTAGCAACCCCCCGGTGATGTCGAACCGCGACCCGAATTTTATTGTATCCGTTTGCGATATCTTTAATTTTATCTGGAACTGTAAAAGCCCCGATCTTATCAGGTACCTTGATCTTCTGATCCGCAGAGATTCGCCCAGTTTCTTTTTTTATATAGGTATCAATATACCGTAAAATATCGTCCCTTCCGTCGAGTGGACGCTCGATGCGCACCCCGCCATTTTTATGAATACACTTCATAGCCATCAAGGCGTCAAGAAATGCGAAAAAGTCTTCGGCTATATCTGC
Source organism: Patescibacteria group bacterium (assembly GCA_041660165.1). Lineage (GTDB taxonomy): Bacteria > Patescibacteriota > Patescibacteriia > UBA9934 > UBA9934 > JAGORL01. The sequence goes on along the minus strand of JBAZWW010000009.1, from coordinate 364 downwards.
AACGCATATATTAATCTGCCTACTGGCCACTCCGTCCTTCGTCGCGCTCGGTAGCAATTTAAGATCCATCACTGCATCTGGAGGTTTCATCATAGCCAGTTGTTCATAGGCGGAGCTTTCCAGTGCACGGAGCACCACTCTCATGTCGTGGACACGTCGACCGACCGATTCGTTGAATTTCTCCAAATAAAATGAAGGATTGACATTAACTTTGTAAGTTATATCGCCAAGGTCATTCATAGAATTCATCGTGGGTTACCCACGGAAACGTGCTAATATTAGTGTAATCGACAGACGGAAGTCTGACACTAATTTTTTCACATTTCTATGGACAATCAACTCGGATACGAGGAACGAGTTAAGA
>JBAZWW010000008.1:0-41375 GCA_041660165.1 Patescibacteria group bacterium | reverse complement strand
TCTTAACTCGTTCCTCGTATCCGAGTTGATTGTCCATAGAAATGTGAAAAAATTAGTGTCAGACTTCCGTCTGTCGATTACACTAATATTAGCACGTTTCCGTGGGTAACCCACGATGAATTCTATGGATACAGAGCAAGTTGGTCGGGGTAGGTTGAGTGTGCAGGAGATTTTAGCAAAGAAAAGAGCTGAAAGAAATGCTGAGACATTGGCAAAGTATGGAGCTGATGAGCTGTCAGAACGGATTGCGGACATGAGGCGGAAGGCGATTAACGGAGACCCGCTCGATGATGAAGCTTATGCTTTGTATGAGACGCTGACGGATGATGAAAAACGGGATGTTTATGCTCGATCAGTAGAGTTACGTCTACCGGGAATCAGAGAAAAGTTCCGTACAAGTTTGGATGTGTTTAATGAACAAGAGATAAGCCCTCTGGAGTGGCGCCTGTATGAAGACAACACCACTCCGCAGGAGCGAGATGAAGATTCCAGCTTGCGCGGTCGGGCAAAACAAGCCAAAGAAGAGGGTGATAAGTTGGTCGAGGAGGCTGGCATAGCGAAGAGAATGGCAGAGATAGCGGCTAGGAGTAAAATTGTCGACTACGAGCGGGAATTTGCGAGCGAGGAAGACAGAGTTTATTATTTTCACCACCTGACGCCTGAGCGTCACAAAGCAGATGTTGAAGAACGATTAGCGTATATGGATAAGGAACGGGCCGTCAGAGAAGCTGCCTTTAAGAAAGCTGAGGAGGAGGCTGAGGAGGCCTTTGAGGATCTCATGGCTAAGATGCGGGAACGGCGCGCAACAGATATTGATTCACTATTTGGGAAAAATGGTGAAAAGTTGTTTGCTGATCTGAGAACATTGGGTCCTGTTTTTTTACGGTTGGCGCTTCATGCGATTATGGATCCAATTGATCTAGCGGTGCGAGCTAAGCGGAGTCAGGCTCTTGACGTAGAATTTGTTGAAAGGCCTGGAACTGAACAGCGAGTTAGACAGTTGACTGACCAGATGGCCAGTGAGTTTACGAATCTTACTGAAACAAATACTGGTCAACGGAGTAGCTTGGCCGCCAAATTTTTTAAGGGCTGGCCATTCACCGGAAAGACATAATTATTTTTATGGAGACCGTTGATTACAAACACCTAGCCGAGTTATTGGTTAGTTCGTCAATGTCAGAAGCGGAGCGGATCGCATGGAATAAGGCGATTCCGTCTTTAACGCCAGAGTTATTGGCTGAACTGGTGAAAATTCTTGAACAAGAACAAATCGATCTTCAAGCTTTGCAAGATAAATACACGGCTCTGGCCAAGAATATTTTTAAATAATGAAAATGCGAACGCCGGCACTCCTACGAGGGGCCGGCGTTTGAGCGTCTGAGGGGTACTCGACGCGAGACTAGGTTGTTTTCTGCCGGTACATGAGTCCGGTTTTTTCGGGGATGAACCAGATGCTTTTGTCGATGAGCTCGGCATGGCCGTGGTGGAAGCTCATGAAGACCACCACCATCACCACCTTGCCTTCGAGCGTCACGAACGCCGGCGCGGAGATGGTGCACTCTATGTCACTCACCTCGCATTTCTGCCGAATGGCTTCGGTCAGGAGCGGGCTGTCTTCTGCGAGTGTGGCCATTCTGGTTTCCACGATCTTGCAGGGTTTGCTCTTATCGTCCTTACACGGAACGGGCTCAACCATGTATCCGAGGCCGATGAGCCGTGTCCCGATTCCGATGTAGAGCGCGCAGGCGGTGTCCGCGCAGTGCTGGTTCGCTGTGGCGAGCAGGTCCATCTCGCTCGTGACCAGGGTATGCGGGGGCGCAGGCGACTCCGCAATGAGCGTGGTCAGGCTTGGCGCGACCGGGTTCTGAGCGAGCGCGAAGGACACGAGAAGTGACACGAGCATGACGGTCTCCTTTATTGCGCCACCTTGGTGATGCGTTTGCGGGCGCGGTTGTTCTGTTCTTGAGCTGTATGACACCGGATGAGGTGTTCCACAGCCGGGAGCATGCCCCCGAAATGTCTCTGGTCCTGACGGATCGTCTCACGCAAATTGATCAGCATCTCTCCATATGGGAAGTCCCGTTCCATGGTACCCACGCCCGAACAGCGTTCTTTCATCCCTCGTCCAAGGATGCGAACCATTCGTCCACAGCTGATGGGGCGGAAGCCGTTTAACCGCAGTTCCACGAGCGCGAGTGACACCTCGTTCTGCGTGTAGATGCGTTTATCAACGAACCACTTTGGTTTGGTCAGCAGTTCGAAGATGGTGAAATGAAGGCCGTATTCGATGTCTGGTACTTCTGTCCAAAGCGGAACTAAGAGGCTGAAGAATCTCACGGGGTTCCGCGAGATCTGGTCGATCGTCAGCGTTTCCGTTTCCATGAGATCCTCCCTGGGTAACGAGCCTGAGAGTAGCAGTTTAGGAGCGGAAAATCAAGATTCTGCGTCCTACCAGCTGGTTTTTGTGGCGATAGACAAGAGGCTCGAATGGTGTCTCTAGATGCGTGTAGCCGAGCGATTTCATGATACCAATGGCGTCGATCTGAAGATCTTTGCCGTCGAGCTCGTGCACTGGAGAAGCAAGGACGAGCGTGGCGCCGGGTTTCAGTGACATTTTGAGGCTTGAAAATGTTTCCTTATAAATGGTTTCAACGTAGTCGAGGGATTTCTGGATGTCGGAACGAGATTCCGTACCCTTTCGAGGGGTGCCGAGGTACGTTTCAGTGACCACAATGTCAATCGCGTTCGGGCCGATGAATTCGTTCAGCTCAGACGCCTTGGCATTGAAAAGATCGGGAGCTGGCATGGGGTGCTCTTTGGCAATCCAGGCCAGATTTTCCTTGGTGTCGCTAATTGCTATTGGATTTATGTCTCCGCCAATCAAACGGCCAGCGCCGAGCAAACCAGCTTCCATAAGAACGGTGCCGGAGCCACAGAATGGGTCGAGCACCACTTTGCCGAACATGTTTTCGTTAATACCGGCCAGGTTCACCATCATGCGGGCCAGTTTTGGCGGAAGCATTCCCTGTTTCGCGTTTCGGCGCGGGCGCTCCATGTCGCGATGACTCCACACGTCGACGTCCTGCACGGCGAGGGTTTTGCCGATCAAAATGTCATCCTCGCGAACCACGAAAACGAACTCCGCACCCTTTTTCAGGAGGTCGTTGTTTTTAATGACAACCGAGGAGAGCGTGGCCTCCCTCGAGATGACGTACCGAGCTGAACGGCCGGCGTCCTTTAAGTACGTTTTAATGTCAAAACCAAGGTTTTTGAGAGCGGTGCGGACTTTGTCGAGCTTCACCTGATCTACTCCGTAGACGCTGACGCCTACGTGCACTTTGCCTTCCGGGAAACCCTCGATCAAATCAGCCCCAACAAAGGCGGCGATTTCCTTGGTGTCTACCTTTGTAACAGAACCAACCACTACGCCGAGTTTCTGACTTCCGCCAAGTCTGTTCTGCAAATCGCTAAAATTCCAGGTTACATCGTCAAAAGTGGCCAGATCACCGCCATGCCAGGATGGCAATGATCCGGTTACAGCATGAATCTCGGCCAGTGAAATCTCAGGGAACGCCCCTAGAAGGGCAAAAGTTTGCATAGATTGGCTTATCCTAGCAGGAACTTCTGTACTTCACAACTCCTTGACTCCCCGGGCGCATTCGGCTAATCTTCCACCACTTATTATTGTCCAAGGATCCCCTCGGGGATTCGTCGAGCAGAACTCGACCAAAGACCCTTATGATCTATGAGATCATGACTGTTATCCCAAGCAAATTTGCGGATAACGAGATAGAAACGGTGACAGGTTTGATTGCGAAGGTGATTGAGGCAGGGGCAGGAAAGATTGAGAAGACGGTGAACTTGGGTAAGCACAAGATGGCTTACAACATTGAGCATGAGCGCTACGGCACTTACATGCTTTTTTACGTGTCAGCTGAAAAGGAGGCCATGGCTAAGATTGATTTGAACCTCCGTTTGTCTGAGGAGGTCCTGCGCCACATCACGATTGCTCGCCCAGAAGGAATTCCTACTCAGGCGTACAAGCTGGTTTCATACGTCCAGCCACTGTCACCAGAAGGACGCCGTTCATCTGAGCGTGAAGAGCGCCCAGCTTCCAGGGATACTCGTAAGCCCGCTGAAGAAAAGAAGATGACTACGGAAGAGCTTTCAAGCAAACTCGACCAAATCCTGGATTCGGATATCATGAAGAACGTTTAAGGACTTCATATGGCCGCCTCATTGAACAAAGCAATGTTAATCGGGAACCTGACGCGGGATCCGGAAATGCGGAAGACTACCAGCGGTCAGTCGGTGACCACATTTTCCATGGCCACGAACCGGACATACACGGACAAGGCTGGCGTGAAGAAAGATGAGGCTGATTATCACAACATTGTCGCTTGGGGCAGGCTGGCAGAAATCTGCGCGCAGTACCTCAACAAGGGCAAGAAGATCTACGTGGACGGCAGAATTCAAACGCGCGATTGGGAAGGCCAGGACGGCGTGAAGAAGTACCGGACAGAGATCGTGATTGAGAACATGATCATGCTTGACCGCGGTGGTTCGCCAGCCATGGGCTCGCCGAAGGGTTCGACCGCCGTCAGTGCTGGACCCTCGGTTTCTCCGAGTGATGAAGCACCGATTGTAGCTTCTGAGCCTTCGCAAAACCCCGACGACGAAATTAAACTCGAAGACATTCCGTTCTAAACTCTAACCTCTATGAACAAATCAAACCCTAACAATGACCGCTACTGTTACTTCTGCGTGAACAAGGAGACGCTGATTGACTACAAGAATACTGATGTTCTCCGCCGTTTTATCTCCTCCTTTGGCAAGATTGTGTCCCGCAAGCGCTCTGGCGTTTGTGCTTCACACCAGCGCAAAGTGGCGAATGAAGTAAAGCGTGCTCGCATCATCGGCCTCCTCCCGTTCGTCATCAACTAAGTGTGCTCGGTCTCGACGATTTACAAGCTCGAGCAGAATTATGGAATGGCGTGATCTCCCAAGTTCACGCCTTTTTCCAATCAAAAAAATATATCGAGGTCAGAACGCCCGTGCTTGTGAAGTGTCCGGGGATGGAACCGAACCTTGATCCCGTTGGAGTGGATGTTCGATTGCTCGATGGCACCAAACATCGAGGCGGTCTCATCACGAGTCCCGAATACTCGATGAAGAAATTGCTTGGCGGGGGGCTTGAGAAAATCTATACGATTACGCCGGTGTTTAGAAATTTTGAGAAACTCGGTGAGCGGTGGAGTGTCGAGTTTTCCATGCTTGAGTGGTACCAACAGCATGCGGATTATCACGAGTGTATGAAGGAGACGGAGGGGCTAGTTAGCATGATCCTCGGCAGAAAGTCGGATCCCTCGCCGTCGCTCGGGATGGAGAAATCCTGGCCGAGAATCAGTTATGTAAAAGAGTTTGAGAAATTCTTTGGAGTGCATCCGGCTGATGCCACGCTCGAGAATTTGGGGGAGGCATGTATTCGTTTAGGGATTGAGATTTCTAAAGGCTACAATGTAGCGTTAATTATTGCCGACCTTTTCCAGTATCACATCCAACCCCGGCTTGAGGCTGAAAATCCCCTCTTCTTTTTAACAGAGTATCCAGTGGCGGAAGCGGCTTTAGCTCAGAAGAACGCTGATGGACGCTCGGCGCAGAGATTCGAGGGATACGTGAATGGCCTCGAAATATGTAACGGTTTTACTGAGCTCGTTGATCCTGTCGAACAGCGAAAACGGTTTGAGCTGGAGGCCGAAGAGCGCCGGATGGCTGGCAAGGAGGTGTTTCCGATTGACGAGGAACTGCTGTCCAGGCTATCCTCCGTCGCGTCTCCCTCCTTTGGCAACGCCCTTGGCATTGATCGGCTGATCATGCTGAAGGCCGGCGCCAAGGATATTGATTCTATTCATCTGTTTCCTCCCTCGCAGAGGTTTTAGCCTATGGCATCTCCGAATGATATTCGTAAGGGTACCGTTATCAAGCTTGATGGCGAACTTTGGGTAGCCGTTACTTTCCAGCGTGTTTCGCCGGGGAAAGGATCATCCTTTGTCCGCACCCGCCTTAAGTCGTTATCGAGCGGAAAGGTGGTTGAGAACAACTTTAAGAGCGCTGAGTCATTGACGTTTGAGGACGTTGGCTACAAAAAGATGCAGTTCATCTTTGCTGACGAGCACACGCTTACCTTCATGGACGGCCAGTCTTTTGAGCAGGTATCTCTTGGCCGAGACCTGGTTGGTGATGACGCAAAGTTTCTTAAAGAGGGCTTGGACGTCACGATCGTCATGCACGGAGACGTGGCCATCTCCATGCAGTTGCCTTTGAAGATTCAGTATAAGATCACTGAGACTGAGTCAGCTACAAAAGGCGACACGGCTTCCGGTAATGTCCTCAAGGACGCCAAGCTTGAGAACGACATGATGATCCGCGTGCCAATTTTTATCAAACAAGGTGATGAGGTGATGGTGAATACCGAAACGGGGGATTATGTAGAGAGAGTGTCTAAGTAAGAGAAGGTAGATTGACACAGATCTCAAGGCGCGACAGATTTAACACAGATAAGATGAGAATGCGCGGGTAATTTCCGCGCATTTTTATATCTGCGTTTGATCTGTCGTACACCCGCTGATCTGTGTAAATCTTTAAATCTGCTACAATGTATCCGTTATGGCGAGACGCAAGAAGCATGTAGAGGATGAGGAGACCGGGTTATCGCTTGAGGTCCGGCGCAGTATAGTGGCGGTGGTCATTATTGCGGTTGGGGCGGTAGCGATGCTGTCCGTTTTTGGTTTTGCCGGGAACGTGGGCAAGCAAATTGATGATGTGCTGGCCATGGGACTGGGTCTTGGCCGAGTGGTGATCCCGCTTTTATTGATTATCCTCGGCATGGGTATGGTGGCAGAGAAACTGAACATTTTGAAGCCAAGAATGTTGCTGGCGCTCGTAGTTTTCTTAGTGAGCTTTAGCGGACTAGTGAATCTCTTTTTTGCTTCTGGCATTTCTGACCCGCGAGTTTTGAAAAATGCCGGGGGAGCGCTTGGTCTTATATTTTCGAATCTGCTCGTTAACTCGATGGGGCTTGGCGCTTCTATTGTTATCGCGCTAGCGTGTTTCCTTGTTTCGTTACTGTTAATGGTCAATAAACCGCTGGTCATGTTCCGCGAATTGTACGAGAAATTGTTCCCGGTAGTTGAAGATGAACCAAAATTTGTGGGCGATGATATCCCGGAGGAGGAAGAAATGCCGGCTGAGGAAGGAGAGGAGATAGAGGATGGAGGGGGAGAAGAAGCTACGGAACCGGAGATCAATGAGAAAGCGGCGGCATATTTTGCGTCCACAAAGGCCGGGGGGAATTCCGGCGAGACAGTGATGACTTCGGCTGCCCGCCGAAAGATTGAGATTCCGCTTGATTTGCTCGATAACAAAAGGAGCGAGGCAAAAGCGGGGGACATCGAGAGAAATCAAGAGATCATCGTACGCACGATGGAACAATTTGGTATTCCTGTTGAGATGAGTGATGTTCGAGTGGGCCCAACCGTGACGCAGTATGCTTTCAGGCCAGCGCAGGGCGTGAAGCTAGCTCGCGTGGTAGCGCTTCAGAATGACCTCGCCCTAGCGCTCGCTGCTCACCCTATTCGCATCGAAGCGCCTATCCCTGGTAAGGCACTCGTCGGCGTTGAAGTGCCGAACTTGACTGTGGCGCGCGTAGGCCTGCGCGAGTTGCTTGAATCAAAAGAATTCCGCACGCACAAGAGTTCTTTCGCCGTTCCCCTCGGTAAAGACATTTCTGGCGCTACCATGATGCTGGCCGTCGACAAAGCTCCGCACATGCTGGTGGCCGGTGCGACTGGTTCCGGTAAATCTGTTTGTTTGAATGACATTATCATTTCGCTCCTTTATCAAAACGGGCCTGACGATTTGAAGTTCATCATGGTTGATCCAAAGCGCGTCGAGCTTGGCGTCTATACCGGCATTCCTCACTTGCTAGTGCCACCAATCGTCAAAGCCGAGGAAGCGGTGAACGCCCTGAAGTGGGCTATTAGAGAGATGGAACGCCGGCTTGATTACCTCGCCAAGTTCGGCGCTCGCGATATCGACTCGTACAACGCCAAGGCGGCTGAGCGCATGCCGAGGATCATTATCGTGATCGACGAGCTGGCCGATTTGATGATCCAGAACAAGCGCGATGTTGAGGCGGTTATTGTCCGCTTGGCCCAAATGGCCCGCGCCGCGGGTATTCACCTTGTGCTCGCTACCCAGCGCCCGTCAGTGGATGTCATTACCGGCACCATTAAAGCTAACATCCCGACCCGTCTCGCTTTCGCCGTGGCCTCGCAAGTAGACTCGAAAACGATTCTCGATACCGCCGGCGCTGACAAACTGCTCGGCCGTGGAGACATGCTTATCTCTACACCCGATCTCTCGAAACCTCGCCGAGCTCAAGGTGCTTACGTGTCTGACGAGGAGATCGAGAGAGTGGTAGCCTTCCTCAAGAAGGAAAGCGTGCCGGATTACAATTATCAAATTATCGAGGGCGGTAAAGGCGGAGATTCTGGGGGAGTTTCTATCAACTCCGAGGATGCCGACGAGCTACTCGAGGATGCGATTCACATCGCCATCGACGCGGAACGTGTTTCAACCTCTTACCTCCAGCGCCGAATGAAAATCGGCTATTCCCGCGCCGCTCGCATTGTTGATCTCATGGAAGAAATCGGCGTGGTTGGTCCCGCTGACGGCGCCAAACCCCGCGAAGTTCTGGTCAGCGAATGGCCACCTGCGGGAACTGGCGTAAACACCGACCTGTCCGGTGCACCAATTGCTGAGCAAGGCGAGATTTCAACCTCGGCTGACGAAGATGAAGAAGACGAGGACGCTGACGTCGAAAACCTCGCCGAGGAAGAAGAAGATGAAACTGCAAAGGGTTAGGCCCTTAGGATGATATTGAGGTAAACTTGGAGTGCTATGGTTTTTGTCATGCGTCCACTGGAAACCTCGCCAAAACTTTTGGGCGAGAAGTTGAGGACACTCCGCCGGAGTCAGGCGGTGAGTTTGGAGATGCTGGAGAAGATGACGCGGGTGAGGAAATGCTACTTGGAGGCGCTGGAATGGGGGAGATATGATGAACTGCCGGATCCCATGTATACGCGGAATTATTTGCGGTCATACTCGCGGGCGCTGAAGGCGGATGAGACGTACTTCCTTGAGTTATATGAAGAAGAGTCTGGCAGAGTAGACCTGCTCTCACCCCACCGCTTGCCACGCGAGCGTGTTAACAAACGGAAGTTTTTTGTAGCCACAAAGGCCATGAGTGCGCTTGTGCTTGCGTCTTTCGCGCTCTGCGTGATTGCGTATTTGGGTTACCAGGCTAATCGTCTGCTCGCTGCGCCGAATATTACGCTTTTGAATCCACAAGACTCGAGCGCCGTCTCCTCGGCCCTGCTACCGGTCAGCGGATTTGTGACGGACAAGGAAGTCCAAGTAAAAATCAACGGTAAAGATGTTGTTGTCAGAGACGATGATTCGTTTGCTACAACACTCGACCTTTCCAACGGACTTAATGTGATAACGGTTGAGGCAAAACGAAGATACTCGCATACGGCAACTATTTTGCGTCGAGTAGTGCTTGATCAAACTGAGGTTCAGCCGGTTTCGCTGAGATAAGTGGCCCCACTTCGTCCGGCTAAGCCGGACTACGTTAGGGGCAAGGTGGATAACTGACTGCGCGATATTTTTTGATATTGTAAACTGCGTGTACGGTTTTTGTTCGGGTGTTCGCCTACTAAGGATGAATGGTTCCCACCCCGAGGCGACGAGGGGTAGTATCGAGGTCATTGGATTAGACAAGTTTCAGTAAACCAATTCTATCCCTCGCTCTGCTCGGGATGGGGAAGTGATCGGAACGATCACTGATTGATAATATTTTATGGCCAAACAATCTGTAAATCCTCGTGCCGCAGCTGCTACGGAAGCAATTTCGCAAATTAAGGAACGGTTTGGAGAGGGGAGCATCATGCGCTTTGGCGAAGCTAAATCAACCAACGTGGATGCGATCCCGACGGGTTGTTTGTCGATTGACCTGGCGCTTGGTGCGATGGGCGTGCCACGCGGTCGTATTATCGAGATCTACGGCCCCGAATCTTCCGGTAAGACCACGCTTGCCCAACACATCGTGGCCGAAGCACAAAAGCTCGGTGGCATTGCCGCCTTCGTTGATGCCGAGCACGCACTTGACCCTGATTACGCGCGCAAGCTCGGCGTAAAAGTGGACGAGCTTTACATCTCACAGCCTGATACCGGCGAGCAGGCGCTCGAAATCGTAGACACGCTCGTCAGATCGAACGCTATCGACGTCATCGTCGTTGACTCGGTCGCCGCCCTTGTGCCAAAAGCAGAACTTGAAGGCGACATGGGGGATAGTCACATGGGTTTACAAGCTCGATTGATGAGCCAAGCGCTTCGCAAGCTGACATCGAGCATTGCGAAATCGGGAACAGTCGTTATTTTCATCAACCAGATCCGCATGAAGATTGGCGTCATGTTTGGCAATCCGGAAACCACGCCTGGCGGAAACGCGCTCAAGTTTTACGCATCTGTGCGTATGGAAATCCGCCGGAATGCGCAGATCAAGCAGGGCGAAAAGATTATTGGCAACCGCGTGAAGGTGAAGATTGTAAAAAACAAGGTTGCCCCGCCTTTCCGCACCGCTGAATTCGACATCATGTATAACGAGGGTATCTCGCTCTCCGGCGATTTGCTCGACCTTGGCGTCGAAGTTGGCACGGTTGAGAAGCGAGGCGCCTCGTATTCCTACGGCGAAGAAAAGATGGGTGTTGGTCGTGAAACCGCCAAGCTTTATTTGCGCGAGCATCCAGCAACTATGGAAAAGCTCCGCGCCGTTACTCGCGACGCTGCGATTGCACACTATAATGGTGGAGCGGCCGTGATTCCGCAGGATGATGCAGAAGCGCCGGGGGAGGAGGTTTAGTTCGCATTTTGCCCATCTTGCCCACTTGGCTCTCTCTTGGTATTCTCAATAGGCTCCCGCTTAAAAGTTGCGGGATAAGACGTACCGTTTTCTTGCTATATCTGTTCGGGAACGCGCCGTGGGGTACGCCCGCTGGTGCAAAACTCTCTCTAGTTCCCGCGCGGGTCTGGCTAATCTGAAACTCTATTGCGTTCTTATCCTGCGATTCTTGGGCGGGAGCTTTTATATTGGGCCGAAACTTGGTTCGGCCCTTACGGCCTATGGCCTGATGATGCCTGTCAGTTTATCTTCGAGGGCGAAAAATTCGGGGGAGCGTTTGGCGCGTGGCCGGTCGAGAGTGACTTTGATGATTTTTTCAATTTTGCCGGGGCGGGGAGTGAGGACGGCAATGCGGTCAGCGAGTTCGATGGCCTCGTTCACTAGGTGCGTGACGAGGATAATCGTCGGTTTCTTTTCGCGCCAGATGTCGAGGAGCTCGTGCCGTAATTCCTCGGCTGTGAAGGAGTCGAGTTCAGAAAAGGCTTCGTCCATGAAGATGATTTTGGGATCAGTGGCGAAGGCTCTGGCAATGCCCACACGCTGGCGCATACCGCCGGATAGCTCTCGCGGATAGTGGTTGCAGAATTTCTCGAGTCCTAGGAGCTTGAGTTCAGCCATGACTCGGCGGGCGCGGATATGCGGAGTAATTTTTCTTGCAATAAGTCCGATCTCGACATTTTCTTTGACGGTTAACCAAGGAAGCAGGGCAAATTGCTGGAAGACAAAGCTGAAATCTTTTCGAGTAATTCCTCGACCATACGCGACCGAACCGTCAAAATCCTTTTCAAGTCCTGACATGATGCGGAGGATTGTAGATTTGCCAGATCCGGACGGGCCGGCTATGACAAACAGCTCGCCGGGGTTAATGGACAGATTGATGTCATCAAGCGCTACCATGGTCTTCCGGCCTTCTGTGAAGATTTTGCTGACGCCCGTTAATTTGATGATGGGAAGCATATTAGTCTTCGTTTCGGCGGTGGCTCCAATCAAGGAGCGGAATCCAGATCACTCTATTTAACGCGAAGATGAACAAGAGAAAGCCAAAGATGCCAAACGTGGTAATGACAAGGTTTGTTGAGTAAGTTTGGAAGAAACTGCCCAAGCCATTCTTGATCTGCACAATGATTTCTGTGGCCACGAGCGCTTCCCAGCCCTCGCCCAAGCCAATGATGGAGCCGGTAATAAGGCCAGGAATAGTTACGGGGAGAATGAAATAACGGAGATAGTTGATGCCCTTTAAACCTGAAATTTCCACCGCCTCTTCCCAGTCGTGGCGAATAAGGTGCATGGAACTAATGATTGAAAATAGCATGGGCCAGATAACGGTGAGGACCAGGAAAACAATAACCGTGAGGTTTGATGGTCCCCAGAGATACGTAGCCAGGGGGAGAGCGGCAAAAGTTGGAAAGCTTTGAAGAACGTCAAAGAGGGGGAGGGCAAAGCCCGACGCCTTTCCGCGGGACAGCCCAACTGCCAAAAACCAGGCCAAAACAAGAGAAATGACAAAGGCGATGAGTAATCTGACAGAAGAAATGAAGAGATCAAGAAAGAGATGGCTGGTGGTTAGGTGGGCAACAGATGAAAAAACCCACAAAAAGACAAAGGGGCAGGCAATGATGAAAAGGGTGAAAAGGAGATGGGGTGCGGATTGATAAATGCGAATCCGCCATCGTAACGGACCGGACATAGTGCGCCAAGTATAGCAGAGAAAACGACCGCCTCGCCTTAGTTCACAGGTATTGTTGACTCCCCGGTGTTCCTCAGGTACAATCCCGCGTACGCGCGTCTACTTGACATGCTGTGCAAGCAAAACACGGCCAAGTTCCGCGAAAAACTCTTTACTCGTCTGGCATGCAAAACCGCATCCCGGTCACTACTTCATTGGCTAAAACCTCTGATGTGGTACCAGTACAGCACGAGAATTAAGGATAACTGAGACACTCCCTCAACCGGAGTGCCTTTTGCGTTTTATGGCCAAATTAGTCACCACTCCCCGAATGTTTGGGAATCGCAAGGCTTTCAGCCCTGTGAACGTTGCTACGGATTTGCCTGACCTCATTGAGGTTCAGAAGGCCTCATACGATTGGTTCATGGGCAATGGGCTCCGCGAGCTTTTTAATGAAATTTCGCCGATCAAGGATTTTATTGGCCGTGATTTGGAGTTGACGTTGGGCGAGTATTATTCGGACGAGCCGAAATTTGACGAGGTGACCAGCCGAGCCAAGAACGTGACGTATGAGGCTCCGCTCCGCGTGCGGGCCCATTTGAAGAATCTCCGCACCGGTGAAACGAAGGAGCAGGAAATCTACCTTGGCGATTTGCCAGTGATGACTCCCCGCGGAACTTTCATCGTCAACGGTGTTGAGCGTGTTGTTGTCTCACAGCTGGTTCGCTCAGCCGGTGCGTTTTTCACGGCTGAGGTCATGCGCGGACGCCGGTACTACGGGGCGAAGATTATCCCGAACCGCGGTGCTTGGCTTGAGTTCGAGACTGACGCAAAGAACGTGATCTGGGTGAAGATTGACCGCAAGCGCAAGGTGGCTGTCACGGCCCTTATGCGTGCCTTTGGTTTTGGCAACAATGAAGAAATTTTGAAGGTCTTTGAGGATACGGATATTCACCCAACGGTGAAGTACATTGAGTCCACGCTTGAAAAGGATATTTCGACGAACGAAGAAGAGGGCTTGCGCGAAGTGTACAAGCGCATTCGTCCGGGGGACTTGGCCACGGCCGAGAACGCTCGTTCACTCATTCATGCCATGTTCTTCAATTTTGATCGTTACGACCTTGGCCCGGTTGGACGCTATAAGTTCAATCTCCGTTTTGGCGCGGAAGATCCGCACGCAGACGTGTCTAGTGAGGCGCGTCGCATCATGACCAAGGAAGATCTGGTCATGATTATCAAGGAAATCGTCCGTCTGAACATCACGCAGGGCGAGCCGGATGACGTTGACCACCTTGGCAACCGCCGTATCCGCTCGGTTGGCGAACTTTTGCAGTCCCGTTTTCGTATCGGTCTGGCTCGCATGGAGCGCATCGTCAAAGACCGCATGTCCACGCAGGATATTGATACGCTGACGCCAGGCAAGCTGATCAACGCCCGCCCAGTCATTGGTGCGGTGCGCGAGTTTTTCATGTCCTCGCAGTTGTCCCAGTTCATGGATCAAACGAACCCCCTGGCTGAGCTTGAACACAAGCGCCGTTTGTCAGCCATGGGACCTGGCGGTTTGTCCCGCGAGCGCGCCGGCTTTGAAGTCCGCGACGTGCACACCACGCACTACGGTCGTATTTGTCCGATTGCTACTCCGGAAGGACCGAACATCGGTCTGGTAGGCCACTTGGCCAGCTACGCCAGGGTCAACGAGTACGGTTTTATTGAAACTCCTTATCGAAAAGTACTTCAGGAAAAGGGCAAGTCCAAAGCAACGGGCGAAGTTATTTATTTGAACGCCTTCACAGAGGAGAAAGCAATTACGTGTCCAGCCACTGTCCGCATGGATGCCGATGGATATATTCTTGATGAATATGTTGAAGCTCGAAAATTTGGTGAGCCAAGACTGGTGGCTGCCAAAGAGGTGAACTACATGGACGTGGCGCCAACGCAGATTGTTTCGATCGGCACCTCGCTCATTCCGTTCCTCGAGCACGACGATGCAACGCGCGCACTCATGGGCACGAACATGCAACGCCAGGCCGTGCCTACCATTCGCCCGCAGGCTCCGATCATTGGAACGGGAATCGAGCGCCGGGCAGCGGTTGACGCCGGCCACGTTATTGTTGCCGAAGAAGAGGGTGTAGTCACGCAGGCTGACGGCGTGAAGATCACGGTTGATTACAAAAATAAGGGTCTCGTGACGTATACGCTCACCAAGTATTTGCGTTCGAACAACTCTACGGCCATTACTGAGAGAGCTGTGATTCTGCCAGGCGTAAAGGTGAAGAAAGGTGACGTGTTGGCTGACGGCCCATCTGTGGAAAATGGTGAAATGGCCCTTGGTCAAAACATGCTCGTGGCTTTCATGAGCTGGGACGGCTACAACTACGAAGACGCCGTGATCGTGTCTGAGCGGGTTGTTGAGGATGATCGCTTTACGACTATTCACCTTGAGCATCTGACGCTTGACGTGCGTGATACAAAACTTGGTCCTGAAGTAGTGACGAGTGATATTCCGAACGTGTCTGAAGAGAAGCTCAAGAACCTTGACGTCGAAGGCGTTATTCGCGTAGGCGCCGAGGTGAAGAGCGGAGACATTCTTGTTGGTAAGATCACTCCGAAAGGAGAGACCGAGCTGTCTGCCGAAGAAAAATTGCTCCGCGCGATTTTCGGCGACAAGGCGCGCGATGTTCGCGACTCGTCTCTGTATCTTGAACACGGTCGCAAGGGTAAGGTGGTTGATATCAAAGTTTTCTCACGCGAGGAGGGCGATAACTTGCCCCCGGGCGTGATCAAGTCCATCCAGGTTACAATCGCTGATCTGCGTAAATTGCAGGCCGGAGATAAGGTGGCCGGACGCCACGGAAACAAAGGTGTGGTCTCCATTGTAGTGCCTATTGAAGACATGCCGTTTGGTGAAGATGGCCGGCCGGTTGATGTGGTTTTGACCCCGCTTGGCGTGGTTTCCCGTATGAACCTTGGACAAATCCTCGAGGTGCACTTGGGTCTCGCTGCCGAGAAACTCGGCTATAAGGTGGCCGCTCCGGTATTTGCTGGCGCGCCAACTGAATCTATTCGAAAAGAACTCAAAGAAGCTGGCTACCCGGAAAGCGGACAGGTTCGTCTTTATGACGGCCGAACTGGAGAAGCATTCGACAATCCAGTAACCATGGGCGTCATGTACATGCTGAAGCTGAACCACATGGTGGAAGATAAGATGCACCAGCGTTCTATTGGCCCGTACTCGCTCATTACCCAACAGCCGTTGGGCGGAAAGGCGCAGTTTGGTGGACAGCGCTTTGGAGAGATGGAAGTTTGGGCGCTTGAAGCGTACGGCGCCGCCCACACGCTCCAGGAAATCTTGACCATTAAGTCTGATGACGTTCCAGGACGCGCTAAGGCGTATGAGTCCATCATTAAGGGCGACCCGATCACGAAGGTGAACATCCCTGAGTCTTTCAACGTGCTCATCCGTGAGCTGAAGGGTCTTGGCATGGACGTTGAGCTCCTTAAGAACAACCGCAAGGTAGAACTTGGCGACGGGGGATCACCAAAGAAAGCGTAAAGCGAAAATATATGGCAATGAAATTCGACACGCTGAAGTCTACGGACTTTGACTCTATCCGCCTCAAGGTTGCTTCACCTGAAGTTATTCGTTCTTGGAGCTATGGCGAGGTGACCAAGCCGGAAACCATTAACTACCGCACCCAAAAGCCGGAAAAGCAGGGCCTCTTTGCTGAAGAGATTTTTGGACCGTCCAAGGATTGGGAGTGTTACTGCGGAAAATACAAAAAGATCCGTTATAAGGGCATTGTGTGTGACAAGTGTGGAGTTGAAGTAACCCAATCGTCTGTTCGCCGTGAGCGTATGGGACACATTGAGCTGGCCTCGCCTGTAACGCATATCTGGTTCTTGCGCGGAGTTCCCTCAAAGATCGGCACGTTGCTTGACCTTGGTGTTCAGGCTATTGAGAAAGTGGTCTACTTTGGCGCGTTCATGGTGACTGACGTGAATGAGGAAGCTCGTCTCCAGACCCTCGAACAGGTAAAGGAAGAGTTTAAGAGCAAGAAGAAGATGATTGAGGGGGAGACCAAGCGCGATATTGAGCGCGTTACTTCCACGTATGAGGGCAAGAAGGATGGTTTGAAGGCCGAGATCAACCGCATCCAGGACATTGCTGACAAAAAGATGGAAGAGCTTGAGGAAGATTTCATTAACGTTGATAAGGACTTGAAGGAGATTGCTCCGCTCAAGGTCATCTCAGAAGCTACCTATCATGATTGGTCCATGCGTTATGGCCACGTGTTTGATGCCGGCATTGGCGCGGACGCGATTGTAAAATTGCTTGAGCGCATTAACGTGCCGGAGACGATCAAAAAGCTTGTCGAAGAGATGGCTGAAACCACCTCGAAAGCTAAGTATGACCGCATCATGCGCCGGTTGAAGCTCTTCAGATCACTTGAAAAGAACAATATTTCCCCGGGTTGGATGATTTTGAAAGTGTTGCCAGTGATCCCACCGGATCTGCGCCCAATGGTGCCACTCGACGGCGGACGTTTTGCAACGAGTGACCTCAACGATCTCTATCGTCGAGTAATCAACCGCAACAATCGTTTGCGCCGTTTGTTCGCTTTGAACGCGCCGGAGGTCATCACTCGAAATGAAAAGCGCATGATGCAGGAAGCTGTTGATGCTCTGATCGACAACTCCGCTCGCCAGTCCAAAACCGTTATTGCTGCTACCGGAAAGAAGCGCCAGTTGAAGTCACTGGCTGACATTTTGAAGGGCAAGCAGGGCCGTTTCCGTCAGAACTTGCTTGGTAAGCGTATCGACTATTCTGGTCGTTCCGTTATCGTTGTGGGTCCTCACCTTCACCTTGACGAGTGCGGTATCCCAAAGAAAATGGCGCTCGAGCTTTTCCGACCTTTCGTGATTTCCAAGTTGATCGGTCGCGAGTACGTTCACAACATTCGTTCGGCCAACAGATTCATCGAGAGCGACAGGCCGGAAGTATGGGACATCCTTGAAGAAGTAACCAAGGACAGCTTTGTGCTTCTGAACCGCGCGCCAACGCTTCACCGTCTTGGTATTCAGGCGTTCCGTCCGAAGCTTGTAGAGGGAAAAGCGATCAAGATCCATCCGCTTGTTTGTGAAGCGTATAACGCTGACTTTGACGGTGACCAAATGGCTGTGCACGTTCCGCTGACGGCTGAGGCTCGCTATGAAGCCGAGCACATCATGCTGTCTATCCGGAACCTGTTGAAGCCATCTTTTGGTGGACCGGTGGCTACGGCTGGTAAGGACATTGCCTGGGCTTCTTTCTACTTGACCATGACGCACAATGAGCCGGATGAGAAGCACATGAAGAGCTTTGCGGATACGGATGAGGCGCTCTACGCTTTCAAAATGGGTGCGATCAAGTCACAGGACTGGATCCGCGTTCGAATGGGCGAGGAAAGAATTGTGACCACGCCAGGACGCATCATTGTAAACCGCATGTTTCCGGAAAAGATCGGCTATCAGAACAAGACCATGGGCAAGAAGGAGCTGGCGAACATTGTGCGCGATACGCTGGAGTTCTACGGCCAGGAATTCACGGCTTCAATGCTCGACGATTTGAAGGAGCTTGGTTTCGAGTATGCAACCAGGTCAGGCTATTCATATAGCATGGAAGGATTGCCGGATGTGCCGGGCAAGATTGAATTGATTGCCGAGGGAGACAAGAGAATCCTTGAAATCGAAAACTATTACGCGCAAGGATTGCTCACGCAGAGCGAGCGTCATACACAAGTTATTAAAGTGTGGACCGAAATTAAAGATCGCATTGCCGAGCTCTCGAAAAACGCTCTGCCGAAGAATAGTTCTGCCTACACCATGATTGAATCTGGAGCTCGCGGAGCTTGGGGCCAGCTGACGCAGACCATTGGTATGATCGGTTTGAAGACGTCGCCTTCCGGAGACATTATTGAACTGCCGGTGAAATCTTCCTTCAAAGAGGGTGTGTCTGTGCTGGAATTTTTCATCTCAAGTCACGGTGTGCGCAAGGGTTTGACGGACACCGCCTTGAAAACGGCCAACGCCGGTTACCTTACTCGCCGTCTTGTTGATGTGGCGCAGGATGTTGTCGTTCGGCACGAAGATTGCGGTGATGACCAGGGCGTGGTCTTGACCAAGAAAGAGTCTGATGAGATTGGCGAGCCATTGCTTGTTCGTATCCTTGGACGTTTCACCTTGTCTGATGTGAAGGTACCGGGATCCAAGAAGGTCATGGTGAAGAAGGGCGATTTGATCACCGAGGATCACATTCGCGCCATCAAGGACGCTGAAAATGAACTTGAAGAAGCTCATGTGCGTTCCGTTATGACCTGCCATGTTCGCAGAGGTGTTTGTCAGAAGTGTTATGGCTATGACCTGGCCCACAACAAGCTGGTAAAAATGGGAACTGCCGTTGGTATCATGGCCGCGCAGTCCATTGGCGAGCCTGGAACTCAGCTCACTATGCGTACTTTCCACACGGGAGGTGTGGCTGGAAAAGATATTACGCAAGGTTTGCCACGCGTTGAGGAGCTGTTCGAGGCTCGTCTGCCGAAGCGCAAGGCCATTATGACGGAGGTCAACGGTTCGGTGGAGATCGAAAAAGCGTCGAGGACCGTTGTCCAGGCGGGAACTGGCAAAGAAATTATCGACACCGCTCCTGGACAGAAGATTGTGCGCATTCGTTTTGACGCCGTGGACGAAAAGCCATTTGTGGTTGGCCGTGGCGGAAAGATCAAGGTGAAGGAGGGGGAGAAGGTCCAGGCTGGCGATGTCCTTGCAGAAAAGACGAGTGGTGAAAAGGTAGTTACGGATGTCACGGGCGTGGTGAAGCTCGACAAAAATTCTGTCATTGTGGTGCATGACGCGCAGAAGATTCGCGAATACATTATTCCGCACGGCTACACCATGTTTGTGAAGGATGGTGATAACGTCATTGCTGGTGATGCGCTGACGGATGGTCACTTGGACCTGCAGGCGCTCTTTGCGGCCAAGGGCCAGGACGCTGTGCAGATGTACTTGTCTAAGGAAATGCAGTTCATCTATTCCTCACAGGGTCAGAAGCTGAACAACAAGCACATTGAGGTCATGATCCGCCAGATGTTTAGCCGGGCCCGCATTATGGATCCGGGAGACACTGATCTCTTGCCGGGAGAAATTGTCGAGAAGGCCGCTCTCCTCGACGAACAGGAGCGCATGGAAACAACCGGCGGCAAGAAGGCGGAGTTTGAACAGCTCTTGCTCGGTGTGACGAAGGTTTCGCTCTCAACAGAATCATGGTTGTCGAGTGCTTCCTTCCAGGAAACGGCTCGCGTCCTGATCAACGCCGCTGTTACTGGCAAGGTGGACGAACTCGCCGGCCTTAAGGAAAACGTCATCATTGGCCGATTGATCCCATCAGGCACCGGCTTCCCGGGCAATGAAGTGGTTATCGAGCATGTGGAACGTCCTTCCGCGCCGGCATTGTCTAGCGTGGTCGCCGCAGAAATTGCGGTTGAGGGCCCAACGATAGGCAAAGAAGCAGGTGAAGCTCCAGTCGAAAAGTCTGAGTAGGGGAAGGATTTACACAGATCAAGGTAGTGCGACAGATTAGACACAGATGATCCGGAAAGGCGCAGGGATTATTCCTTGCGCTTTTTCGATATGTGTAAAATCTGTCCCGCTCATTGTGATCTGTGTTAATCTTTAGTAATGGTAAAGATATTAGGTTTTGATCCAGGCTACGGGCGCCTCGGTTTCGGGATTATCGAGTCAGGGAAGGGGAAGGCCGTGGCGGTCGCCTTTGGCGTGATTACGACGGACTCGAAAATAGAGCACGCTGAGAGATTACGAGAGATAGCCGTTGACGTGAGGGCGTTGATCAAGAAGCACCGGCCAGACTTTATTTCCATTGAAGAGCTCTTTTTTGGCCAAAATACGACTACAGCCCTCAAAGTGGCTGAGGTTAGGGGCGTTTTGCTATTACTATCGGCCGAGGCCCATTTGCCCGTTTTTCAGGTAAAGCCCGTAGAGGTGAAAATGGCCCTCACAGGCTACGGCAAAGCCGACAAGCGCCAAATGCAGAATATGGTCAAAACCGTCTTTCATTTGTTGAGCATCCCCAAACCCGACGACGCCGCTGACGCCCTGGCCATTGCCTGGGCCGCCATTGGCCGAAGGTAATATTGGCTTATCTGTCATCCCGAGGCCGTCCGACGGCCGAGGGATCTGACCGGCCGGCCAATTCAGATCCCTCGCTCTGCTCGGGATGACAACATATTCTTGGCTAACCTTAGCTCGTAAGTTGTGGTTTTGCCTTGACAGAAGCTCTATTTTATGCTATCATGATTCGTTGCAATGGAGGTGCAACAAAGGTCCCGCAATTCTTATTACCCCTCCAATCCTATTACACAGGACTGGCACACAAGGTAACTGGAATCGCGGGATTTTCGTTGTTTAACCCTCAATTTCTGTCAGGCTCACATTGGCTCCTCCATTTATGGAGGAGAACAAAAGAGGAGGCCGTATTGAGGGCCTTCCTCCGCCCGTCAGCGATCATCACTACCTCCATTGTGGTGATCGATGATGGGCATAGTTACATCCACCGGCCACTCCCTTGGCCACATTTGCAAAGAGGCATAGAAACAAATGAACCGTTACAATCTGGTGTCCTTGCTTGTCCTCGGCCTCGCGTCCGGTTGCTCGTATGAATACGGGCTCGGATCACAGGTTGATGACAACATCGATACGGCCGACTTCACGACTACGTGGAATCCCGGCGGTGAGCCCGCTTCCGCGAACGATACCGTCGAGATCGAAGAAGAGACCACGGAAGATGTCCCGGCGGAGACCGAGGAGGTGGATGACTGCATCCTCTCGCCGGCCTACTCAGTCCGGGATATCTATGGCAACACGGTGGAGACGAACTCGTTTCCGAGGGTTGAAGTCTACACCACACTCGACTACACGGACGGTCTTCACCAGGGCGAATCGTTCATGCTGTGGGTCAAGGTCAATCAGATCGACCCTTGCAACGACACGTTCACCCTCCGAGAGATCAGCATCCAGCTGAGCGATAGCTCGCCCGGCGCGGTCTGGCTGAACGACCTGTGGGCCGACAACAAGGGTCAGTCGAACTTGGCCGAATGGACCTACGATGCTGACGGCAACCTCACGGACGATCAACCGTTTCCACCGGCCTTCATGAACACCTACGGGTTCGGTCTGGACACCAATCACCAGCCGGTGAGCGGCGGAACCAGCTACGTGTGGGCAGCGCCGGAAAGCGCCATGTGTGCGCAGACCGGCAACTACGTGGTGGACATCCCCACGCAGCAGGTCGGCAGTGCCGGCAAGCTCTACGAGTTTTCCTGGCCTTTCGGCAGTGCTCACGTTCCGTCTGGCGAAACGATCACGTTCGATGTGATGTTCGGTTGGAACGACGACGCTACCGGTTACCAGATGGAAAGCCAATCGTGGGGTCAGCTCTCGGCGACCAAGATCTGAGCTATTCCGTTCCCGTTCCTGTGCCCCGCACTCACTTCGGACAATCGGTCTGAGATGAACTGCGGGTGCCTATCAGTGATTATCACCAGCCTCCATCACGTCGTTCGCGAACGACGTGATCCACTGGTGGTAGTCGCTGACAGGCAATCGTCCAGATTGTCGAAAAGTGGAGACACAAAAAATGCGTTCTTTTTCCCTCATGGCTTTCGTGCTCGTGACCGGCTGTGTGTCTGATCAGTCCTGCCCTCCGGGTGGCGACACAATCATCAACATCCAGTTCCCGTCCGAGACCGACAGCGATACCGATTCCGCTGATTCCGAGATCGACACCGGCCAGGAGTTGTCCGCCTATACCTGCACGCCGTTCAACGCCGGCGAACAGGATCCGAAGTACATCATGATGGCTTCGTTGCCGACAGTCTATTACGTGGATCCGGACTGTTTTCGGTACACCTTTCCGCTCTCCCAGGTGTTCTTCACTTGGGAGGATAGCTATGAGGTGGTGGCGACGGTGCCGGATAAGGACGTGGCCGCACTCGTCTTGGGGGGCAACATGCCGTTCAAGCCCGGTGTGGTTCTCGTCAAGATCCAATCGGATCCTAAGGTGTACGCGGTGACGGAGAACCCGGACTCCGCCTACAACCCAATCCTCCGTTGGATCGAGAGCGAACAGCTCGCCACTGACATCTACGGCCCGGCCTGGAACCAGTACGTGGTGGACGTCCCGTACGTATTCTTCACGGACTACGTCATCGGTGAGCCCGTAGACGAAGTCACCGATCTGCCCGAGGTGGATCTCAACATGATGAAAACGCGCGATCAGCTCGGGATGTAGCCTGAGCTAGCAATCTAGAAGGTGCCGGGAACCGCCCAGCACCTTCGCTCGACTATACTCATCACTGACGAAAAGGTGGTGAGTAGCATCGGGCCTGAAAACCCACCAGTGTACAGAGTGACAAACACCTGGCCGACAAGAGGCCAATTACCTGGAGCAAAGAAAAAGATGCGTATCAACATGATGATCGCTCTCGCGTTCGTCACCGGTTGTTCGGACACGTACAACACGTACGTGACGAACTACTACGAGACGGATACCGACATGACCGATTCCGACATTGTCGATAGCGATGCGCCGGATACGGACGTGATCGATTTCGACACCGACGTGAACGACTGTCAGTTCATGGTCGACGTGATCGACAACGGAGTCAGCGGTCAGGCGATTCTCGGCAACGAGGTCCACCCGAGTCTGAGTTCGTCGAGTCCCTCGGGCTCGGCCATTCCCGGGCGAAGCGAGCTGTTGCGGTTCAACGTCAGCGTGCCTTCGAGCTCCTGCTCGGATATCAGTCTCCAGTATTTTGAGGTGTGGGTGAACGTGACCGACAACGCGAACACGGATTGGTTCTTCGACATGGGGACTACGGGTTACGACCTGTACAACCTCACGCTCGACGGCACTAGCAGGGTCTCCCGTCATGACGCAGACCAGTCGACCACGTTCTCGTACTTCATCTCGTTCCAGGGTGCAGACATCCTGATCCCGGCCGGTAGCACCTCCACCTTCGCGGTTTACGCTGACACCACTGGCGCAAGCTCCAGTCAGGACGACTCCATTCGCCTGGACCTGGGCGCTCGATCCATGTTCGTGTCGGATGGAACGAAACGCGTCCAGCTCGACAACGACGTAGTAACCGGTGGCACGCTCGTCTACTAGTTCATTCGTAACGTCTACGAGAAGGTGCCGGGATTACGCCCAGCACCTTCGCTCGACCATACTCAGCACCGACGAAAAGGTGGTGAGTAGCATCGGGCAAGACATGGAGTTTACCGAGGCCGGGTACGCGATCTGCGTTCTCTCCATGCACTCGTCTTCAGCTCCATTTTGGTGGAGTCATCTTGTCCACGCGGACTGGGTGTTCATCCCCGATGCGGAAGAGTTGCCCCAGGCAGGTTTTTGGAGGTTTCTGGACGTGATCGGTCTTAAGCGACCGGAATTGCCCACGAAACTGCCGGAATATCTGGGATGGGACAGGGTCGCCTGGACCTATCTCAGACAACAGCGAAAGCTGACCGTCTGTGACCAGTACTGGTTCTACAGACGGAAAATCGTTTCGTAACGAGAAGGTGCCGGGATTACGCCCAGCACCTTCGCCAGACAATGCGCATGAAGTAATTCGTGAACATTGTCCGGCGGAAACAACCCCGCCTAGATTGGAGGTTCCCATGCTCATGTCACGCGTGCTCGAGTTGCAGGTTGCCTTGAAAGAGGCGATGGTGAAGAAGTTCGGTGCGGAGTTCAATGAATTTCCGCTCGACAATATCCGGGTTTTCGCCAACATGATTGCCCGCAAGGGTAATCTGGTGGAAGCGGTGGCTATTGCCGGTGGGGATGACAACGTGGTGGACGCCAAGGTGAGCATCCTCGACAACGGCCAGTACGCGGTGTACATCCGCGTGGCCATGGTTGGGGGCCTTATCTACCAGAGCGATACCATCTGCGGAACTCTCCCGCAGACCGCCATTCCCATCCCCGTTCTCGTCCCTGCAAAATGAAGGATCCAAAAATGATTGTCATGTTGGCGTCCTTGAACGGATGCATGTTGCAAAGCAACCTGTATCCGGATACAGGCGCGGACACGGATACGTCCGCGTCCTGTGACTCAGATACCGATACCGATACGGATACGGATACGGATTCGGATACTGACACGGCGGACACGGACACGTGTACGTTCGTTGGCATCATGAACCCGTTCAACGCGCCACTTCAGGGCGCGCTGGCCGTGTGGTCACCCGGTGGCCTTTACCATGCGCAACCGGGCATGCCCGTCGAGATCGATGTCTCAATGCTCGCCGAGTGTGGTCCGGTTGCCCCAACGCAAGTTCGGGTCCTGGCCATGTTTGACAGCACGCAGACGTTCAGGGACTACGCTCAAGGATTCGTGGACGGCACGAACGAGCTGGAAGACCTGAACATGGAACTCGACAATTACGACACGGATCCCGTTTTCTGGGGGAGTTTGGCCATCTACTGGCCCGGCTATCACCCGGATTTCCCGGATCAGTTCCTCCTTGAGTGGATTTACTCCACGGATGAGGACCTGGGCGCAGTCCTGCCGGTGCTCACCATGGAGCCGGATGAGGCGAAGGACTTCCAGATCCTCATGCCGGACTTCACCCTGGTGGCTGAACCAGGGCAGTACGTGTCGTTTACGGTTGAGGTCACCTATACGGACCTCACCACCGGCATAGAGTCGGCCGAGTACGAAACCGTTTCCTGGTGGCTGGTCGAGTGAAAACTCGCCCTCCACCTCGTCCCGCACCACACTGCCAACGGGCAGACTCATGGTGCGGTGACCGTCAGTTCTCATGATCAAGCCTCCACTTGGTCGTGAGAGCTGATGGTCAAACCAATGACCACGTTTGGAGGAAAGATGTTTTCTGAGGAGATGGTGCATACCGTGCACCTCACGGTTAGTGAGGCCGATGCTTGGCGGTTGGCCTATGCAACTGCCGTGGAAGAACCGGCCAAGATTCTCAGGGTGCCGAGCTTCATCTTCTATTGGTGCAACGTTGTCGGGGAAGCCTGATGCCTTGCCGGTTTAGTCGCTAACCGGTTCGAGGTTTCCGCGTACACGGTCGAGTGCAACTGCAACTGATATGCAGGCACTCGATCGTCTTGTATTCTGATAGATATCCTGTAAACTGACTATCCACACTTCACGGATTCGGAGGAACCTATGTATTCGTTACTTGGTGTTTGGGCGTTTGTTGGGGTTGTTGGTTGCCGACCGGTAGAGTCGGGGGACATTATTACCAATAATTACTTCGACTTCGGATCCGATGACTCGGATGCCGATACCGGGGAACTGCCTTGTGTTTTAAGACACCCGATGCCTGCCAGTGCTTCTTCGGCTGGCAGCCTCTACCCTGTTCAGACTGATGGCAGTCTGATGATGTCTGGTGGCGAGACCCCGGCAACCATGTTCTTCACGCTTCAGCAAGAGTGCGGACCTCAGCGGTTGGAGATTTTTGAAATCACCGCTCGGATACAGGGTGATTACGCTCATGGTCCGGCGTTTGAGGCGCTTGAGTCAGGTGTAGAAGATGGACCGGGGCACATTGGTGTGGCTCACCTTGGCCCCGAAGCCTTTACCTGGGTTAATCGTCCCTACGGTTATAGCACCTGGGATGATGGTACTGGCACTCCTGGAATTACTGAGATCAGGTGGGTGTGGAGCTCTTCTTCTATGCCACCCGGTCCCAATGTTGGGAGTCTGGACCCACGTATTTTTTCTGGCGGGGAGACGGTTGACGTCGCCCTTCAGCTGACTGACCTAGACTCAATCGTGCCCGTAAACACGCCGATTGATATCGTGGTGCACGTTACGGTGACCGATCTGGAGACCGGCAACAGTCAGATCCTGAGTTTCGAGCTTGTATTGTGGTATATCTTGCCACCACACCCGTAAGACCCCGCGCCTGTAAGACCCCGCTTTCTTTCCTCGGTCGAACCGAGCCGGAAGAGTGCGGGGCTTTTCATTGCCAAGTCGTACACCATCAAGGTGGCGGTTAAGTAATGGGTCTTTTCAAGAACGAAGGCCTCTGCTAATATGTTCTGGCATTTGCGGGTGTCGTATAGCGGTTATTATCTGAGTTTTCCAAACTCATGATGAGGGTTCGACTCCCTCCACCCGCTCCACAAAAAATCGTCCTGTGGGACGATTTTTTGTTTGGTGAAGGTTATCGGCCTGGGGGAGGCGTGATTGGCTTGGCTGTCCAGCGACCCGGGTAATAGTAGCCGTCAATATATTTACCCTGGTAGTAGTAACCAGGAACGTAGTAGCCCGGGATCCAGTGATAATACGGCCCGTAACCGCCTGGGACATAGTATCCAGGGTGATAGCCCCCGGGAACGTAACCTGCAGGAATATACCCGCCTGGAACATAACCCGCCGTATTGATACCCGCTGGTACCGGAGGAATGTTTGGTCGAGGTTTTGCGGTGAGTACAAAGCCCGCAGCCGCCGCAAGGAGTGCACCCGCAATGAAGCCAACGGCAATCTTTGTGGAAGTTGTTGTTTGCGTTTCCGTTTGTGTTCGTTTCTGGGACATACTATTTTGGCGTGGTGAATTTGAACACAAGTATATCACCTTTGTTGATACGCATGATCGCATCCGCGTCTTTGCCGGCCAGATTTGCAATGTACTCATAACCCGGCCAGTATCGGTAGACAAGGTAATACACAAGATGGACGTGGGTGAACGCACCAGCTTCTTCGGCAACATCTCTTCTTGGCTGCCAATAGGTCATGTCAGAATAAAATTTATAGAGCTCGCCACCGGTTGGGATGGCGTACCAGAGTATTTTTCCTGCATCGCTTTCTACATAATCACGAAAACCGAACTCCTCAATTGCGGCGGCAGAGGTCATTTGATTGGAGAGAACAATATACGGTTCGCCTTTGGCGTCTTCGTCTATTTTGTGCACGGCCATAATATCTGATGCGCTTACGCTTGGTCCGGCAATCTGTACCTTGGGATTTTCTTGGGGATAGCTGAAGTACCAAGAAGCGGTCATGGCCAGTGCAGGAAGCGCCAGGATTCCAAGGGAGGTAATTTGCCACCTTTTTGATTTTTCAAGGAGCCTCATTATGAGCACAGCGGCCAGCGGAGAGAGGAGAAGCGGGAGTACGTGGATGAGGCGTAGGGCATACTCAAACTGTTCAAACACAATAACATCCTTGAAGACGAACAGCGTTGAAAGAAGAAAGGCGATGATGAAAATACCAAGGGTCAGAATTTCTAGGTATCGAGCGCAAGTTTTGTCGGGTTCCTCGCCCAAGAAAAAGACGAGGGGGATGGTGATGATTGAGATGAGTAGGGGAAGTGAAAAATCCCAAGAATAAAAGAGATCCCAATAATGACCCATCGGTCCAAACGCGGGTGCGAACGGGTCTCGGAACAGTCCGAAGAAATAGTCAAGTCTAGTGAACGGATTCATTGTTGCAAGCGGGACGCCTTGCAGATGATTATAGAAGAACATGAGCGCAGGTACCGAGATGCCGATGAGAATCGTGCACGCAATCGCCAGATGAAGGCGTGATTTTTTTGTGCACATTACATATCCGGTTGCAATGGCCATTGGCAATCCCAGCAAGGGATGAGTGAATACGCCCAAGATGGCCAGCAAAATCATTCCCGCCTTGCGGTAGGGGGCGGGTTCAGTGTTGTCCCGTATGTCCCTCCACTGCGTAATGGACCACAACGCATACACTACGGTCAGGTTGTACGGCACCGTAAACGTGAGCCCGGCAAATGGAAACAATAGTAAGAATACCGGCGCCAGTGTTAATCTTGGACTCGATCTATTTAGAAAGGCCCACGGCAAAGCTATCGCAGAGAGAACTGGCACGAGCCAGACATCGATGAGTTTGAGAGGGAGATGCGTGAGATGAGCAAGCGATGCGATGAGCACATATTGTCCCGCATACAACGGCGTCTTCGGAAGAATTAAGCCTGTTTTATATAACGCGTCTTCCGCCGCGCGGTGTAAAAATGCATCAAAACCGAAGCCGACAGCGTAGACGATTGAGGCAACTGACAAGGCCGAAAAAATATGGATTGATGAGGCAATGATGAAGAGCGTTCGATTTTTTTCCCGCGAAAGAAGAAGCAGGATGAATGACGCCGCGAAGAATAAGAAAAATATGCTGACCGGCAGTACATTCCAGGGGCTTGGTAACGCCATTGAGGTACGCCCGATAAGCAATGTACGTAAAATTATTCCATCGCCCAAAAGAACGCCCGCAAAGAGGCATCCGCTGTAGAGGTCGATCCGTGTATCAATCCCGCCTGAAAATACGTTTGGTGAACGCACGGATTTCACGGTGGTGGCGATTGAAATGAGTACGACCACAACTGAAATGACGGCCGGCGAGAGAGAAAAGAGCAGATACCAAATTGTGAGAAACAGGGTTCCGCCCGCCAGAGCGGGCATGGCCCCAATCTTCACAGAAACCAAAATACACCATGCGATAAAAAGGGGAACGGCAATAATGGCGGGCACGGGAATAAACGGCAAAAGTGCCACTATTGCGGATAATCCCCAAAAGCTTGCCATCTCCTTCATTAACATGCGGGGAGTTTATCACACAAAAACCGCCTTTCGGCGGAGTTTGTGTACCGGATTATTTCATCAAGATTCCCGTCTTCACAATCGCCCACTTTTCGCCCGCCTTTTCGAGTTTTGCCTTGTTGACTTTGAACCCCGCCGCCAGCTTGTGTCCGCCTCCGCCGTAGAGGCGCTCGGCCTGCACGGCCACGTCCCGGCCCCGGCTTCGCAAACTGCCCTTTACGCAACCGTCCTTTTTTTCGGAGTAGACCAGCACCACTTCATGTTTTGTTTCGAGCGTTTCATTCAAGAAGTTCGAGATGGGGGAGACGTCTTCTTCGGTGGCGCCGGTGAGTTCGAGGTCCTTAAGCGTGATAACAGTTGCGGTCGCATCAAAAAGGTTGTCATGGAAGAGGCGTTCCAGGACAATGCCCCAAAGTTTGAGGGAAGCAATAGAGCGGTTCATCATGGTGTGCTGAATGATGGTTTTTGGGTCAGCCCCAAGTTTGACCAGCTCGGCAGATGCATCCAAACAATTCGCGGTGGTATTGGTTGTTGAGAATGCATCAGTGTCCGTATAGATGCCGGTTAAGATACATTGTGCTGAATTCGCCCCCACTTCGTATTCTGCCTGCTTCACAAATCGCCAAACAACATCAGCGGTTGAGGCTGCCTCGGGCTCGATAATATTTACTGTACCGTAGCCGGGGTTTGTTTGGTGATGATCAAAGACGACGAGTGGGATCCGCTTTGGTAACAAGGGCAAATACTTTTTGAGGTACTCGCCGTCAGCGCAATCGCAGATGATGACTAGGTCAATCGAGTCTTGCGAGAAGACGCTATCGTCTCGTCTAATTTCGTTCGTGCCGGGCAAAAACTCGAGCATAGCAGGCAGGGGCTTTGGCGAGAAGACCTCGACCTGTTTACCTAGATCCTTGAGGACATGGCAGAGGCCGAGGGTTGAGCCGGTGGTATCGCCGTCAATTCGCTCGTCCGTTAACAGCAAAATATGGCCCGCCTCGCGGATCAGCCCCTCCACTTTTTCCTGTAAAACCTGGTTCATAGGAAGGAGGTAGCTTACCTGCGCTCCGGGCGGTGGTCAACTCCGTTGACCTTCCGCTTATTTCCGCGCTAGCTTGTACGCGGAGGTTTCCATGGTGTCTTCGGCATTTTTTAGCGATCTTCAGATCGGCGAGGACTTCATCTTCTACTGCAAGGCGAGTACGAGTTGGACTATTTTCCGTTCCAGAACGGGGGACTCCATCGCCTTTAAGGGCGAGGACAAGCCAGAGGCTGCTGACCGCGTGTGCGAGCTTCTCAATCACGGGCTTGCACTGGCCGGGAAGAGACTGGAGTTCAGGTGGTACTCCAAGATCAGCAAGCCCGCGCAGATCACTGAGGTGTATGAGATCCCCGGGTGTTCTGACGACTATTCATGGTCTACCGTAGATCCGTTTCCCCCAGAAACCCGCGAATCACGCCGAGGGAAAAGTGAATTTTCTACCACGAAAGGTCATCGCGTGATCCGCTCCCTCATGTTTGACGATGGGGTGCTCGACGGTGAGCGATCCAACTTCGGTCGGCTTTATCAGGTCGTTGCCGTGCCGTGACGCGTCATTGGCGAGTCTCGTGCCTCCCGTCCGTCGAAGTCCGCGCCTCTCATGGTGGCGGGCTTCTTGAATTGTTGCGTTTCGCATCGGTGCGCTCCCCCTCTTTCCAAGAGGGGGCTACGGGGGAGTCGCAGGTCAGGGTGGGTTTGGACGGCCCGATCTGATACACTTTCCGCATCCTATGTACCTCAAACGCCTCGAAATTCAGGGATTTAAAACCTTTGCTCAGAAAACTGTCCTCGAGTTTCTCCCGCCAAAGGCCGGAAGCAATGCGTTGACGGTAGTGGTTGGCCCGAATGGTTCCGGCAAATCGAACATTGCGGATGCTATCCGGTGGTGTTTGGGCGAGCAATCCATGAAGCAGTTAAGAGGGAAGAAGACGGAGGATGTTATTTTTTCCGGTTCGGAGGGAAGAAGCCGATCAGGTTTCGCCGAAGTAACCATGACTTTTGATAATGGGGATAAGGCCATGAAGACGGAGTTTGCGGAGGTGGCAATTACTCGACGATTATATCGAGATGGGGAGAGCGACTATCTTTTAAATGGTTCATCGACCAGACACTCGGATATTCAATTGCTTTTGGCCGAGGCGGGAGTGGGCCAGCGGTCATATGCGGTGATTGGGCAGGGAATGATCGATCATGTACTGACGAGCTCGCCTGAAGACAGGAAAATGTTTTTTGATGATGCAACTGGAGTGCGAGGCCTGCAGATTCGCCGGCATCAGTCGTTGTTAAAGCTTGAAAAGTCAGCGGTGAATTTGGCCGAGGTGCAAATGTTGCTCGATGAGTTGGAACCAAGGCTGAACATGCTACGCAGACAGGTGAAGAAGCTTGAAGAACGTGAAAAAGTAACCGCTGAGCTTAAGGAAGTATCGCTCGAGTATTACTGCGGCAAGTGGGCCGAGCTTGAAAGCGAGAAGCATGTCATCCTGAAACGGCTCGAGGACATAGACGGCAAGGTGAATGCCAAGCGCGTCGAGTTGACGGCGGGCGATAAAAAATTGTCCGAGTACGAATTGTCCGAAACCCAAAAAGGCGGGGTTTCAAACCCCGCCTCAGGCATGGCCAGTTTGCAAGACGCGTACAAGCGCGCGCAAGCATCTCTGGCCGAGGCGCGTCGAGCACACGTCATGGCCGAACGCGAAATTGAGCTCGCAAAAGTACGCGCGCAGTCTTCCTGGTCGCCGTTGCCGTTGCAAGATATCGTGGCCGAAGTGAAGTTCATCGCGAACAGTCATGAGGAACTTTTAAAAAAGTTGAAGGCGGTAACAACTGTTGAGGAGATTCGCGTGCTTGAAAAAGAGGTCGAGAACTCTCTTTCGAGGTCACGAAAACTGCGCGACCGCCTGGTGAAACCCAATCCCGAGGATTTCAAGGCGGATCCCGTCGCGCTCGCCGAGGTTCATTCGCAAGCGGACGCGATTAAACTCGCGGAGGCCGAGGTGAAGCGCGCCGAGCGAGCCATGGACGCAAGGGCTAAAGAGGCGAGCATGGCCAAGAGTGAAATTTTCGTCTTCCAGCGAACGTTGCGCGTTTTGCAAACCGAATTGATGGCGCTCGAACAATCTCGAAGCGCCATCCAAATTGACATGGCCCGCGTCGAAACCCGCCAGGATTCTTTGAAACAGGAAGTTCGTGAAGGCATGGGAACGGACATTGATCTTTCTCAAACCCTTTCTCACCCTTTATTACCTTCTATAACCCTTCCCTCACTCTACGAGCGCATGCTCCGCCTCCGTCGCCAGGTCGAACTGATCGGTGGCATCGAGGAATCGGTTGTGAAAGAACACGCCGAGGTAGCCGAGCGCTATACCTTTTTGTCCGAGCAGGTGGTAGATCTTCGATCAGCCATTACCTCGACGGAAAAGATAGTGGACGAACTTGACCGCGAGATTCATGCGCAAAGCGAACGGGCGCTCAAGGAAATCAACCATGAATTCCAAAAGTATTTCAAGGTGTTATTCGGCGGTGGATCATGTTCCCTCATGAAGGTGGAGGTCGAGGCCGAAGACCGCGAAGGCGGGGTTTTAAACCCCGCCCAGGAACCCGTGATCGAGGAAATAACATCCGATCTGGTCACGTCTCGAGTGAAAGCCCGTCGCGAAGCCGTCATTGGTATCGACATCCAGGCCACCCCTCCGGGCAAGCGCCTCAAGGCCTTGAATCTTCTTTCGGGCGGAGAGCGGGCACTTACGTCGATCGCACTCCTGTGCGCCATCATGCACACGAACCCGAGTCCTTTCGTGGTGCTCGACGAGGTTGATGCAGCACTCGACGAAGCAAACACGGTACGTTTTGCAAATATTTTGAACGAGCTCCGGGAATTAACGCAATTTATTGTCATTACCCACAATCGAGCGACCATGGAAAAAGGTGACACCCTTTACGGCGTTTCTATGGGAGGCGATGGAGTCAGCAAAATGTTGTCCGTCAAAATTGAGGACGTGGTTACGGACGGCGCGCGCCGATAGGTGTCGTAGGGGTCGAACCGTGTTTCGACCCCGTCTCGATCTTTGAAATCGAAAGCCCCGCGTCCTTCGTTCCGTCCCCCATGCGAGTGGGGAGGAGTGAAGGCGCGGGGCCACGCTGACGTCACACGACCCGAGCGTAGAACCGCTGGTCGTAGGCGTTGAGGTGTTCCTGAAGCACGGGGATGCACGTGATCTGGTTCAGGTAGAGTCTGACCACGATACGCTTGTTCCCGCGCGCCATGGAGCTCGTAACCACGGCCATGAACATGCGCGCCGCGGGGTCGTTCTCGCGGGTGAGGATCGTGAACGTCATGACGGCCTCCCGCGCGGTGAGCTCACGCCGGCCAAGCTCCCGCAGAGCCTCCATCCCTTCCGGTGAGAAGTCGTCCCTGGTCCTTTCAATGGCCAGGCGATCAATTCTCTGCCAGCCGGTTTCTCCTACCTCCAGGAGCCACGGCTCTGCCACGGTGATGTTCTGCAGATTCACCTGCGGAGGGATCCCGGGTTTCTTGGCCAGGTGGCTTGCCATGCCCGCGATGCTCAGCTTCGGGGCGGGGAAGTACAGGCTGTCGGGCCGTTCATTCGCGGTGATCTTGAACGGGATATCAACAAGCCTCTTCATCTCTCCTTCCGGGAAGAGCTCATCCCGTTGAAAGATTTCACTCATCCGGGCGGGCGTAATGAACATTGGGGTACCCTGGCGGGCATCAAGGCGGGGAGTAACAGCGGGCAGCATCGGGGCCTCCAAGTGATGAGATGCTGGCGAACATTAGCAGAATAATTGACCGAAGTCAATATTTGTGTACATAATGGATACTTATGAGCAAACTGAGCTTTGACGATCATCAGCCTGAGAAAACCTCTTGGGAGCCCGTAGCGAAGTCCTACGGCAAACGGATTAAGGAAGATGATTCATTCCAGGCCGGAATGGTTTTTCCTGGCGCTTTGAAATTGCTCGCTCCTCTACCGGGTAAAAAGTATTTAGATATTGCTTGTGGCGAGGGTTCCTTTTCTGCACTCGTTGCGAAGCTCGGGGCTGAAGTGACGGGTTTTGATATTTCCTCC
Source organism: Patescibacteria group bacterium (assembly GCA_041660165.1). Lineage (GTDB taxonomy): Bacteria > Patescibacteriota > Patescibacteriia > UBA9934 > UBA9934 > JAGORL01. The sequence continues at coordinate 6,917 of JBAZWW010000008.1, read as the reverse complement.
AGTTTGATTAAGTCAGCCGAGGCCAAGAAAATTCCTGGGGCCAGTTTTCGAGTGGGGAACGCGAAGGATTTTGCTCGATATTTCGGTGCAGGAACTTTTGACGGCGCGACTTGTATCCTCGCCCTGCAAAACATTAACGACCTTGGGGCTGTGATTAAAGATGCGTCGAGTGTCCTGAAGCCCGGCGCCTCTCTTGTCATCGTGCTGAACCATCCAATGTTTAGGATTCCTCGACAAAGCGCCTGGGGTTGGGAAGAGGGCAGAAATCTCGAGTACCGTAGAATCGACAGCTACATGACGGAGAATGAAATCCCAATTCTCGCCGCGCCAAGCCAAGGAGCGAAGAGCGTAGTGACGTATTCGTACCACCGGCCACTTGAGGCTTACGTGCGCGAGCTTTCTCAAAATGGTTTCGCGATTACAAACCTTGAAGAATGGACGAGCAACCGTTTCAGCGATTCCGGGCCAAGAGCCAAAGCCGAAAACCGCGCCCGCAAAGAAATCCCGATGTTCATGGCCATCCGCGCGAAGAAAATGTAAATGTCTCGACCCCGTTTTGGTCTCGTGATAACGTGTCAGCGGGATTTTTCCCGCAGGAGGTTTCCGATGTCGAATGAACGATTCGAGGCGGCGCGCAAGCGGATCATTTTGCCGCTTGATGTGCCGAATGCAGATGCCGCCCTGAAGGTGGCGGAGATGATGAACGGCCGTGTGGGCCTCTTCAAGGTGGGGCTGGAGCTTTTCCTCTCCAAGCACGGCGGACACGCCGTGGTGGAACGCCTGCAGGCGGAGGCTCCGGACACCGAGATCATGCTGGATCTCAAGATCAAGGACATCCCGAATACGAACCAAGGTGCGGTTCGTTCCGTCATGGAGCTCAAGCCACGCTTCCTGACCGTTCACGCTGACAGCGGGATCGCCCACGTGGCCGCCTGCGTGGAGGCGGCCGGGCCGAAGATCGGGATCCTGGGCGTCACGGTGCTCACGAGCATCGACGACAAGGCGTACCAGGAGTCCGGCGGGATCGGCAGTATTCAGGACGCAGTCATCGCGCGGGCGCAGTGCGTGGATATGGCCAAGGGGGCGGGTATCGTTTGCTCTCCCATGGAACTTGTTGCGCTCTCGTTCCAGATTGACTCAAATTTGTACCGCGTGGTTCCCGGCGTACGTCCGGCCTGGGCCGCCGCGAACGACCAGATGCGGATCATGACGCCGGCGGAGGCTATCCGCGCCGGTGCGTCGTACCTCGTCATTGGTCGACCCATTCTGAAGCCACCGCCGGCGGTTGGTTCTCCGTTGGCCGCAGCCCGGTTGATCGCCGAAGAGATCGCATCGGCGTTGGAATAGGGACCGGTCTTTCGGTGCCCGTGAGGGTCGTGTAGGGGTCGAGCCGAGTCTCGACCCCTTTGTGTTACAATGGTGATAATAACCAGCCATTATGAATGAGAGATTATCACCGGGAGCAATGTCTGAGATAGCGCGGGAAGAAGGGATTCGGAAAATGCAACGAGCGCGTGGTGATGCTGGGCTTGCGCCGACCATTGATAGGAGGGCTAAGACGCTGGCGGGAAGAAGCGCTCGAAAAGATATATTAGCCGGAGTAGGACTGCGGGAAGATGTGGAGCCGATTGTTGTAACCGCGGAGACAGCAACACCGCAGGACGAGCTTGCGAAACATTTGCGGGAGACGAAAATAGCTGAGGCGCGTCGGTTTCTCGGTGTGCAGGGTACGAGGATTTCAGTTCCTGAAGAAGAGGTCATTACTGCTGAGTCGGATCCCGCATTTACTCTTAGCAAAGGGGGAGTGGAAGTTGCAAGAAGAGAGGCCGGGAAAAGGCGCGTGAACACTGGCCCCTCAACTGAAATAACTACGGCCACTGGAGCAGAGCAAGATGAGCTCGCCCGGCACCTACGAGAAACACAGGCGGGGAAGGCTCGGGAGTTTTTAGCAAAACAGCCGGTACGCCGTCCACTTCCGCCCTCGGAAACCATCTTTACGGGCACTTGGTCTGATAAAGATGAGGAGTATCTGGCTAGGATGACGGAGGAAAATGAGCGTAGAGCTATGATGCGAGAGGCTGAGCAGAGAGCCAATGAAAATCGAACGGCGCTTGAGTTTTCACGAGCCGATCTGAGCGCAGAGAGCCTCAGGCGGGCAGAAATTATTACGTCAGCCATGGCTCGTGCAGAGCTGGCTGAGAAAGAAGCCAAAAAGAAAACCGGGTAACTGTCTTAATGCGCAAACGCCGTCCACCATGAAGGGGACGGCGTTTTGACGATGACGAGCTACTCGCCGGACGCGAGCGCTCCGCGGTCACGGCGGTTCTTTTGGGCCAGGAAGCCAACGCCGTACGGATCCCAGACGTGGTAGAGAATGAACAAGTATTCCTTGATCTGCGCCAGGGCGGGCAGTTTGTAGTGCATGCCCACGCGTTCGATCTTGATCCCGTACACCCACCACATGGTGACCCAGAAGCGCCACGCATGTTGCCACTGCGTCACCACGGTGAAGTCGCAGTTCACGATATCGTTTTCCTTCAGGCGTTCCAGCCCGAAGCGGATATTCTGGAACGTGTCGAGCGAGTCCCGCTCTACGATGATCTGATCGCGGGGAACCCCCCGATTTTGAAACCACTCGGCCATGATCCAAGCCGCCGGGATTGACTGCACGTCCGGTGGGTTGAACAGTCCTCCGGTAATGAGGAGGAAGTGGAACTTGCCGGACTTCCAGAGTTCCAAGGCCCGCTGACAGCGCAGAAGCGTGTCCGCTGGCGAGAGTTCGTTTTTCTCCACGATATTTCCACTCGGAACAAACAGCACTTGAGTCTTGCCAGTCACCAAACACCTCCGCGGAACGTGATTGCCGAACGGAGAATTTTTGCAGGTCTTGGCCCCTTTGTCAACACTCGGCCATTTATTTTGCCCCTACAGGCCTTGACAAATATCCCTCACAAACGTAGTCTTCCCCCGATATCATTTAATTTCGCCGTATGGGCGAGGCTCGCCTCGCCCCAGAAGCTATGCTTACAATCCGCCTTTCACGCACCGGTAAGAAGAAACAGCCATATTACCGCATTGTGCTTCAGGAGAAAACCCGTGACCCATGGTCACCGGCTATTGAGATACTTGGAACACTGAACCCGCGCCTTGATCGCAAGGATGCAATCCTTGATAAAGAGCGCATCGCCTACTGGTTGGCTAAGGGTGCTCAGCCGTCTGCCAATTTGAACAACTTGTTCATTGACCATGAACTCATGAAGGGCAAGAAGGTGAACAAAATCACCATCACGGCCAAGCGCAAGACCAAAATGGCCGCCGCAGCCGCCGCCACGCCGAAGGTATAGGGGAGATCGTGTATAATCCAATTAGCGATTCCGGAGATACGGCACCGGACGCATATGAAAACCTGCCGCAACATTTATGGAGTTTGACCAACAGTTTGTAGAATTCATCGTGAAGGCGCTTGTGAACAAGCCGGAGGATGTGAAGAGTGACAGAAAGGTTGATGAACAGGGTGTGCTCATCACGGTGCACACTGCTCCGGAGGACACGGGTTACGTTATTGGCAAGGGTGGTAAGACCGCAGTAGCCATCCGCACGTTGCTCGCAACGCTCGGCGCTAAGGCCAACATGCGCGTTTCTTTCCGCATTGACGCCCCAGAAAACGGCGCCCGCAAGATGCGTACAGACGCTCCTATGCGCGACGGTTCGGCTCCAGCTATGAGCTCGAGCGTTCCACCGGCTGATGACATGTCCGTAGACAGTTTGACCTTCTAAGAAAGGCGAGGTTTTAACCTCGCAGTACAACCAAACGAGACCGCAAGGCCTCGTTTGTGTTTATCCCATCCTGAGCGAGAGCGAAGGATCCGACCCTCTTCGCTGGTCATTATTTCAGGTGTTTCTGTTTTTTACCCGGCAGGAAATTATCAGAACTAATTACTGACCTTCCCGTCTGATCCTCCAGCTGTTTCCTCGCGTTCTTGGCCACCGAGCCACCTTTCTTCGCGGCGACTTTGTTTGGTTCAAGCCCAACGGCGTTTTGTGCTTTGGCAATGTGATTCGTCGAGAGTTCGGCCAGGGCCGTGAAGATCAGCTCGGCCTCTGTCATGTTGTCCCGAAGATTTTGACGCTCGAGACCTTTTAGGCTTTTGTGTTCTTTGGTCGTCAGCCCCGTCCACTCGACATGGATCACGTCTGTAAGTTGGGCAAACTCGGCACCTTCCTTCACCTCGTGCGTAGCCCAATAGTCGGTCAGTTTATTTCGAGTGTCCTGCCCGCGCATCCGGGTATCGATCCATTTTTCAGGCATGCCACGCATTTGCCAATTCTTCCTGGCACGTTCGAGGGCGAGCGCAGGATCCGCGGTTTCTTGAAGTCGTTCATAACCAACTTTGGCGAGCCAGATTTTGAACGGTTCGGCCTTCGGGGAAGGGATAGATTGAATAATGCGAAGTATGCCCTGCACGTCCGAGCAACTCATTTTTCGCTTGCCCCTGTTAGACATAATTGCCATGGTGGGTACAAACTGTACCCACGTATCATTGAGCTCCTTATCCCGCATGTGCATCCTTTTAATGTACTGAGCGGGATCGGCCGAGTCCGTCAGGATTTGGATTACGTCATTAACGACGAAATACCACTTCTCCTCCTTCTCAACCCAAACTCGTCGCACGGAACTATCCTCGAACATGACGATCTCCTTCTTGGCCATATGGGTATGCGTTAAGAATATATTACCCTAAAAAAGAAAAAACCCCATGCTTAAAAAAGCAGGGGAGTATATAGCGCGCACCCGGAACAACAGGGAAGGTATTACAATCTCGCCTATTTTGAGAATACTCGGGTGATCATGAATTGCAAAGATGAATATTCACATGTAGTATGATCGGTCCTATGAAACGCTTTGACGTCATTACGATTTTTCCCGAAGTTGTAGCGCCCTATGCCGAGGCGTCGATTTTGGGTAAGGCGCAGAAGAAAGACCTGATCAAGATTCAGGCCCACAACCTGCGGGATTACTCGACAGACCCGCACAAGAAGGTAGATGACACGCCATATGGCGGGGGAGCGGGGATGGTGATGGGCGTTCAGCCGTTCGACGCGGCGGTGCAGGCGATCGCGTCGCGTGCGGGCGGTAGGGGAGGGTCTGAGACCCTCCCCTACGCCGCACGCGTGGTTCTGACGTCCGCGTCTGGTGCACGGTTCACTCAGGCCGACGCAAAACGGCTCGCCGAATACGACCAAGTGATCTTTCTATGTGGTCGGTATGAAGGCGTGGATTACCGAGTTGAGGAAGCAATTGCGGACGAATCATTATCGATCGGTGATTACGTGCTGACCGGGGGCGAGTTACCGGCGCTCGTGATGATCGATGCTATTGCTCGACAAATTCCCGGCGTTCTTGGGAATGAGGATACCCTGAAAGAGGAATCTCACGGTGATGATTCGATGCTCGAGTACCCCCAATACACCAAACCACCGGAATACCTGATCAAAGGCAAGAAGCTGGTTGTCCCCGATGTATTGATGTCCGGCAATCATGCTAAGATCAAAAAATGGCGCACTGAACAACAGAAGAAAGCTTTCTAACTTGACCCCGGGTGGTTTTGTTGGTTTCATTTTGCCCGAGGAGGTTCTCATGGGTGTGACCACGTTCGGGAATCGTTATAGTTTTGACACGGTGAAGGCCTGCGCGAAGGCAGACGAGATGGCGGAGATGCTTTACCGTTGGTCCAGGGGAGGGCGGGAGGAGTTCCGCTTGTGCCGTGACCTCACGGTGGCCACGCACCTAATGCTCCCGATGTTTTCTTGGAACAGGGACGAGCGTCCGTACGGACAAAAAGATCCGGCGAAAGTTCAGTTCCACGTTGTGCAGATTGAGGCGCGGGAAATGGAGGTGACGCTCGTTGCCATGCGGAGCGGAACACTTCGTCCAAGTGAGTGGCACTCAATGGAAGCGCCGGAAGCTGTCCGCGTTCTCGTGGGTTCCGTGATCGTCGTAACGGCGGACGGAAACGAAGACCAGAAGCGCAGGAAAGAAGTTCATTTTTTCCACGCGCATGATGAAACGGCGTCAATTCATGATCAGTCAAGCAACCATCCGCGGGTCCCTACGCATCTGAGCGTCAGGGAGCGTGACAGTGCGCTGTTCATCCTGGTCCGGCCGAACTTCCAGCAGGAATACGGCCGGTGGTCCGTTTAGCCTGTTTGCTTCGTCTAGACCCGCGGTTGCCTAAAAGCGACTGCGGGTCGTGTAGTTTTAGCCAAGAAATACAAGCTCTTTTTCATCCCCAGTTACAGATATGCCAGTGCTTGACAGTATTCCCGTGTTTCTATAAACTTGCGCTCGTCGCTAAGAAACCTTAGGGAATTGAGGCGGGGGTCTTTCACAACTGAATAAACCAACCATACGAATCAAAACAGCAATTGAACAATTGCGTGATTACAACGTCCTCTATTCCGTTCTTCTCACTCGAGCTAGTCTCGAGCTGAGAGAACAAACCCACCACTGCTCTTCGGAGTATTGGAGGGACAACAGAGATCCTGAGAGAGATTCGCAAGAATCGATCGAGGGACACTATATACTGAGAGTTTGATCCTGGCTCAGGATGAATGCTGGCGGCGTGTCTAAGGCATGCAAGTCGAACGGACATTATTAAGTAGCAATACAAGATGATGTTAGTGGCAAACGGGAGCGTAACACATTGGTAACTTACCCTGCACTCGCGAATAACTGTTGGAAACGACAGCTAATACGCGATATTGATGAGCTGGCTTCTGCCGGCACATTGAAAGATTTATCGGTGCAGGAGAGACCTATGGTCCATCAGGTAGTTGGCGGGGTAACGGCCCACCAAGCCTATGACGGATACCAGGCGCGAGAGCGTGACCTGGCTCACTGGGACTGAGAACTGCCC
>JBAZWW010000007.1:0-57410 GCA_041660165.1 Patescibacteria group bacterium | reverse complement strand
TTTCTTAACTCGTTCCTCGTATCCGAGTTGATTGTCCATAGAAATGTGAAAAAATTAGTGTCAGACTTCCGTCTGTCGATTACACTAATATTAGCACGTTTCCGTGGGTAACCCACGATGAATTCTACTTATGCATAGAATACTTATTTTAGGGCCTCAGGGGTGCGGGAAGGGGACGCAGGCAGCCAAACTCTCAGAGTTTCTTGGGATACCCTACCTGTCCATGGGACATTTGCTCCGTGAAGAGGCAAAAGGGGAGGGGGAATTGGCGCAACAGGTTCGCTCCGTTGTTGAGACGGGGAATCTGGTGTCTGATGTTATAGCTGAGGCAGTGCTAAGAAAGCGCCTCATGCAGCCAGACGTTGCGGACGGGTACATCTTGGACGGGTTCCCGCGGAACTTTGAACAGATGCGGGCTTTTTCAGGCTTTGAACAGCCGACGGCAGTCATCGTGATTGATATCCCCAGGCGAGAGTCCAGAGCTCGCCTAGAAAAGCGAGCCGTTCTAGAGGGGCGAACAGATGACACGCCGGAGGTGATTGAGAAGAGATTGACGATTTATTCTACCGATACAGTGCCGATCATTGAAGAATACCGGAAGCAAGGGATTGTGCGCGAGGTAGACGGGATGGGGACCATTGACGAGGTGGCTGAGAGAATCCAGAAGCTGTTCGTGTTATAGGCGCAAATGATGTATTCTCAAAATTTGTGGTCGGAGTACCTCCCAACAAATTTTTCAAATACATCATTTGCGCCTCAAGATCAATACACACTATGGCCCTGATAAAGACGAGTGAGGAAATTCAAGCAATGAGAGAAGGCGGAGCGTTGTTGTCGAGAGCTCTTCAGGCGGCGGTTGACGCGATAAAGCCGGGAGTGACGATGCGTGTACTCGATGATATTGCCAGAACAGTGATCGAAGAGGGTGGTGGTAAGCCGTCATTTTTGGGCTATAAGGGCGGGAACAAGATTCCCTTTCCCTCGACCGTTTGTATTTCGGTGAATGAAGAGGTGGTTCATGGAGTTGGTTCGCGCGATATTGTGTTGAACGAAGGCGATATTGTCGGGCTCGATATTGGTTGCTGGTATAAGGAATTGTGCACAGACATGGCGGTGACGGTGCCTGTGGGTAAGGTCTCGCCGGACTTGATGGAGCTTATGCGGGTTACCAGGGAAGCTATGCGCGCCGGGGTTCGGGCGGCCAAAGTAGGCGGTGTTGTGCGCGACATTAGCGAGGCTACCGAAGGTGCCGTGAACCAGAAAAAGTATGGCATTGTGAAGGCGCTCGTGGGTCATGGCGTTGGCCATGCGGTGCATGAGTCTCCGCACGTGCCGAACTACGTGAATAAAAGTTTTGGGAAGGTGGATTTGAAGGAGGGCATGTGTCTCGCCATTGAACCGATGGTTACTCTTGGGACCGATGAGGTGGTGACGGCTAAGGACGGCTGGACTATTGTGACCGAGGATTCATCTATGGCTGCGCATTTTGAGGTGACTGTTGCGCTCTTGCCTGACGGTCCGGAGATTTTGACGCCAGAGCCGAAGGTCAACATTTAGTATGCACGAGCATGCCCAAGCGCACGAGGAGTTTATTCGTCAGACAGTGAAAGGCATGGGGATCAAGGAGGTTGTCTATGTCACAGAAAACACCTACGATGGCGGGTATGAGGTGCGGGTAGGGACGTTCGACTTCTTTGTAGATTACGAAACGCTTGATGAAGAAGATACGGAGTATATTCGCGAACAGTTGAAAAAGTATGCTTAAAAAAGAAGACTGGGGCGGGCTGATTATTCTGGCGGTAATCATTGTGGTGGTGGCTGTCTTTTTCTTTTTTGCGCCAAGCGCCGGACCGGTTGCCTACGGGCCAGTTGAAGCGACGGGCAGTGCACTCGCCGTAGACTCGATCACCGATAAAGAAAAACTCAGCGAGGTTCATGTGAACGCGAGTTTGAAGGTCCCAGGTTTCATTGTTTTTCATGAGGCGATTGGCCAGGCACCTGGCCCTATTGTTGGCCAGTCGGAGTATCTGCAGGCTGGAGACTACCATGATCTCGTGATTCACTTGGCCACTCCACTCCAGGCTAACGACCAATTCTTCGGCCTCATTTTTAAGGATGACGGCAACCAGGCCTATGACCCCGGCATTGATTTGCCGGTAATGTCTAATGGAATCTCGATCAAAGCACATTTCATCACGCCCCTGTGAAGTACCTTGGCGTAGATTTTGGCCAGCGCAAGATCGGGCTGGCACTCGGCGATGACGGCGCGCGTGTAGCGGTTCCATTCGGCGTGGTTTACGGAGGGCTCGATGAGGTCTGCTCTATCATCAAGAATGAGAATATAGATGCGCTGGTGGTTGGCTTGCCGGTTCCAGAGGCGCACCAGAGCGACAAACAATTTGAGCGCACAGGCGCTTTTATTCAAGCGCTTAGAGAACGCTCAGGGCTTAAAGTTTCAGTAGTTGACGAGCAGTTCTCATCTACCGAGGCCGGGAAGGTTAGAAGGGAATCTGGCGCTGAGGCAAAAGAAGATGCCTTGGCTGCTATGCTTATTTTGCAGGCATTTTTTGACGAAGGTCCCATGATCAACTCGTAGTATGTGGTCCTCGCTTAAAACCGAAGGCATCATTCTCTCAGTCGGCCATTTCAGGGAGGCCGACCGTCGGTATTCAGCGCTGACGCCCGCCCTTGGGAAGATTGAGTTCATTGGCCGAGGCGCCAGGAAGGGAAAAGCGAAAGTGGGTCCGCATCTTGACCCGTTCGCGATTATTGATCTTGAGATTATTAAAGGCGCGCGCGGAATGACGGTCATTGGTGCTGAACGCAAGCATGCTTTTCGCGAACTGTCTGAGTCTTTCGACCACCGTATTTTGGCCGGTGCGGCCTCGGCCTTACTCGACAAGATCGTTCGACCAGAGCTAGAAGATTTTGAACTTTACACCGAGTATCGGCTGCTCCTTCAATTTTTAAATGACACCTCCACCCTCACCCCGGCGCGGACCACCTTTGTGCTCGGTGGATTTCTGCTCCGGTTGCTTTCAATGTTGGGTTATGAGATCGAACTTTCCAGGTGTCTTGCCTGCAAGGGCGATATTCTGCCGTTGTCATTCCGCTGGCATGACGGGCATGGAGGGCTGGTGTGTACAAACTGTGTGCTGGCCACGCCGAGCGAGTGGGTGGCGGCGCGGGCGCTTGAAGAAGAAATTATTACGCTTATGCGCTTTGCTCGTGATGCTTCATACGCGGATTATTTACGGCCAGCGCTTAGATCAGACCACGTGGGAGCATTTGCCATGTGCGTGAATGATTTGATGCGCCATCATGTTCCTGGCTATGGCGAAGAGGTTTGTTATTGGCATTTGTTGCCGAGCGTGCCCGGTGCGGTTTCTGCGTCCTAAATGACGAAACCGCTCGTCCCCGTGCGCGGAGAGAGCGGTTTACGGCAGGACCCGCGCGCTGTGCCACGGATGGCTTGGCGCCCGGGGACTGGCTACGTTGTTTCGCGCAGGGCGCGGTAGAGGAGCTCAAAGTCCTTTCGGCGTTTGATGGCGACTCCGTTCAGGACGCCTTGAGCGATCCGGCGGATTTTGTCCAGCACGCGCCGTTTTTCGTCATTTGACATGAGGCCGTTCAAGACCCCTTTGTCCGTGAGCGTTTTGAGCGCGAGCTGATCCTTTTCGTCGCTTGATCCGAGGATGATTGCCCGGCCGGCCGCGAGGGCGATCTCCACGATTCCCTTCAGCTTCTCGATCTGACCGAGCTCTTCCTCTGTGTACCCTCCGACGTTTTCGGGGTTGGCGACGGTGGCGGTGGCCGGGGAGGCCTGTTGAGGGGAGAGGTCTGACAAGGTCTAACTCCTGTGTCTGGGGGACCATTTTAAAATATCACGCATCCCCGCGGAAGCAATAGGGTTTATCCACCTTGACAACTTTTCTGGTTGCGCTATGGTCTTTGGGTAGTTGGACGCGCCTGACAACCGCGTTGTGCAAAAACTGAAGATAAAAGTACAAAGCAAGGTGGCACCGCGGAGAAATTCGCCCTTAGCACATAATTCTTAAGTGGATTGTGATGTGAGGGCGAGTTTTTATTTCGTTTTTATAGGCCAGCGGGATGTTGCTGGCTTGGCTCGGGCAATTTCGGTCGGTCGAACTATTTCTGAAAATACGATGGAAATCGACCTCCCAAAAATTGCGATTCCGAGCTGTCGCCAGCAACATTCCGATGGCCCCGTCCAGACACATTAACGGTTCAATATATGCAAAGAATATTTACGTCAGAAACGGTCGGGAAGGTGGGGGAGACAGTGAAGGTGGCTGGTTGGGTTCACGCCAGACGAGATATGGGCAAAGTGGCGTTTTTTGACCTGCGGGATAAGGATGGCTTGCTCCAAATCGTTGTCGTTCCTTCTGAGGTTGGCGAATCCGCTGAACTTGCGAATAAGGTTCGGCCAGAGTGGGTGATTGAGATTGAAGGCGTGGTGCAGGCCCGTGGCGCCAAACAGATAAACGATAAGCTGAAAACCGGCACGGTTGAGCTCTTAGCGAAGTCAGTTAAGGTACTCAATGAAGCCAAGACTCCGCCGTTTGAGATCAACACGGACACTAGTCCGGTGGGCGAAGAAACCAGACTACGCTATCGATATCTCGATCTTCGGAGTGAACGCATGCAGAAGAACATGCGTTTGCGCGATAAGGTAACGAACTTTTTCCGCGGATATTTGCATGACAAAGGGTTCGTTGAAGTAGAGACGCCGATGCTGACCAAGAGCACCGGTGAGACGGGCGCGCGTGAATTTATTGTGCCTTCGCGTTTGCATCCGGGAACGTTTTACGCGCTTCCGCAATCCCCGCAACAGTTCAAGCAATTACTCATGGTGGCCGGCGTGGAACGCTACTTTCAGATTGCGCGCTGTTTCCGCGATGAAGACCAGCGCGGAGACCGCCAGCCGGACTTCACGCAACTTGACCTTGAAGCGTCATTTGTTGAGCGCGAGGACATCCTTCAGCTCATTGAGGGATTGATGATCGACATGGTGAAGACATGCACGCCAGAAAAGCGCATTCAGCAGATTCCTTTTCCTCGACTATCCTACAAAGAGGCAATGGAGAAGTATGGAGTTGATAAGCCGGATTTGCGCGAGGACAAGAATGATCCGAACCTGCTTGCGTTCTGTTGGGTGCTCGACTTCCCATTCTTTGAGAGGACGGAAGACGGCGGGTGGACGTTTACTCACAACCCATTCTCTGCGCCAAAGCCGGAGTTCATGGAGTCCCTCATGAAGAAAGAGAATATTGCCGAGATTTTGACGACGCAGTATGACATTGTACTGAACGGGTATGAAGCCGGCGGAGGCAGTATCCGCAACCATAAGGCAGAGGCGCTGAGAAAAGTGCTTGAAATCATGGGCATGGATGAGGAAAACATTCAGCGCCGATTTGGCCACATGCTTGAGGCTTTTGAGTTCGGTGCTCCGCCTCACGGAGGCATTGCCCCGGGCATTGACCGCATTGTGATGATCTTGGCGAATGAACCGAACATCCGCGAAGTTATTGCTTTCCCTAAGGACGGCAATGCTCGTGATCTGATGCTTGGCGCCCCGTCACTTGTCTCAGAAAAAGCGCTAAAGGAAGCCAATATTAAGCTAGCGTAGCCTCTTATGAAAACCGTTGTCCTCTGCGGAAGCAGGCGCTTCAAGCCAGGGATTAGAGACTTTGCTAAACGCTTAAAGAAGCTTGGCGTTGTGGTCTATGAGCCGTATCTGCATTCTGGGCAGGATGAATGGGAAAAGATATCTGGCGATTACCAGAGATTTATTGCGCTTGGGCTAACCCATGATCATTTCTACAAGATCCAGATGGCGGACGTGGTTTTTGTCTTCAATAAGGACGGCTATGCGGGCAACAGTACTACGCTAGAACTTGGCTACGCCGTGGCCTCCGGCAAACCCATCTACGCATTAAGCGGGGATGACCAGGAACTGTGCCGGCACGTGCTCTTCAGGGAAATTATTTCTACCCCAGCTGAGTTAGTGAAGAGATTGAAATAATGTGCTTAAGAAATGCGACAATAAATGTGTTGGCATGCTCGTCTGGAGAAACGGTAAATTATTGCTAATTGAGAGGAAGCGGGGAACCCTTGGCTTTGCTCCGCCGGCAGGACATGTTGAAGAAGGCGATCCTTTTGAAGAGACCGCAAAGCGAGAGCTCGAAGAAGAAGTCGGATTGAATGCGAAGACTATCGAGCTAGTAATCGAGGGCCGGAAAGAGAATCCCTGTCGTCGAGCAGGCGGGAGCTGGCACTACTGGAAGATATACAAAGTTGAAGCCACGGGTGAGGTGACGCGGAGCGAGGATGAGACGAAAAGTGCGGATTTTTATTCCGTTGATCAACTTCGTTTGCTCGCTGAAAGAGCCGACGAGTATCTTCGAGGCGAGATCGCACAGGATGCGTGGGAACAATCCCCTGGCCTTGAACCGGTATGGCGCGAGTGGCTTAAAGAAATGGCAATTATCTAATATGAGAATCTACGTCCTTGGCAGTAATTATTTCATGAAGGAGATGGTGGAGAGCAAAGATAAGCTGTGCGCTCTGGGGTTTGATGGTTGGATTCATCCCCACTACGAGGCGCTTGTCAGGGGCGAACGACCAGAGCATCTTGATAGATGGTTTAACGGTGCAAGGGGCGAGCGGGCCGCGATAAAAAGGGAGAATGATTATCTTAAGGTGCACTATGCACACATTCTAGAAAGTGATGCAATTTTGATCGTTAATTTAGAGAAGCGGGGCGTGAAAAATTACATTGGCGGAAATGTCTTGATTGAGATGGGCCAGGCGTATGTCAATAACAAAAAAATCTTTTTGTTAAATGATCTCCCCGTTGAGGCTTCCTACATTGACGAGATTGAATCCATGGACCCCATTTGCCTGCATGGCGACTTGAAGAACATTGCGTAAAAACGCGAACGCCCGGGGAGGCCCGAGCGTATGGGTGACGAAATTGTGTCACTGGGTTGTTTCTAGCTCGGTAGACGTTAAGGGCGTCTCCTTCACTGGCTCGCCGAGGAGGAGCCAGGAGGCGATTGCCCCGAAGGCGTAGCCGATGAGCTTGCGTTTGGTCATGGGCTCGCCCAAGATGAGCGTTCCGCTGAGCGCGGTGAATACCACTTGGAGGATGATATTGGCCGTCATGAGGCCGGTGAAACTGCTCTTTCCTCCGAGCAACGCCGTGTAAAGCACGATGGCTGTTGCATCAAGAACGAAGGCGACGCCGAGGATCATCAGCACCCGCCGATCGGGGATCTCTGAGAATCCCGACGAGTTGAAGGCGATGTTCATGACGGCTGCCCCGCCGAGCACGATGAGTGCTGTCCATGCCGAGCTAGCGCTACCGTAATGCGTTGTTGCATAGCGGGACAGCACCGGCCAAATGCTGAAGCCGAAGGCAGAGATAATACAATACATCGCGTCTCGAAGGTTCGTATTCATTGGCACTCCGGGGGTTTCGAAGACCCCGGACTTTAGCAGAATGCCCAATGATGGTCAATGATCTCGCCTAGGAGTGAAACATCTTTCGCACCACATCATCAATGGCTACTTCTTCAATCAAAATGTCATCAACGGGCAGGTTTGATGAGAGGAGGGCAATGGCCAGTTGTTTGACCGCGTTCCTGTGCGTTTTGAAAGTGCAGGCGAAGGGGGCGAACTCTAAAAGTTCGCCGAATTTCTCTACAGCGGTCCGTTCAACGCCGGTTCCATCGAAGATAACTTTTAATAGTTTATGCGGGGCGTACTTTTCGATAAGATCAACAAGCTTTCCGTCATACACAATCTCGCCCAAGTTCAAAATGATCACGCGCTCACACAGTTCCCGAATGTCCTCCATGTAATGCGAGGTGAGAATAATGGTGGTCTTTTTTTGCTGATTGTATTTTTTGATGAAGTCTCTGATGTTCTTTTGGGCCACCACATCAAGCCCGATGGTTGGCTCGTCAAGGAGCAGGATCTTTGGTTCGTGTAAGAGCGCGGCGACTAGTTCGCATTTCATCCGCTGGCCGAGGGATAACTTTCTTACTTGGATGTCCAGGATATCTTTGATGCCAAAAAGCTGGACGAGTTCATCCAGATGCTCCTGAAAAACACGGTCGGATATGCCGTACACTTCTTTATTGATGAGAAAGGTTTCTATGGCGGGAAGATCCGTAATCAGCTGATTCTTTTGTCCCATGACAATGGCGAACTGCTTTTGAAGAGTTTTTTCTCTTTGTGACGGAACATGGCCAAGCACGCGGATTTCTCCGTTCGTGGGGTGAAGAATCCCTGAGAGCATTTTAAGCGTGGTGGTTTTACCGGCTCCGTTTAGGCCGAGAAAGCCTACAAGCTCGCCGGGTTCAATGGAGAAGCTAATGTTTTTTACTGCCTGTGCGAAGAGTTTTTCTCTATAGAACAATGATTTTATAGAGCCCAAAAGACCCGGTTGCTTCCGGTAATATTCGTACGTCCTTGAGAGATTTTTTACTTCGATATCAGCCATAGGCTACATGCCAACACCTTCATATCTCTTGAGACCGCGTTTCCAGACTACGGCAATGATCCCATAGAGCACAATGATCCAAATGAGCTGGACACAGATGCCCCGTAATCCCGTTGAAAGATCAATCTTCCTGAGGTACAGCTGAGCGGGGACAAAGAACGAGTAGGCGAAGGGGAGCGCGAAACTCAGCTGGACAAAGGGGACAGGAAGGAGGTTTAGTGGGAAATAGCCTCCGGAAAAGAATTTTTTGATGCGGTCAATGGACATGTATATGCCGTCCACTTCATCAGTCCAAAAGGCAATGAGGCCGATGAGATAGGCCAGGAGCAATTCCGTGATAAACGCAAGAATGACCGTGGCGGAAATAACGAAAAGATAGGCAGGGTCAGTGTTCCAGAAAAAGACGTTTCTGAAGAAAAGAATCACGATTGAGGCAGTAACAACGGAGAGCATAGTGGCCAGAGATATGCGCCCAATTTCTTGGGCCAGGGTGTAGCCAAAATAGCCCATAGGCTTCACAAGGAACATGGAGAGCCGGCCTTCTTTGATGTCTCTGGCGATGATGCCCGGTAGAAAGTTTCTGATGATGGCATTGAAAAAGTTGCCGACCAGAATATAGGTAACCATCTGGGGGAGCGTCAGCCCGCTGATGACCGTTTGGCCTCCGTAGACCGCTGTCCACATCAAAATCAGCCCCAACATTTCTCCTACCTCGCCTATTCTATAGGTGATGACGGAAAATCGGTAGGTTAGCGATCTTTGCCAGGAAGCCTTAATGATGGTGAGATATTTTCTCATGCGGGAATACGATAGGCCGATTTATTAGCTCTGTCGAGGTAGTCAATCCGGGGGGTTTTCGGGTAGAATGCAGGGTATGGAATTTGCTGTACAGCAGGAGGCGTTTACGGGTCCGCTTGGGCTCCTCTTGGAATTGATCGAAAGCAAGGAGCTTTTGATTTCCAAGGTTTCGCTCGCCCAAGTGACGGATGAATACGTGAAGCGGATGGAGGCTGAGAAAGTGCCGATTGAGGAACTGGCGGATTTTCTGCTGGTAGCCTCGCGTCTGATTTACATTAAGAGCCGGGAATTGATGCCGTACTTGATGAGAGATGAAGAGGCGGAAGAGGGAATTGATACGCTCGAAGAACAGCTCCGTTTGTATAAAGAATTTGTCGAGGCCTCAAAGAAACTCGAAGAGCGCTTTGGCCAGGCGATAATGGCGCCGAGGCCGTTTGTTCGGATACGATCGACCGAGCCCGTGTTCGCGCCTCCGCCGGCTCTGACATCCGGGATGATCGAGGAAGTTTTCCGCACGGTGCTGAAGAGACTCGAACCTTTCTTTGCTCTCCAAGAATCCTCCATGGAACGTGTGAAGTCCATTGAGGAGAGGATTGAGGAACTGAAGAGCGCCCTTGAGTCGCGTGCCAAGATTGCATTCTCGGATGTTGTGCGTGGGGCCAGGAGTAAAATGGAGATTGTGGTAAGCTTTTTGGCGCTACTCGAACTATTGCGCAGACAGACCATCACCGTGTCCCAGAGCGAGGCCTTCGGGGATATTGAGCTTACTCGATCAAACGTATAATTATGCCAGCTCCCCTTGAGGCCCAAATTTCCGCGCTGTTATTCCTTTCAACCAAACCGCTTTCGGTAAAATCCATCGCTTCTTCGCTGAACGTGAAGCAAAGCGATGCTGAGGCCGAACTTTTGACGCTTGCTGAAAGAATGAATACAGAAGATTCGGGGATCCACATTATTCACACCGGCGATGAATGGCAGACAGCGACTAATCCTTCGTGTGCTGATGTTGCCCAAGCGCTCGTTAAGGATGAGGCGGGGGAGTTAACCCGCCCATCACTTGAGGCCCTGACGATTATTGCTTATCGAGGACCCGTCACGAAGCCTGAAATTGAGGCGATCAGAGGAGTGAACTGCACGCTCATTTTGCGCAATCTTTTGATGCGGGGCTTGATCATTGAGCGCGAGGACAAGTTTAAGGGCGAGCTGGGCTATGTCATGAGCACGGAGGCGATGCGCTACCTTGGCCTGCACGATGCATCCGAACTTCCGGCGTACGGCGAACTCCACGCAAACGCCAAAATCGACAAGCTCCTGGCGTCATTAACGGTGGGTATGCCGGAATCCATATGATCGCTCGCGCTCTAGCCCAATTTTTGTTTGCGATCTCGCTCTTTCAAGTAGCGCCTCTTGATGCGTCACTTCTTGAGGCGCGCGTGAGTGCTGATCCAGCGGGACTTTCTGCCGTGCATTTTTTCTTGTCGAACGGCACGGCACATTTGCCGGAAAATGCTGTGCGCGAGGTCTTGCCGCCAAAGAAAATCGTTAGCAATAGTTTTGGCGTGCTGACCAGCGCGGATAGCGCGATTGTTGTAGACACTGCAAGCGGGGCAACGTTGTACGCAGAGAATCCTGACGACGTTCGGCCGATGGGCAGTATTACGAAGCTCATGACCGCCATGGTTTTTTTGGATACTAAGCCGGATTTGAACAGCTCGATCACGATCAAGAAGGCTGACTATATTGGCGGGGGAATTACCTATTTACATTTTGATGATCCGACAAAACTTGACGACGTACTCGGGTCAGCCATGGTGGGGTCAGATAACACTTCGGCTCATGCACTGGCAAGATTTTCCGGGCTCGACGAAGAAGCATTCGTCAAAAAGATGAATGAGAAAGCAGTTGAGCTCCGGATGGCGCAGAGCATCTTTGTGGATCCGAGTGGAATTTCGTCAGAGAACGTTTCAACCGCGCGCGATCTCTCAACGCTACTACTCGCCGCTCAGTCATATCCGTCGATTAAGGAACTGATGCAGAAGTCTACGCTGTCCATCAGACAGGGGAGTGGTTTTGTGGCTGTCATTCCAAGTACAAATCTGTTGCTAACCTCTGCCATGAATCGGGATGAATATGAAATTACGGCCGGGAAAACTGGTTACATTCCCCAGGCTGGTTACTGCTTGGCAACCGTAGTGAAACATGATGGAAGTAGCGTGGCGATTGTTGTACTCGGTGCGAAACAAATTGATGACCGTTTTACTGACGCGCGCAACCTGGCCGTATGGACGTTTAAAACCTTCGTATGGCCCAAGCAATAGCTGAAGCGATCATCCGTTTTCTTGGTGCCGTGCCGGATGCGGTGAAGGTGTTTGTATTATCGCTCGCGCCAGTGACCGAGTACAAGCTAGCCATCATTCTTGGCCTGACGCGTTTTCATCTTTCGCCGATTGTCGTATACCTATCCGCAACGCTCGGAAGCGTCTGCGTCTTTCTGCCGTTGTTCTTCGGACTTGAAGCTGTGCGAAAATTCCTGGCTAAGGTTTCGCCAACACTTGTTCGCCCGCTTGATATTTTTCTTGAGCATGTTGAACGTAAAACAAAACACCACTACGCGCAGTATGGCGCAGTGGTGTTGTTTGTGTTCGCTGCCCTGCCCATCCCGCTCACTGGCGTTTGGTCAGCCACGGCGGCGGCGGTTATTTTCAAAATTCCTTTCAAGACCTCGGCTATAGCAATTTTGTCCGGCGCCTTACTTGGCCAACTGATTGTTCTTCTGAGCACTATGTCCGTTATCTAGACGAACTTGAGAATGATTAGGATGAAGATGGTTTGGGCAACGAGCGCGTAGCGGAGCTTCACATCACCGTATCTTCGGGAAAAGTAATCGTGAAAGAAAAAGTGGAAGCGGTAGTACGCTTTCATGATTTCATTTTTTCTCATGAGTTCAGCTACCCCAAGGACAAGGTCCGGAAGCACGCTCCCGGTTACGGCGGCGGCAAAAGCCATGTTGCTTGAGCTATCCGTGCGGTTAGCCACGATGAACATGAGAAGGAGGATGGAGGCGGCGCCGTCCGTAGCGGCGTAGGCTACGGGAACTTTTAATTGTTTCTCAATATGAAACCGGTCCGCGAGGATAGTGTCCCCGTGCGGGATCATATCAACAAGGAAGTGAGAAGCGATGCCAAGCACAAAACCAAGGGCGGGTTCGCCAACCACAGCGCCGATAAAGGCCCCAATAGCTACATGGGTTGTAAGCGTCATATCAGGACAAATGATAGCATATTCTTGTCATTTTGGCGAGTTTACTGTTATAGTACTGCCGGTTGCGATTCCCATGGCCGGGTAGCTCAGTTGGTTAGAGCGAGGGACTCATAAGCCCTAGGTCGCCAGTTCGATCCTGGCCCCGGCCACCAGGAAAAACCCCATAAAATGCGCCCTGGCGTTGTCGACTTCTGCGCTCCGTCCTCACCGTACCAGTAAGTACGGCTCGGCCGGTGCTCGTCGTCTTCTAGCCAGGACACATTTTATGGCGTTTTTCTTAACATCGAGTTTCCGGCTTGCAATTCTCATTACTTCCAGGTACTATTTCGCCGCGGGGTAGAGCAGCCAGGCAGCTCGTCGGGCTCATAACCCGGAGGTCGTCGGTTCAAATCCGACCCCCGCAACCAAAAAATATTCGTCCTTGGACGAATATTTTTTGTCCTTGCGAACCCGTTAAGTTTTTGTTAGAATCGTTCGGCTTGGTAATTGGGCCACAGTGGCGGAATGGTATACGCGACGGACTCAAAATCCGTTTCCTTCACGGGATTGAGGGTTCGAGTCCCTCCTGTGGTACCAAAAGGACTCCCTTCGGGGGGTCCTTTTGTGATAGACTACTCCCGACTATGATGCACGTTGTATCCGTTGTAAACCAGAAAGGGGGAGTGGGAAAAACCACCACCAGCATGAACCTGGCGGCGTTTTTGGCTGACTTCGGCAAGCGCGTTTTGCTTATTGATCTTGATCCGCAGGGGAACGCCACTAGCGGGCTTGGCTTCTCTCCTGCTGAACTTTCAGGAACGTATGAGGTGCTTGCCGGAGAGAAACCGATTCGTGAGGTGATTATTCCTACGGCGCATGAGCGCTTGTTTCTCTTGCCGGGCAATCCAGATCTCGCCGGAAGCCAGGTAGAGCTCGTCAATGAGTTTAACCGCGAACGAAAACTCCAGAATGCCATTGAACCTTTGAAAGAGGACTATGATTACGTCTTGATTGATAACCCGCCGTCACTCGGCCTATTAACGATCAACGGACTTGTAGCTAGCGACAGCGTGCTTGTGCCTGTGCAGGCGGAGTATTATGCCCTGGAGGGACTTGGCCAGTTGTTGCAAACCGTAGAGCTCGTCAAAACCAACATCAAGCCGGAACTGGCGGTTATGGGCGCTGTCATTACGATGTTTGACCCTCGAACAAACTTGGCGAACCAAGTTTTACAAGAGTTGTACAAGCATTTCCCTGGAAAGATCTTCCGCTCGGTCATCCCTCGGAGTATCCGTCTGGCAGAAGCGCCGAGCTACGGCAAGTCCATCATCCATTACGACCCCCTCAGCAAGGCAGCCAAGGCATATGAGAGATTGGCCAGGGAGTTTCTGGAACGAGAGAAAACCGAGTAGCTCGCAAAAGCGAGGTTTTAAACCCCGCTTTCTCAGAATATATGAACAAATCAAAAGGAGGATTGGGAAGAGGCCTGGGGTCGTTGTTGAGTATGCCGTCCGCGACTCCTGCGGGGTCGATACATGGATCGACCCCTACGGCGCCGGCACCGTCCGCATTCATTCCCGAACCCATCGACATCGCTACGGAGGGGGAATTGCGCATCAAACAGGTCTCGCCTGCTGATATTGTCGAGAACCCTCGCCAGCCGCGCCGGCATTTTGCACCAGAGGAACTGGCTGAACTTGAGGCGAGTATTGCCGAGCACGGAATTCTTCAGCCGTTGATCGTGTCCGAACTTTCGCCGGGGAAGTATGAGTTGATTGCTGGCGAGCGCCGTTTGCGAGCCTCAAGAGGACTTGGTCTCAAAGAAATTCCTGTCGTGATCCGTCCAATGGAAGATGATCGCACAAAGCTTGAGCTTGCACTCATCGAAAATATTCAACGCGCAGACCTGAATGCGGTTGAAGAAGCACAGGCCTATAAAGCATTGATTGAGGATTTTGATTTGCGCCAGGAAGACGTGGCTAAGCGTGTTGGAAAAAGCCGGCCGGCCGTAGCGAACGCTTTACGATTACTCGAGCTCGACGAAGAAATGCTTCAGGCATTGATCGACGGCCGAATCATGAAGAGCCATGCCCGCACCTTGCTCGCTGAGCCGGTGCTTTCTCGCCGACAGGCGCTTTTTCAAGACTTGCTGAAGGGCGGGATCACGGTTCGTGAAGTCGAAGCCAGAGCAGGATCAGCTCGTCAGCGCGCGAGATTTGCGAAGGACCCGAACGTGGGGGCACTCGAAGCAGAACTGCGCGAGAAGTTCGGGACGAAAGTTACGATCGACATGCAAAACGGGGGAGGGAAGGTTTCGATCTACTTTTATGCGAAGGAGGATTTGAAGTCGCTTGTTGAAAGACTGGCGCGGGACTGAGCCATCGACTCCCCCGTAGCCCCCTCTTGGAAAGAGGGGGAGCGCACCATCCTGATCCGGACGGTTCGCGCATTCGATCCTGAGCGTAGGCGAAGGATCTAGAGGTGGAATAACTGGGCGGCTTGTGGATAGTTTTTGGCACCATAAAAATCTCATGTTGTAATGGAAACACCCGGGTGTGGCGAAAGCCAAATCCTTCTGGTGTCACAATAAAACTCCCCAATATCTCCAGTGATGGAGCTGTTGGGGAGCTTATTGTTTATGTCCCGGCCAACAGACTCCTGATCCATTGGCCGGGTCCTCCAAAACCGCCCCTCATAAGGCGGTTTTGTGATGGCTGTTTACCCCCTATACTTCTTAATCAAACTCGAAATAATACCCGTCTTGGAGTCCTTCAAAGCGTCTTTTATCTTCTCTCGAGCATGTCTTGTTTTTACAAACTTCAACCAGTCTTCATTTGGATACTTTCGATTTTTATCTGTGATGATTTCGCACAGATCGCCGGATTTGAGAGGCGTTGAAAGAGATGTGATTTCGCCGTTCACGCGGGCTTGTACGGCCTTGTTGCCGATTTCCGAGTGAATGGCATACGCGAGATCAATCGAGGTTGATTCTTCGGGAAGATCGATTACGTCACCACGAGGAGTAAAAACGAAAATGCGGTCATGAAACATGTCGAGTTTGAGCTCGTTCAAATGTTGCATGAAGTCGCTGGTCGATAGTTCCTTTTGAATGGCGGCGAGCTCTTCCATCCATTCGACCTGCCGGGACTTGGCATCGGGGTGCTCCTTGTAGCGCCAGTGGGCGGCCACGCCGTATTCATTTTCCTCATGCATCTGAATCGTGCGGATTTGAAACTCCAGAATAGAGCCTTCGTTGTCGAAGACGGTTGTGTGGAGCGACTGATAGCCGTTGGGCTTTGGTTGGGCAATGTAGTCTTTGATCCGGCCAGGCAACGGCGTGTACATACCGTGAAGCACGCCAAGTACGGCGTAGCATTCTGGAATGTCCTTTACAACTACTCGAAGGGCCACAATGTCATGGACCTTACCAATGTCATTTTTGTAGCGCCCGAGTTTTTTGTGGAGGCTGTACGAGTGTTTTACCCGGCCATGAACGTCAGCGTCTACTACGCCGTGTTTTTTTAGCTCGACATCAACATCGTGGAGCGAGCGCTCAAGCGCGGGACCGAATTTCTTCACGCGTTCTTCAAGCAAATGCTGAGTCCAGCTGTATTCTTTTGGCTCTAAATATTTGAAGGCATAATCCTCAAAACCTCCGCGGTATTCACCCATGCCAAGCCGGTTGGCAATCGGCGCGTAGATTTCCATGACCTCTTTGGCAATGCGCTGACGCTTGCTTTCCGGAAGCGCGTAGAGCGTTTCCAGATTGTGCATGCGGTCAGCGAACTTGATGAAAATAACGCGCACGTCTTCCGCCATGGCCACGAACATTTTGCGCAAATTTTCTGCGTAGCGTTCTTCGCCCCTGTATTTTACTTTGCCGAGTTTGGTAATGGCACCAACCATGCCGGCAATGTCTTTGCCGAACTCGGCTTCCAGGTCTGCAAGGGTTTTTGTGGTGTCTTCCGGTACGTCATGCAATAGACCAGCGGCGATGACTTCGCTTGGCAGTTTCAAGGCGGCGAGTTTTTTGCCAACGGTGGCGCAGTGGACAAAGTACGGCTCGCCCGTGTGGCGAGTTTGGCCTTCATGCGCCATTTTGGCATACGCAAAAGCCCGTTCGATCAAACGAACGTCTTCGGCCGTATACCGGGCATCAAGCGTGTCTCTCAGTTCCGCAAACGTAATTTCTTTCATACGAGCAAATTTACCATACTGCCCGGAGTTGTTCCCGTAAAGCCCCGGCGGGGGAGAGATTCTGCGGTATAATGCGAGAGCTATGGTGGATGCTCTGCAGACGGCAAAAGATTTTGGCGTGGAATTGTCGCGCCTGGTTTCTGATTGCCCGTTACCGGATGAAGAGAAGTGTGCTTGGGCAGAGCTGGTGCCTTATATGACGCTTGAGGAGCTGGCGCGTTTTCGGGACATGTTGCTTTCTCACATGAGCCGTGAAGTATTTGATGAGGCTGAGGATGTTATTTTGGCCTTGAAGGCTGAAGATCTCCGCAAACAATTTGCGCACTCGCACAACCAAACCTCAGCCAGCCACGCTATGGATGCAATTGAGCGGGAGATTGATAAGCTTGAAGGCGCCAAAGAATAAGTATGGCAAAGAACAAGGGAAAAAAAGACGTTATTTTTCCATCAGAGGAAGAATTTGTGATTGAGCGTGAGAAGATTGTGCGGGGATTTGAAGACCGGCTGGTGGCTATTGATGAGCGATATGAAGCGGTGATTCATTTATCTCAGTCAAAGAACTCGGCAGAGAACGCTCTAGCAATGGCTGATCGGCTGTTGATTGATTTAGCTAAGCTTGATGATTGGTTTGCAGAAAATCATAAGTATTTTTCTGACGAGCGGACGGTGGAGATTGTTGAAACAATTGAGGTATTTAGGGAGGGAACTGTGGCCCTCCAAGAACGGTTGAAACCCGCTGAAGAGCCTCAGCCTGAGCCGGTCAGAACGCCAGTATTACCTGCGGAAGCAACGGTGCAGGAGAACGTCCGGGTCATCACGGACATGCTGGATGTGATTTCTGATCCAGCAGAGAGAGCGAAGCTTTTTAAGAAAACGGCCATGGAGGAGCTGGGGGCAACGCCGGAGGAAGTTTTGGCAAATTTGAAGAGTTTAATTGATGAATATTATCGCTCGCCGATTGATTCGGCGGATTTTACTCGCGTGAAAGAGACTCTGGCTGAAATGATTTGGAGAAAAAGTAAAAACGCTGTTCCGAGATTTTTTGCTCGATTAGATCAGGCAAGAATTCAGAGGGAGACGGAGCGACAAAATAGTGAGAATGCCAAGGCCGATTCAGAGAGATCGCAACGAGCTGCGGAGGCGGAAGCAAGAGAGCGGGTGGCGCCCGTGGAACCTGAGCCATCAGAACAGCCGAAAGGAAAGGAAAAGAAAGCGCCAGCTATCAATTCTCCGTTTTCTGGACTTGGTGCATTGAAGGATAGCCTTCCTGCTGAGCCCAGAGAGAAGAAGCCAAAACAAGAGAAGCCTGCGCCGACGGAGAAACAACCGGAGCCGAAGAAAGAATCACCGACAGAGGAGAAGCCTAAAGAACGTCCGAGTAATCGTTTGGAGGGAACGGCAGTTGAGCGGGAGGCCAAGAATCGTATTGCACAGCTCCGCAGAAAGATTGAAGACCTTGAGGGCGGGGATTTGGAGGATTTCTGGCGCGATAAGGATTTTTCCCGCAGTTTATCTGAATTGCGTCATCAAGGCGAAGAGATCCATTACCGGATAGCAGATTTTGCTGACGCTGTTTCATTGCTGGCGGAGCTGGCGCAATTGGAGGCTCGTCAGACTGCTCTTGAGAGAGAGTATGCACGGCGGATAGGGACGGCTTCCACACCTCGGACGGAGGCACGCTCCCCTGTTGACGACTCGAGTGAAAGAATGGCGCCGATTGCAGGGGAAGAAGCTGGGGAGGAGGCTGAAGAGGCGACTGATGCGGACGTTGAAGCGAATAACGATCTGCGCGGTTTTGAGGAGCGGGCGCGGATCTATGCGCAGATGGCTAATGATGGTCCAGAGGCCAGGCGAGAAGTGGTGAATCTTCTCAAGCGCTTGCGTGATGATATTGCGCTGTTTGATGAAGAGTTTGCTGAAGACTCGAACACCGATAAGTATAAGGATCCGGATGCTCTTGCGGTTAGGCTTGATACAGTTGAAAAGAAAATCAAGGCGATTGAGGTTTTGGAGGATGCGCGCATTGATGCAGATTATGAAGAAAATCCTGAAGCTGAGGCAACGCCGTATGAGGTGTATCAGGAAGAGCTGAAACAGCTTGATACACGAATCTTTGCTCTTTTTGATGATGCGGATCAGCCCAAGCCTGATAATGAGAAAATTGCAGGAGCACTTGTGGATTGTTTGACGGAACTTGCTCAGGCGAAAAAGAAGTATGAAGAATCAGCGGGAGAGACCGCCGTGCAGGCTCTTTTGAGCCAGGGGAATGAGCTAGTACGAACGGCGAATAATTTGTTTGAGATTGTGAGTGAGGACATGATTGAGGGGGCTGTAGAGGAGATGCCCACTGAGAGGCCTGCAGTTGAAGCGGAAATTGAAGGCGATGTTGATGAATTTATAGCAGAGCAAGAAGGAAGGAAGACGCCAAATGCTGTTCCCGACCATTACCTCAAAGAACCTTCTGAGGGGATGCTTGGAGGCGAGGTACCGCCGAATCTTGAGAAGATCAGCCAGCCTCATCCTAAAGCTCCTCCGCTTGGGTCATCATTGCGCGAATCGTTGTCGCGCGCGTGGACATATGTGTTGAAGCGCGGAGAGCCGAGTTCTATTTGGGAACCAGATTTGTTAGAGCCCGACGATCTTGGCACTGAAGCTGAAGAAATCGGCGCGCTGTTGGCGGCGGCGGATACCTCAGGAATAGAAATTCCTGCGGAGATCATAAACCATTTATCAAATACCTTGTCCGAAAAAGAATGCAGTGCGCTCCGTACTTGGGTTCAATCAAAAAAGAAAGTATGACGAAGCTCAACAATCACGCGATTGAATACGACGCTCTCCATGAGCGGTCAAAGCGGATGGCGGAGCGCGTAGAAGCTTTGCGTTCTTTGGAGCCTGCGAACAGGAGCCGGATCATGGCAAGTCTGCAAAAACTTTGGGTTGAGGCGGAGGAGCAGAGGGTGAAAGCGGACGATGACTGCGGGCGGGCTATGGCCAAGATTCTTGAGAATGCCGTGAAGGGCGGGGCGAGCAATCCGGCCTTTGCGAAATTGCGCCAGACAGCCGGGCGCCACGCTTTGCATGCCCAAACGGTCATTGTTTCTAGCGCCGTTTCCCCTGATCGAGCCCGAGAGGCGGTGGCAACGGCGTTTGCTCAGCGCGCGGGCAAGCTTGTTTTTCCCGTTGGCGCAAACAAAAAGGAGCGTGCGTATAACGGGCTTCTGGCGCTTGGTGAAATTTTGCGCGCCCGAGCATATGCGTATGCCACGCTAGCTCTCTGGGATGCGATGCCAACCATGGATACGCTGACAATTACTGATCTCCGATTGCGGATTGATGATGCGCTTTCGGCGTTTTCTGCGGATGATGCCGTGCATGAGCTGAAGGAGATTTCTAAGAGTGATCGCGTGCAATCAGATTCCTCGTTAGCGCGCAGGATGACCAATACGGAGACAGGCGATCATTCGGTCTTAATTCCCGAGCACTTTGAAAAGGCGATCGTGAAGCCGGGGGATGGGATTACCCAGACGCTGGCAAGAATTATTGTGGATAATCCACGGCTGTACGGCTATCACGGCGTGGATGACGAACTTTCTATTGATCTCTTTGCCCGTCGCTTGGCCCAGGAGGCGGTGCAGAATGATGGCTTGCTCCGCCTGTGGTTTACGGAGGGAGCTGTTGGCAAGCTGGCGGTAATTCCTGTGCGGAAGAGTGACGGCTTCCATCTCTTGTTCCTTGACGCACACACGCAGGAGGAAATTTCCAGCAAGGCGCTCAAGTCATACACAAAAGCAAAACCGAGGATTTAATCCTCGGTTTGTTTTTTCTTGCCCCATTTGCGCTTTGGCGCTTTTCTTTTCTTTTCGAGCATCGTAATCGCCAGCTCCCTGGTAACCGTTTTTGGATCCATGTCTTTTGGCACGGTGACGTTTGTTTTGCCGTCCGTGATGTATGGTCCGTAGCGCCCGTCTTTGACCAGGATTTTGCTTTTTGTGGCCGGGTCTTCGCCGAGTTCTGCGATGGGTGTCATCATCTGCGTCTTTTTGGCTACGCCCGTGGTGCAGAGTTCAATGGCCTGTTCAAGGGTGATGGTCTTGGGGTCAAAGCCCATGGGGAGCGAGATGTTCATTTCTCCGCATTTGAGGTAGTGGCCAAAACGTCCGGTGTTGGCAATGATTTCATAGCCCGAAGGATGCTGGCCAAGGGAGCGGGGGAGGACAAAGAGCTTCATGGCATCAGCCAGGGTGATGGTTTCAAGCGCCTGATGCCTTTCAAGAGATGCCCGCTTAGGCTTTACATCATCTGTCACGGGTCCAAGCTGGACGAACGGGCCAAAGCGACCGTTCCGGGCAATGACCTCAAGACCGCTTACCGGATCAGTGCCGAGCGAGCGCTCTTTCATCACGTCCGAGCGCGAGAGATCTGCGGTTTTTTCCTCGATTAATTTATGGAACGGGGTATAGAAATCGCCAATGGCTTTTGTCCAGGATTCTTGGCCTTCGGAAATATCATCAAACTGTTTTTCCATCTTGGCCGTGAATTCGTAATCAACTATTTGCGGGAAATGCTCGGCCAGCAAATCTGTGACGATCATGGCGATGTCTGATGGATAGAGACGCTTGTTGTCATCACGCAACACGTATTCCCGGCTTTCAATGGTGGCGAGCGTAGGCGCGTACGTGGATGGACGGCCGATGCCGTGTTCTTCGAGAATTTTGATGAGCGAGGCGTCAGAATAGCGGGCTGGCGGTTCTGTAAAATGCTGTTCGGGCTTGATTTCCTTTGCCTTGCCAATGTCATCGCCCTTGGCGAGCGTGGGGAGGAGTTTGTCCTCTGAGGCCTGCCAAACCTTCATGTAGCCGTCAAACACCACTGTGGATCCGTTGGCGCGGAAGGTGTGTTCATTGCCCGTGAGATCAATGGCGGTTCTGCGGATCTTGGCTGACGGCATCTGTGAGGCAACGGTTCGGCGCCAAATGAGGTCATACAACTTCGCCATCCCGGGGTCGAGCTTCTCAGTCACGGTGTCTGGCGAGGTATTTACGTCCGTTGGGCGGATAGCTTCGTGGGCCTCTTGGGCGCCTTTTTTGTTGGTGTGATACGCCACGGAACCAAGCGCGTACTCGTTTCCGAACTCCTTCTTAATGTAGGATTGGGCCGCCTCTAAGAACTGCGTGCTCAAATTGAGCGAGTCTGTACGCATGTAAGAGATGAGGCCGGTCTCATACAGTTTTTGCGCAATGGTCATGGTCTGCTTAGCGCTCATGCCGTGGCGGTTGTAGGCCTCTTGTTGAAGAGTGGAAGTGGTGAGAGGCGTGGGCGGTTTCTTGGCCGCGTCCTTTTCCTCAACGGAGGTTACGATGAAGTTGGCACCGGTCACGTCCTCAACAATCTTTTTGGCTTCAGCCTCATTCTTGATGTCGAGTTTGTCGATTTTTCGCTCGCCAATACCAATGAGTTTGCTTGGGAAAAGATGCCCGCCTTTTTCAAAGTCGGCCTCAATAGACCAGTACTCGTCCGTTTTGAAAGCTAGGCGTTCTCGTTCGCGCTCTACGACGAGTTTCACTGCTACGGACTGCACCCGGCCGGCGGACAGTCCCCTGCGAACCTTTTTCCATAGAAGCGGTGACAGCTCATACCCCACAAGGCGATCCAGAATTCGGCGCGCCTGCTGAGCGTCCACCATGTTCATGTCCAAATGGCGGGATTGTTCAAGAGCGTGCTCAATGGCGGACTTGGTGATTTCATGAAAAGTTATCCGCTTGGCGGTCTTCTCATTCATCTTGAGGACTTCCGCAATGTGCCAGGCGATGGCTTCTCCCTCGCGGTCTTCGTCAGTTGCCAAGTAGATTTCTGTGGCGTCCTTGGCTGCGTCCTTGAGCGCTTTTACTTTATCCTTTTTGTCATCAGGAACAATGTATGTTGGTTTGAAATTATGGCTAACGTCTACGCCCATTTCGCGTTCCGGCAGATCTCTGATGTGGCCAAAGGAGGAGATCACTTTGTATTTTGATCCCAAGAATTTGTTAATGGTTTTGGCCTTGGTAGGAGACTCAACAATGAGGAGGGTGGACATAGAAAATAGGTGAGGAAGCCGAATTGTTAGCCCGAATGATACATGATAGTCAAGCGGAGCGTTCGGCGGACAACAGGTTTCCCAGAAAATTTGTGGTCGGAGTACCTCCCAACAAATTTTTGGAAAACCTGTTGTCCGCCTCACTAAGCCGGTAAGATATTCACATGTAAAAATTGTTGGGAGGCCCGCCTTGTGCGCCGACCACAATTTTTACATGTGAATATCTTACCGGCGATCAGACGCGTTCATATCTTGTTCCGCCAAGATTGCGTACATGACCCATGACCTCAAGCTCGAACAGTGTCTGCGAGACTTCTGACGGCGTTAGCTTTGTTTTTAGTGATAACTCGTCTGCAAAGAGCGACCCCTCAGCCAGACAGGCATAAAGAACCAAGGATCCAGAAAGTTCTGGAGGAGGCTTTACTACCATCGGCGGTTTAGGTTCACTGGCGATGCTATCTCCGTAGATGCGTTTGGAAATGCCGAGTGAGAGCAGAATATCGTCCGGACTGGTGGCTACCATGGCCCCGTCCTTTATGAGGCGATTTGTTCCGGCTGAGGTTTTTGAATCAATTGGTCCTGGAACGGCAAATACTTCTCGGCCGGATGCCAGGGCATGATCCGCAGTGAGGAGTGATCCTGAAGGGAGCGCTGCTTCAACTACGAGCGTGATTTTGCTCATACCCGCAATGATGCGATTGCGCATGGGGAAGTGATGTTTGGCAAAGGGGGAGTGAAGGCCGAACTCGGTCAGCAACGTGCTGCCAGATGAGCGCATTTTTCCAGCAGTGTTTTCTCTGTCCATGCCGTTATAGGCCAGTAGTCCTCCGCCAAGAACGGCTACGGTATGCCCGCCCGCTTCCATGGCTGACTGATGAGAAATAGTGTCAATGCCAGTGGCCAGGCCGGAAATGATGGATATCCCATTCGCGGCAAGTGTTTTGGCAAAGGTTTGAGCGCACTTTTTTCCGTAGGGAGAAAAGTCTCGTGAGCCAACTATAGAAATGCACGGTTCTTTGAGCGGGGCGCCTTGCAGGAAAAGAAAAAACGGTGCATCGGAAATAGTTTTGAGAAGCGACGGATACTCAGCATCTGCTTGCGTGATCATCCGTATCTCATTTTTTTCGAGTATGTCTACGAATCCTGATGGCTCGGTGTTTCGCCGAAACGTAAGGAATCCGTTCGCTCGTTCTTCGCCAATGCCGAGTGTTTTTATTTCGTCTTCATCCCCGTGCCAAGCGGCTTCCGCGGTCAGGAAATGTGCAAGAAGCCTTTCAACTGACTTGGCGCCAATGGCCGGGCAGTTTGCCAGTGCAACCAAAAAATGATCCGTCATAGCTCTTTGACGGTTGTCACTTTGATGCCATGTTTGATCATGCCTTGAAGCACTTCGACCGCTTGTTCAATCACTTCGTTCAGGATTTTCATTTCATCTTTTGAGAACCGGGACAGCACCCACGCTTCAAGCGGGACATTTTCCGGTTGGGCGTCAACGCCGATTTTCACGCGCGGGAAGGCGTCGGTTCCTAAATTTACGATAATTGATTTCAGTCCATTGTGTCCGCCGGCTGATCCCTCGGTCCGCACTCGGAGTGTGCCAAGCGGGAGGGAGACATCATCTGAGATGACAATCACGTGATCTGGTTTCACTTTGTAGAAATGGGCGAGTGCTTGAACGCTGCGTCCTGACGCATTCATGTACGTCCAGGGCTTAGCGAGGATGGCTTTATGCTCGCCAATGTTTGCCTCAGCCACTTCCGCCTGAAACTCATCCCTGCCTTTAAATGAGGCGTTGAGTTTCTTGGCGAGCGCCTCAAGCACAAGATACCCCGTATTATGCCGGGTTCGCTCATATTCATTTCCCGGATTTCCAAGCCCAACTAGAATGAAGGTCATATTTCGCCGTTTATTCTACCATTTACGCGCTCCATACGAACAGACCCGCGGATGGAGCTTGCGCTCTCCGCGGGTCTTCTGCTTGCTAATAGGTGGTGTGTGATTTCTTGCCGGCTTGGATGCGGATCCTGATAGGGGTTCCGCCGAACTCGTAATGCTCGCGCAATAAATTTTCCAGGAAGCGCACATACGATACGTCGAGCGAGTCCTTGCGGGGGAGATCAACTTCGAGTACGAATCGCGGGGGGTTGACTCCGCGTTGGGTGAAGGACTCGACCTTAGGCGACTTTACGCCTTTACCTTTGACTGGCTTGTGGCGAACAATAGCTTGCGACATGAATTGATGAGCCTCGTCATCAGACAGTCGAGTGAAGCGGTGCGAGAAGACCAGGTCAATGAGCGGGAAGAGTTTCTTAGCGCGCTGACCAGTAAGTGCAGAAGTGAAAATAACTGGCGCGTACTTGAGCTGAGGAAGCCAGCCCCGGACTTCTGCTTCCATCTTGTTGACGCTGGTTGGCGTTTTATTCTCGACGAGATCCCACTTGTTGACCACGATGACGGTGCTCACGCCGGACTCGGCTAACACACCAGCGAGGTGGCGGTCTTGCGCGGTAATTCCTCGCGTTACGTCCATGACGAAGAGCGCGACCTGCGCCCGTTTCAAAAATTCAAGCGTGCGTTCTACGCCAGCCTCTTCAAGTTTGTTGCCCGTGCGCATCATGGCTGCGTGCTTGCGGATGCCGGCGGTATCAACGAAGATGTATGTCTTGCCCTCATGTTCAATCATTGCATCATTCGGCTCACGCGTGGTGTGCGGGACGTTGGCCGTGATGAAACGTTCTTCGCCCAAGATCGAGTTAAGAAGCGTGGACTTGCCCACGTTCGGCTCGCCCAAAACAGCCACGCGCATCGGCATGATTTCAGTGATATCTACGGGTGGAGTTCCTGCTTTTTCGAGTATCTCTGTCATCATGTCAAGCAAGTCGCCCACGCCTACGCCTTGTTTGGCGGAAATGGGCAGGGGTTTCATGAGGGGCCAGTTGGCCCATTCCGCGGAATCAGCTTTGGCCCGCACCTGCGCGGAGTCTGCCTTGTTGCCAACTACGATCACCGGTGTCTTTTGATGAAGAAGCTCTTTGGCAATGCGGTAGTCATCAACGGTCGGGCCAACGGTGAGGTCAACCACGAACAAGATGACCTGCGCGGCCTTCATGGCTTTCTCCGTTTGCATGATGACGTTTTTTTCAATCTCATCCGCTTTGTTAACATCAAGCCCGCCGGTATCCACGATGCGGATCACCTTAGCTCGCCACAAACAATCTGCCTCAAAACGGTCCCGGGTAGTGCCCGGAATTTCTGAGACTAGGGACTTCAATTCCTCAACCATTTTATTAAAAAGGCTGGACTTGCCGACATTTGTTCTGCCGATAAGGGCTGCTTTGGGGGCGATTACCATAAAAACGGTTATCTGAGCACAATAGTTGACGAATCTTCACCCAGAACGATCAAAAAGTCAATGGTTCCAGCGCTTTTTTTCATGGACGCCAAATCCTTGTCTGCAATGACGGAATCTGCAATGACGGCATGGCTTTGGAGCGAACCCTTCTTGGTCATGGCTACCTGCGCGTGAAGGTAATCTTTGAGGGCTTTCAGTTCGTCATCTTTTGCACCGTTCGTAAAGTCATACACGGTGGTGTTTGGAATGTTCCGGGTATCAGCGTTTGTGACAAGCGCCACGGTGAAGCCGGAACTTTGAAGAAGCTCAGCCGTATCACCAGCGAGTCCGGTTTTGAGCGTCCCGTTTTGAATTTCTACGGTGAGTGCATTTTGCGTATCACCGGGCGCACCAATGGCCACAGGCGTCTTTGCTCCGGGAGCATTCCGGGCAAAAATGTTTAGGGCGAGCGCGTGGAGATCGCTCCAATTTTCTTCATACGGCAGGATAACGTACGCGTCGTTAATATACGTCTCATACAAAAGTCCGCTCACAGTGTCCAGCACGTGAAGCGCGATGCGGTCAGTTGAGATATCCGGCACGAATTTGGCAAACTTGATCATCTCAAACGGGGTCATGTTGGTCTGGACGTTTTTTTGAATGATCGACAAAATTCTTGTCAGCTTGCCCGGATTCAAGATGACATCCATGGAGAGTGCGCGGTCTTTGAGGCCAAGGAGGATTTTTTGCTGGCGGGCAGCCCGGGCGAAGTCTGACCCTTCTCCGTTATTGCCGTGGCGCGAGCGGGCAAATTCAAGCGCGGTTTTTCCGTCCATGTGCATCCAGCCTTTTTCAAATGAGATAGTTTTGACACTGCCGAGCTCGTCGTCTACAGGATATGTGCTGTCTCCAAAACTGCGATCAACGTACACGTCTATTCCGCCAAGCGCATCAAGGACGTCTGCAAATCCGCCGAAATCAATTTTGACGGTGTAGGGCACTGGTTGGCCAAGAATGGTTGAAGCTGTTTTGGCTGATGCGTCTCTTCCGCTTCCGGCTTTTGCTTGTTCTGCCAGCGCGTTGACTGCATTGATTTTTCTGTAGCCGTAGCCGGGGACAAAGACATTCAAGTCTCTCGGAATAGAAATAAGGCCGAGCTCTTTTGTACTCGGGCGGTAACTGCCGAAGATCATGGTATCCGTCAGCTGAGCGCCGTCATGGCCGGTACCGCCAACGCCAAGAAAGAGGACATTGACGCGGTCTTGTTCCTCTCCGATGACGGGTTTTTCTCCTGAGCGGACGAGATTTGCTAGCGTTGTGAGAATAGAAAGCGGAGCTCCGTCTTCATAGGGGGAGCTTTTTGCTAGGCCGGCCGAAAGCACAAATCCGCCAACCAGAAGAATGCTGGTGCCAAAGAAAAGAAGTTTAGCTCCCGGAGAGATTCGACGGCGTCTGGTTGGGGATTCTTTTGCAACCGGTGTTGGGGTTTCCGTACGCGGTTCTAGCAGGTTCACGGATTTATGATCAATCATAGGGAGAGAGAGGCCAGAGTATAGCGTGTTTATCGCTTGCTGGAAAGAGCGTCTGATGGGGCTCTCGACACGAGCGTAAAAATACTTTAAACTGCTCTTTGCGCGGATGTTTAGCTCAGCTGGTTAGAGCGCTGTACTCACACTGCAGAGGTCGCAGGTTCGAGCCCTGCAACATCCACCAGGTTTTCTTTCCCAAACTTTCCCGTGCTATCATCACACCATTATGATTTTTAGACGACGCACGCCCGCTACGACGATTTCCGCGCTTGAGCGGATGCTCGGCCCCACCTTGGGAGCTGTGGCGAGTTTCTTTCTTGAAATTGTCCAGATCGCTGTGCTTGCCCTGGTCATTATTGTTATCACTAGGCATTTCCTCATCCTTCCGTTCATTGTGAAGGGCGCTTCCATGGAGCCGAATTTTCACGATAACGAATATTTGATAGTGGACGAGGTGACGTTCCGCTTGAGAGATCCTGAGCGTGGAGAAATTATCGTGTTCCATCCGCCCGGAAATGAAAAACAGTATTACATCAAGCGCGTTATTGGTCTTCCCGGAGAGAAAGTAAATGTGGGCGGAGGCAGAGTGACCATTTCAAATAAAGAGTTTCCAAACGGCGTCCCGCTTCCTGAAGAATACTTAACACAGCCAACCATTGGCCAGCCGGATGAGCTGACGCTGGGTGCCAATCAGTACTTTGTCATGGGTGACAATAGAGACCACAGCCTTGACTCCCGTGTGTTCGGTGCTGTACCTAGGGGGAACATTGTAGGGCGCGTCTGGATTCGCGGACTCCCTCTTGATAAGGCAGGCACGTTCATGGTTCCCCAGTATCCGTATTAAAAAATTCTGCGCATCTCTCTATGCCTTCCAAAACAGCTCCTGTTCCTGTCCCGAAGCCTGAGGTTGCGAAGCCCGTGGAAAAAGTTGCGGAATCCGGCGCCTCTGGAAAGCCCGTTGCCAAGAAGTCCAAAGTACCAGAAACACTGCGCGGGTTCAGGGACATTTTGCCAGATGAGCAAGCTGTGTGGGACAAGATGGATGAGGTCATGCGCTCGCTTACCCGCGCGTACGGCTTTGGCCGTATTCGTTTGCCAGCTCTTGAGCAGACAGCGCTTTTTGAACGAGGGGTAGGGAAGGACACGGATGTTGTTGAAAAAGAGATGTTTACCTTTACTGACCAGGGCGGTGTTCGTATGACGTTGCGTCCCGAGGGAACTGCCTCAATCGCCCGCGCATACATTGAACACGGCATGTTGAACCAGCCACAACCGGTGAAGCTGTGGTACGTTGAACAATTTTTCCGTCACGAGCGTCCGCAGGCTGGCCGGTACCGCCAGTTTTGGCAGTTTGGTTTGGAATCTATCGGCTCAGATGATCCTGTGCTCGACGCGCAGGTGATTCTTATGTGCGAGCGTTTCTGCAAAGACATGGGGCTTGATGTCACTGTTCATGTGAACTCGCTTGGCACGCCGGTGTCCCGCCGAGCGTATGTGGCCGAGCTGGTGAAATACTTCAAGGCCAACAAAAAGAAATTGTCCGAGACTGATCAGAAGCGTCTGGTGAAGAACCCGCTTCGCCTCCTTGATTCGAAAGAACCGGGCATGGAAGAGTTGAAGGCTGATGCTCCGCAGATGATTGATTACCTAGACGACGAATCCAAACAGCACTTCATGAAAGTACTCGAGTACCTTGATGAGGCCGAAGTGCCGTACGCTTTGAATCCGTACCTGGTGAGAGGCCTCGACTATTACACTAAGACCGTGTTTGAGGTCATGCTCACAAACCCCACTGGTGAAGAAGGTGCTCAGAGCGCGCTTGGCGGGGGAGGGCGTTATGACGGTTTGATCCCGCTCTTTGGCGGGCGTGAGGGGACAAGTGCGGTTGGTGCCGCCCTTGGACTTGAGCGCATTCTTATGGCGGTTCGGGCCGCGGGGAAGATGCCTGACTCCAAGCGCCGGGCACAGGTCTTCTTCTGCCAGCTGGGCGAGGCTGCCAGACGCAAGGGCCTGAAAATTTATGAGAAGTTCCGCGAGGCTGGTATTGATGTGGCTGAGGCTTTCTCAAAGAGCAATCTGAAAGCCCAGCTTGAAGTAGCTGATAAGCTCAAGGTTCCTATTGCCGTCATCCTTGGCCAGAAAGAAGTGCTTGATGGTACGATCATTATCCGCGACATGGAATCCGGTGCGCAAGAGATCGTGGACGTGGAAAAAGTGGTCGCCCTCGCTTCAAAGCGCCTGCAGGAACAAAACGTGCGCCGTGAGGAAAAAGCAGCCAAGATGGCCTGAATTGTCTGATGTTGCTATGATGATTGCGTATGACGTGGGATTACGATAAACAAGCGGAAGATAAACAGGCAGCTCAAGATCCAGCATGGAAATTAGAGCGTCAGATTTTGTTTGGGGATGGAGAAGAAAAGATGGATCGACTGCTTCTGGCACAATATCTTCCTAAGCTTCGTATTCCGGAAAATCGCCGGGCTTTTTTGGAACTCTTGTTATGGAACAAACCCTTTTAACGGATCGGCAACGGGCTGTTCTTTTGGCGGTTTCGCATGAGCCTGGATTAGCCGAATATTATTTGAGTGGGGGGACGGCTCTTTCTGCCTATCACTTCCAGCATCGGATTTCCGATGACCTTGATTTTTTTACCGTCAACCCGCCGGACAAACAGTTTCTTCTGTCTTTTGTTCAGAAACTGCGGGGAGAACTCAACGCTCAAGATGTGCGCTTTGAACACTTGTATGATCGGAATTTATATTTTTTGACGTTTGCAGACGGCTATGAACTGAAGCTTGAATTTACCCGCTATCCTTTTCCACGGCTCGATCCATCAGCTCCGCAGAACGGCATGGTGATAGATAGCCTGCGCGACATTGCCGCGAATAAGCTCATGGCTATGCTTGACCGGTTTGATCCAAAGGATTTTGTGGACATGTACTTCTTGCTTCAAGAACGAAAGTTGGACGATGTGCGTGCTGACGCTCAAAAGAAATTCGCTGTAAAAATTAGCGAGGTGTTTCTTGGAGGCGAGTTGGCAAAAGTGAGTCGGGTGGAGGCTCTCCCAAAAATGCTGAAGCCATTAACCGTTCCTGAACTCAAGCGATTCTTTTCTGAACGCGCAAGAGAACTGGCTCCATCCGTTCTTTTATAACAGGGAAGAGAAGGGATTGGGAAGCCTCAACAAGAAATTCGGCACTCTCGACAAGCGAGTCATTTTTCTTGATCGCAAGCTTGATCTTACAAAGAATGAACTTTTGGATAAACTCGACAACACGAAAGACCTGCTCATCCAGGAGGACAGAGCCTCAGAGAAGCGGATGATGGCCAAGATAGATTTTGCGAAAGATGAGGTTATTTCTGCGACTGGCGACCAGATTGACGGGAACCGTGTGCGGACTTTACACGCGTGATGGCCTGTGTTAAGCTCCTGCCAACCTTGAAAGGAAGGTTTAAAAAATATTGTGGCATCAATCGAAGTCAAACGAAAGAAGGGGGAGAGTTTTGAGGCGGTCTTCCGCCGTTTTTCCCGCCGTCTCCAACAGAGCGGTAAAGTGCTGGAAGTTCGCGGACACCGTTTCTTTGCCAAGTCTCCGGCTAAGAACAAAGTCCATGACAGCGCCCTCAGAAGCCTAGTCAAAGGCGAGCGTAGGGAGTTCCTGCTTAAAACAGGCAAGCTCAAGGAAGAAGATCTCAAGCCGAAGCGCACTGGCGGTCGGTAATCTCAGATCAGCATCAAGTCCTCCGAAGCGAAAGCGACGGGGGATTTGTGTTTTAGGCCGTATTTACAAACTTTATAAAATGTGCTAAAGTGATGAAACGTTATAAAGTTTTAGATTATGACCATTTCGCAAAAACTCCAGCTTATTCAGAAAATGTCAGGGCTATCTCAGGAAGAGATGGGTCTGCGTTTTGGCGTTTCTTTTGTTACGCTTAACCGTTGGATGAATGACAGAGCTGTACCGCGAGCCGGTGCGCTGGCCAAGATTGATGAACTGTACAAAGAATACTCTGGCGAGAAGTTCATTCCTGAGACGGTGCTTGAGGCTAAGAAAGCGCACATTTTTGGCAAGCAAAAAGCGCATAGGAATATTCTTAAAGAAATCCTGGCCAATCCCGACGTCCGGGACCAGTTGTATTTGTCGCTCACATTTCACTCGAACAAAATTGAAGGCAGTACCATGAGTGAGGGGGATACGGCGGCGGTGCTCTTTAGAAACGCATCCTTACCGAATAGAACGCTCATTGAACAACTGGAAGCGAAGAATCACCAGGCCGCGCTTCAATATCTCTTCGCGTATCTGCAGGACGAACAGCCATTAAACGAAGAGCTGATTTTGAAGTTGCACTCCATTCTCATAAACGCCATCCGTGAGGACGCTGGACAGTATCGTTATCACGCAGTTCGTATTCTTGGCACTTACGTCCCTACGGCCAACTACTTGAAGATTCCAGACCTCATGAAAGAGCTTGGCCGTGACTTTAAGCGCGAGGGGAAAGATGTCATGGCTCAGATGACCGGAATCCATGCCCGTTTTGAAAAGATCCACCCCTTTGGGGACGGTAATGGTCGAGTAGGCCGGCTCATGATGATCGCTATGGCGCTCCGGTCAAATCTGGCCCCTGTGGTTATCCGTTCAGGCAATAAGGGCCTTTACATGGCCTATCTCAATAAAGCTCAAATGACTGCAGACACGAGTCTTTTAGAGGACTTTGTTTGCGATGCCATTCTGGACGGATATTCCATTGTGGAGCGGGAATGACAGCCTCCAAGTATTAAGCACAAAACAGCCCGAAAGGGCTGTTTTTGCTTGACAAAACCCCACTTTTTGCTAAGATTAGTGCGTTGTCACGTCGTGATCGCTAGGGATGGCTGGCGAGTCATCGTCGGCGACACTGGACTGATCGGACGTCCGCGTCGAGGCGGTTCGGTAGGCACTTTGTCCCTTTGGTTTCTGGCCCTTGGGCACGGCTGATGACCGTGATCACATCCTTCGGAATCGCGCTCTGGTTTTACCGGGTGCGTTTTTTCTTTGATACAATGGCTCATAAATTGAAAGAAAAGTTGTTACGGGGTACTCTTTCTCACATATGAAATTACAAGACAAATTGGCAGAGGACATGAAGACGGCTATGAAGGGGAAGGAGGCAAAGACGCTTGAGGTGCTTCGTCTAGTCATCTCCTCGATCCGCAATAAGGCGATTGAGCTCAATAAAGAACTCGAAGATGCGGAAGTGATTGCAGTGATCAAGGCTGATGCAAAGAAGATTAAGGATGCCCTTGAAATGTTTGTGGCCAGTGCCCGCGAAGATCTTGCGGTCGAAGCTAGAAAAGAAATTGCCATACTCGAAAAGTATCTGCCAGAGCAGATGCCTGATGCGGAGCTTGAAGCAAAGGTGAAGGCCAAGATTGAGGAGCTTGGTGCGAAGGCGTCGAACGAAGCTGGAAAAGTTGTCGGAGCACTCGCCAAAGAACTGCGCGGACTGGTAGATGGCGCACGCATTAAAGAAAAAGTTGAGAAATTTTTGAATGGATAATTTAGCGGGCGGATACAAGGCCATCTTGGCTGACGTGGTGCATTTTACGGTCCCCAAAGCGGAAGCGCTGGAACGGATGGCCGAGCTTGAGGCTTTGACGAAAACGTACGGCGGAATTGCGGTGGTGAAAACAATTCAGCGCCGGGAGAAGCCGGACTATGTAACGTTTGTTGGGAGCGGGAAGCTTGAAGAAATCATCGAGTCCGCAAAAACCACCGGGGCTAATGTGCTCATCATCAATGACCTGCTGAAACCGGGCCAGCTTTTTAGGCTTGAGGAAGCGCTCGAACCTTATAAGATGAAGGTATGGGATAGGGTTGATTTGATTCTCCATATTTTTGATCGGCATGCCACGAGTGCGGAAGCCAAGCTCGAGATCGAACTCGCTCGATTACGTCATATCGGTCCGCGTATTTACAACATGGGCGCACAGCTTGGCCGGCAGAGAGGTGGAACGGGAACTCGCGGTGGCGCCGGAGAAGGGAACACCGAGAAGATGAAACGCCACTTGAAGGAGCGTGAGAGAACCATCGTCAAGAAACTCGAAATGTATGAGAGTGGGCGAGCGGAGCACAGAAAGAGCCGGGTTCGCGCTGGTCTGAAAACGGTCGCGCTTGTTGGTTACACGAATGCCGGCAAGACCGCGCTTCTGAATGCGTTAACTAAGCGAAAAGAACTTTCGGCTGATAAATTGTTTGCTACTTTGGATACTCGAGTAGGCGAGATGTATTTGCCGGACCTCGGTGGCTCGGCACTGCTATCTGATACGATCGGCTTCATTCGCGATCTGCCACCCTCGCTCATTAAGGCTTTTCAATCAACACTGTCTGAGGCCGTCCACGCTGACCTCATCTTGCACGTAATTGATGCGTCTGATCCGAAACTCGACCTTAAACGGGCGGTAGTTGAGGAAATCCTCGCCTCACTTGGTCTCAAGGATCGCTCGACTATTTTGGTTTATAACAAGTGCGATTTGTTGCCAAAGCGATCAAAGACTCGCCCAATCGGATCCCTCGCTCCGCTCGGGATGACAGATGGCATTTGCGTTTCTGCCATCACGAAAGATGGACTACCCACACTTAAGGAAAAGATTGCGGTCATGCTCCGGTAGTTCGTGGTAAAATGTGCGGGAGCTATGCTACGCCGTTGGGCTAAGAATGTTATTTTCACAATCCTTGTCCTGACGGGGGGCTTTTTCGTTTCCGCGCCGGTGGTGTTTGCTCAGACTGAGGCGCTTTCAAATACGGATCAAGTAGCGCAAACGGCAGGGCTGGGAAATTCCGACCTCCCTTCGCTGGTAGGCCGGATTATTAGTGTTTTCCTTGGCATCCTGGGCGTTGTTTTTCTCATTCTCTTCATGTACGCCGGTTTTGTTTGGATGACAGCGGGAGGCGATCATAAGAAGGTGGAGAAGGCGAAGAGCATCTTGATTAACGCTACGATTGGTATCGTGATCACGCTTGGCGCGTACGGCATCACCACCTTTATTGTGAACGCGCTTGGCGGGGCTACGGGCTTTGGCGGGGCCGGAGGCGGGGGAGCTAACAACGGAGGGGTGTCTGTTGAGCGATTGTCGGGAGCACTCGGCAGTGGACCGATTCGCGACCACTTCCCGGCAAGAAATCAAACCGGTGTTCCGAGGAATACAAAGATCATGATTACGTTTAAGGATGCGCTTGATCCAGCTTCAGTTACTGCGTCTTCAGTGAAGATCTATCCAACTGCGCAGGGGGCAACGGCGTCCTTGCCTGCAAGTGCTATTACGGTGAACGGCACGGCTGACGGCAAGACGTTTGTTTTGAAGCTGGCGGATCCGCTTGGTTCAGCCAGCGCCAAAGTGCAGTACACCGTGGCCTTGACCGCAGATATTAAGAATGTTGGCGGGGCCAAGATTTTTAGCGGGAGTTTTTCCGGCGGATACCAGTGGTCATTTGAAACGGGCACCGTTCTCGATCTGACGCCTCCTTCGATCGTGACGGTTACTCCGGGGAATTCTGGCACATATTCGAGGAATATTTCGGTGCAGGCTACATTTTCTGAGCCCATTGATCCCACTTCAGCTACCGGTACAAGGGGCGACACAAGCGGATTCGATAATATTACGGTTGGCGCGGGCGGAACTACTACCCCGGGAACCTATGAAATTTCCAACGGCTACACAGCGCTGACGTTTGTTCCCGCAAATCCCTGCGGAACAAATTCTTGCGGTCAGACCATCATGTGTTTGCCGGGCAGTTCAAGTCTCTCAGTCTCCATAAAATCCGCAACCACCACCACAGCCCCGCCACAGGCTGATAATTTCCCGTACAATGGCGTGGTGGATATGGCCGGAAATTCACTTGATGGAAACGGTGATGGCTCGGCGGGGGACGCGTATGCGTGGAGCTTCTCAACTACGGGCGACATTGCGCTCACTGGCCCCAAGATCCTGTCCGTGGCCCCGAACATTGCTGAAGAAAGTGTTCCGCTTGATCAGGCGGTGACGGCTACGTTTGACGGCGTTCTCCAGAGTTCCTCAGTATCATCAGATAGCATTCTGTTGACGAATAAGGAGCTGATAGGCGGTACTTCGCATGAGATGTGGTACTCGACAAGACTTTCGTATTTGACGGCAAACGGCGACGTGGTTGCTTCATCTTCCCAGGTTCCTGCGCAAACGGTGGTGACCATTGCGCACGGCACTTTCCTTGA
Organism: Patescibacteria group bacterium; assembly: GCA_041660165.1. Lineage (GTDB taxonomy): Bacteria > Patescibacteriota > Patescibacteriia > UBA9934 > UBA9934 > JAGORL01. Next base: position 21,483 of record JBAZWW010000007.1, on the reverse strand, counting down.
ATCCACGGATGGAAAATCCTACGTCTACGGGACAGAGGCAACGCAGGATTTGCGCAACGAGTACCAGAATTGTTATGTCCCCGCCGTGGGCCCTGATGCTTCTGGCGGAACATGCGGAGTGTCCGCATCCCAACCCTATTGTTGCAATGGTACGGCCTCAGCAACCGCGTGTTCGCTCTTCTAAAGAAATTTTGTGAACATAAAACGCCTTAAACAACTTGCGCTTGGGTCACTCGTCGCTTTGAGCGCCGTGTCTTCCTTGGCATTTGCGGTCCCGGCGTTTGCGCAGACTAGTGATGTCCAGACCGGGTTAACCACGGTGGGCGATGCTACCGGGCTTGGGAATACTGATCCAAAGATTATTGTTGCGCGGATTATCCGGACGGCCATTTCTTTCCTTGGCGTGGTGGCGGTGGTCATTGTGCTTTACGGCGGATTTGTGTGGATGACCGCTGCGGGTGATGAGAAAAAAGTGGGCAGAGCTAAGAAGATCTTGATTGGCGGAGCTATCGGGCTGGTTATCATTCTGCTTTCTTGGTCAATTGTCAGTTTTATCTTGTCCGCACTTTTGAGTGCTACGGGCGCTGGTGGTGCGGGAGGGGGCGGAGGTGGTGCGGGTGGAGGGGGCGGGGGAATAGGCGGGACGGGGGGAGCTTCAGAGCTATTAGTGACGGGTATTTCGCCAGCCGGAACGATCACTATTCAGAACGCCCTGGTTCGCGTGACGTTCAGCAAATCCATTGATCCGGCCAGCATGAACGGCCAGTTGAAGATTGTGAACTCAACCACCAATGTTGAAGTTCCTGGCGTTTCTTCCGTGGCCGGCAATACGATCACTTTCCATCCTGACGCGCCATGCGCTACGCCGAATGAGACTCGTTTCTGTTTTGACGCGTCCACCGCCTATTCAATTTCTGTTTTACCAACGCTCAAGAGCACAGCTGGCCTGACGCTCACCTGTTCAACTGCCAAGCCGTGTACCGGCGGGTTCACGAGCGGGGCCGTGGTTGATACGAAGAATCCGGTAGCGCACATGACCTTGCCAGACAATAACCAAACGGTTCCTGCTGATAGCACTCAACCTGTACAGGTTCAGGCTACGGATGATGCGGGCGTGGCTTCCGCCGGTTTCTTAGTTGGTGATGTCCTGTTTGATGAGGTGACAGCTACGGGCGCTGATTTGAAGAGCGTGACGATTGATGACCTTTGGGATACTGCCGGACTAGAGAACGGAAAATCCTATCGCGTTTCTGCCCAGGTTTCTGATCTGGCCGGCAACACGGATACTGATGCGGTGACGGTGAGGGTGAAACCTGCCTCTTGCTTTAACGGGATTCTTGATACGGGAAGTGGCGAAACGGGTATTGATTGCGGGGGTGACGCGCTCAGCCCGAATTTTTGCGGGGCGTGTAGCGGGGGCGCGTGTACGGCAAATGCCGATTGCGGAAGCGGTCTGTGCGAGGCCGGACGATGTGTTGAAAACCCGGTGATCAATGCGGTATCGCCGGATTCTGGAGCGCCAGGAACATATGTAACCATTGCCGGTACGGGTTTTGGTTCTTCTGCCGGGAAGGTTTCCTTTACGGGAGCGAATGGTCCTGTTGAGGCGGTGGTTGCGCCATGCGGAGGTGCTTGGACGGATAGAGAAATCATTGTCATTGTTCCAGCAACTACAGTCTCCGGACTAATTACGGTTACTGCAAGCGGGGGGACAAGGAAAGATGACACCGCTAATGATCACGGACCGGTGCTTCCAAACTTTGCCGTGAATACGGTTATCCATCCGAATCTTTGTTCGCTCGACAAAAACAGTGTCTCTCCTACAAATTCCCTTGGGCTAATTGGTGATAATTTTGGCGCGAACCGCGGAACATCTACGGTGAATTTTGGCACGCAGGGGAGCGCGGGAAGCTATTCAGCATGGACGAACTCTTCAATCATGACAACAGTGCCTCAGATGCCAAACGGTACGTTCCCTGTTTCTGTTTCCGTGAATGGCATTTCTTCGAATGCGCTTTCTTTGCGCGTGGCCTCAACTGTCTCAACTACAGGGACCCTGCCATCTATAGCAACGCTTTCTCCGGCAACTGGCGGAATCGGCAGATATGTCACGCTTGACGGAGCGAACTTTGGCGCGTCAAAGGGGACAGTGAAGTTTGTGAACCGCGCTACGGGAGATTCCGCAATTGGCAGTATTGATTTCCCTACGGCGTGCTCCGCCATCAATCCATGGACGAACAACCAGATCCGCTTCATTGTTCCCGCAAAATATACTTCTGCTGTGGCGCTGGCTGTTGGCGTCTATGACGTGTCTGTAACAACATCAAGCAGTCAATCATCAAATACGGTGCCGTTTACAGTTACAGCTGATGATAGCGCGCCGAATGTTTGCGGAGTCATTCCTGGCACTGGCGCCGTAGGAGACACGGTGTCTCTGGTTGGCAATCAATTCGGAACGGCAACGGGGACCGTTACGTTTGCGGATGGAGCACAGACGAATATTGCTTCCTGGTCGCCAACGGAAATTAAAGTTCCTGTTCCTTCCGCGGCAAAAACGGGAGCTGTAAAATTGGTTTCGAGCACGGGTACAAAGGGGAACGATACCTTTTTTGAGGTAACGAGCGGTGTATCCGCCGGCGCGGGATCAACCGCTGGCTATGCTTGGAGTTTTTCTACGGGTGCCATCCCTCATGTACCACAGCTGGTGACTGAATGTTCAGCGGATCGGGTGAGTGCCGTGCCAAATAACAAATTTACGGATTTGGTGTGTACGAATGCGGTGGTGTACGCAGAATTTACGGAGGCTATGAATGAGGGAACGCTGAATGACGCCGTGAAAGTGGACCGCTGTACCGGCCAGGGTACAAACCCGTGTTCAGCCGTTATCTCTGCTTCAGGAACTCTCCGAACGACGCCAACATCCTTCACTTTTATTCCAGGCGCTTCGCTGGCGGTCAGCTCAACGTACAGAGTAACGGTGACCACGGTGGCGGTCTCCACGGGCGGGGCCGGGCTCGCTCGCGATGTTTCCTGGACCTTCGTGACACAGGCAACAAGCGCGCCCTGCACCATTGACAGCGTGCGCGTCACTCCGGCCAAGGGCGTCATTACTCTTCTTGGCGGAACGAAATCATTTAGCGCGGTTCCCACTGCGGGTTGTGTCCCTGTGGATTCAGCTAGTTATTCCTGGAGCTGGGATGCTAGTCCCTCTATTACGCGTTTCAACAGCGCGGCGAATCCGGCCTGCGTTGGCGGAGCCTCTGCCTGTACTACGGTTGAGGCGCTGGCTGAGGGAGAAACCCCGGTGACGGCTTCAGAGACGGGTAGCGATATCAAATCAGCTGGAAACCTGGCCATCAATTTCCTTGATCCTTATGTGACTGGTACGTGGCCGGCCTGTGATTCAGCTTGTCCAAACGCGCAGGTGGGCGGAACGTTTAATATCCCCATGAATTCATCCAGTGTTGAACGTGTTGGTGCTGTAAAACTTTTCTCTTGCGCGTATGAGCTTTGTACGAGTGTGACGGAAATCGGCGGAGTCCGGGCATCTTGTGTGACTGTGACGGGCGCGCAGGGGCTGTGCACCGGCTTCACACTGGGCAATCTGGCTCTGACACCCGGCACGTTCTACAGGGCGGTTATTTCCGGCAGTGTCACAAGCGAAAGTGGAGTTCGTCTTATTCAAACAAATGATGGCGGAGATTATTCTTGGACGTTCCGGGCCAGGGAAGACGGCTCTGCGTGTGCGGTTGACCGCGTAGCGCTCGCCCCTTCTGCTATCACGCTCCGCTCAACGGGGGATCGCGCCTCATTTTCTTCCTCAGCATTTGGCGCGGCGGATAGCTGTTCCGCATCTGGCCAGCGCTTGACGGGGTTCTCTTATAGCTGGGCCTGGACGGATCCAATCAAAGACCAAAATATTGATAATGACTCTTCTACCAGGGTAGCTGAGTGGCTGGGCGGAACAATGGTTGACACTTCTCCGTCATCTGTCTCAACGTCATGTACCGCTTCATGTACGTCAAAAGGAAGCGTGGCGTATTCCGCTATTTGCGGGGACGGCACGGCAGACGCACTGGCGGGCGAGGAATGTGAAGACGGCAACGTAGCGAACGGCGACGGCTGTTCTTCCTCCTGCTTACGAGAAGGGAACTCGACCGCCGGCACGACGTGCGGGAATGGCCGAGTAGAACGTTCATCTTCTGGAGCGGGTGAGGATTGCGATGACGGGAACAAAGCAGACGGAGACGGGTGTTCTTCACTCTGTCTGGCGGAGGGTTCGCGTTTTGTTGGCGCCACGTGCGGGAACCATGACATTGCCGCGGATACAACCACTAAGGCTGGCGAGGAATGTGATGACGGCAACGCAAAAAATGGCGACGGCTGTTCTTCTCAGTGTTTGAATGAGGGGACGCCAACGCTTGCTTCCATTGGCGGAGCAGTTTGCGGTGATGACCGGACGGACAAACCAGCAGAAAATTGTGATGATGGGAATATTGTGAATGGCGACGGTTGTTCTTCCTCATGCTTGCTTGAGGGTTCTTCATCGCGTTATACGGCACCATCAGTCTGCGGGGATATTATTCCGGGAACGGGTGAGGAGTGTGAAGATGGGAACAGGATTTCCGGCGATGGCTGTTCAAGCACTTGTCTCCTTGAGGGTTCAAGCGCGCAGTACCTTGTTCCATCGTATTGCGGTGATGGGAATTTGGGCGCTGGGGAAAATTATTCCTGTGAGGTCAGTGCCGGTGGCGACGGTAGAATTGATCCTACGCAAACGGCGGTTGTTCGTGATGATGCGGTATTTGAAGTGGATGCCGTAACAAGAATGGCTAACGCATCAATTGAGGTTAAGGAATCTTCTTCGGGGCTTTCAACTACCGCCAGCCTCTCGCTTGCCTGTTCGGCATCTTCAGACCGGGACTGCCGTGACCCACGGCTAAACGGTGCGGGAACAAACAATTGCTGTTCGCTTCGCCCAACCGCGGTTCCGTATCCGTCTTCCGGCACCTCCGTGTGCTTGAACCAATCGCTGTACGCCGTCTTCAATCAAAAGATGGACACGTCGAGTTTTACGTTTAAAGAAACGGCGGGGGCCATCACTACGGAGAAATATCGAATGTATCTTTCATTCCACTCCTTAACTGCAGGCGCGTGTCCGTCCGGTTACACGTATTTGGCGCATGATCCAAAGAATATTTTTGCGCAGGCAAGAAATGCTTTTGTGAGATTTTTGACCGGCGCGTCTGCTGAGGCGGCGCCAAATACGGGTGTTGCCTGCGTTCTTCCGATTGACGGTTTTGACCAGGTTCCTCAAGCGGATGGAACGTATAGGGTGTACCTGCGCTACTCAAAACCGCTTGTGCCAAATACTACATACATGCTTGTTGTGAAGGGAGATGAAGATATCTCAGACGCGGTTACTGACGGCGTGCGTTCGGCCACAGGCGTTGGCATGAGCGGAACCGTCTCTTCCGTGTTTATGACGGGTCCGAGCCTGTGTTCGCTTGATGCCGTTCAGGTACTCGACACAAACAAGAAGAGCCCGAATGCGTTTACGCGCGGAGATGATGTGCATACGTTCAAAACAAGCGCGCTTTCATACGTAGGCAACGCCACGCGCGAGATTGAATCGCTCCCTGGCACATACGCTTGGGATTACACCGCGTGGGCCCCGGCAAATGCTGATTTGTTTACCGCCACCAGGAGCGCCACCCAGCATGATTTGGCGGATGTGGCGGTGAAGGGCAAGAACGGCCGAAGCACGCTTTTGGCTGAGGCAACCATTACTACGGATGCTCTTGGCTCCACCACGGGCACGCCAAGGGAGAAAGTGGTTTCTGGTACCGCGCCACTTATTGCGTTCCTTTGTGAAAATCCGTGGCCGGAATTATCCAAGTTTCCTTGGGAAGATACGGCCAGGGGCGGGGCGAACGGCTTGGCGTCGCAAGGGGCTAACGGCTGGATGAATTTCTCTACGTATTACTGCCGTGACGCGGGTATAGCCGGCGTGTCAGACGATTTGCCGGGTATGACGGTGGTGAGGCCCCCTGTCTCACAGGCGGGAGGGGTGATTAAGGAATATTTGTTTGAAACTGCGGACGGATCAGGCGATGCCATTGGCGTTCGGGTTCTTAGTAACCCGGATTACCTTTCTCCGCGCGCGTGGTACACGGCACAGAATTTTAAGGGAACCCCGCAGGAGACAACGATTGATGGCTTTTTGGCGGTGAAGGACGGCCGGTCAACCTATGTGGCCGCGCCGAATCTGGGGGCAAACGTGTTGTACGATAATATTTACGTCATTTCGTATAATGATGGAGCGAGCGACACCACGAAGAAAATTGCTGATGCTTTGCTGTCTTCATTCGCGTTTGCTTCTAACATGAATGACGTGACGCTCTGTACGGTAAACGGCGCGGTGACAAGCGCGTCTTGCTCGGCCGATAGCGACTGTCCTCTTAGTCCTATTTCTCCACGTGCGTGTTCTTCCGTGAAAGCGAAGGTTCGCCGAGATATCAGAAGACTTTCTGACATGACTGATTTGCGTACGGAAATTAAGAAGTACGGGACACAAAACGGTGTTTGTAGCGGGACAGGTGCTCAGCTTTGTAGTACAGGCGGGGAGTGCCCTGGAACGGAATCATGCATTCCGATTGTTCCGGAACTGTCCGCAGGAACTTTTGTGCGCAGTATCGCCGTCAGTCCGTGGCCGTCTTGGAGCGATATCCTTGGCGGGGCGCTTGAGATGAAAGATATTGCACAGGACCCTTTGAACGTCTTTTCAAAGAATTCTTGCGGGAACGCTGGCGGTCCGTTTGTCTCATTTGATTCGGCTACATGCGTAGACCAGTCAAAGGGCGCATATGTTTGTCCGGTCAATTCGCACGTGTATCACTACATTGCCACGGGCAACCGTTCGGCGCGCATTACTGCAGACTTGGAATACTCTGCGCAGTGGGGCAGTCCGATTGATACGGATGGCCCAGCTGACCGGGTGGATGTTTTGATTGGCGGAGCGGCGAACACGGGTAATGGCTTCATCCCTGCGTCATATTGCGTGGGTGTGACATATGGCACCTCCGCTTCCTGTGGAGATGGCGTTATTGGCGGGGGCGAAACGTGTGAGCTTGGCCAGCATGGTGGTCTGGTGGTGGCCTGCGATGGCAATAATGACGGCGTGAATGACGGTTTCCGCTCGCAAGTTTGTAATGCCTCGTGTACAGCCTTTGTTCCGGATTCGGGATCTGCCTGCGTCAGCAATGCTTGTGGCAACGGCTTAAAAGAAGGTGCGGAGGAATGTGATGACGGCGCGCAAAACGGTAAATACGGTTTTTGCGGATTTGATTGTACCAGGGCTAGCGGTTTCTCCTGCGGAGATGGCTCGCTTGCTGGTAGCGAGAAATGTGATTGCGGAAGTACCCCTCCTCTCATTGGGCGCAGAGCATTTGGCGGAGGCATCTGCGGAGGATTGAACGGCGTTTATCAATCGTCTGCAACTTCTTCTTGCGCGTGGGATTGTTCTGGCCCTGCGTCCTATTGCGGGGACACAAAAGTGGACGCGGGGAATGGCGAGGTTTGTGATGGCAATACCGATTCATATCAGGGCAAGCTGTGTACTCCGGGGGCTACAAAAACCGGTGCTCCTTGTACTACGGATGCGGATTGCGGATCCGGCGGGACATGCGGTATGACTGCGCTTGGGCCGTATGCGTGGGCGGATGCTTGCCCTCTTTCTACCGTTTGTACGGCGGGAGATCCTGCCAAGCTTGGACATATTTGTGCGCAAAACTCCAGTTGCGGAACAGATGGCATATGTTCGGCTCAGACTTATCAGACTTCTCGCATCCGGGCCTGTGGCAACGGCAGTAATGGAACGGCCTGTCAGTGGGTAACTCCAAATTACCGGTTTATTAAGTGCACCGCTCTCTCTGCCTGTGGTAATGGCAAGAAAGAAGGGAGTGAGGAGTGTGATGATGGCAACACGGATTCTTCTGATAGTTGTACGAATTCCTGCAAGACGAATGTGTGTGGCGATGGTGCCTATTATGTAGGCGTTGAAGAATGTGATCTTGGCGTGCAGAACGGCCAGTCCTGTTCCTCAACTTACGGATCTACCTGTACGGCGTGCTCCGTGTCTTGTAGAAATGTGGTTTCATCAGGTGCTTTCTGCGGAGACGGCGTAAGAAATGGTACTGAGTTTTGCGACGGTTCTGATGTTCAGCTGACATATTATGATGCCGGGACGGGCAAGACTGCCGGTTCATGTTCTACGCCAACCGGTTTTACAACTGTTGGCCAGGATCTTTATCACTGTGCTGACCTTGGGATTTGCAATGGCGGTCCCCGCAATGGCGAGTATTGCACTAACACAACGATTTCTTCTATTCCGTACGACATGACGGTTTGTGGCACCGGCATCGCTTGTGTAAAACCAAAATGCTCCAATAGCTGTGCCAGTGCTTGTCCATTTTCCTTCTCAACCAACCCCACGCTCTTACTGCCGAATCTTCCAGGATCCAGGGCCTCCTCAAGCGTGGAGTTGAACAGTTACAGCTCCTCATCAACTTCGCTTTTGCCGAACGCGGCCACTCTGACCATTCCGGCCTGTACATTGGTGGGCCAGCTCACGGGGACGGTTTCCATGAACAATGTGACTCCTCCGGAAGTGAATATTGTGTTCGTTACTGATAGATCCGGTTCCATGGATTGGGATTTTGCAGGGAGGAGTCTTTACAAGGCTGACGGGGTTACTATCAATCAAAACTACGTTGATCCATCGCGCATCAATGCGGTTAAGGCATCCTTGGCCACTGCCGTGAACTCCGTCTTTACTGCTTTTGGCGAGCATGCGCACATTAGTTTGGTTGGCTTCTCAGGTATCGCTGGGACGGGTATGTGCACAAATCCAAGACCACACAATGATCTATACAACCAGAGTTGTGATGGCGTTGTAGATGGCGAGTGTGGGGCTGGAGGCATTTGTACGGCAAAGATGCAGAGTCAGACTGTTTGTACTTTTGGTTTCTGCGGTAAGGACGCAAAGACCACGCTCACTTCCCGTATCAATGCCTATGATGCCAAGGCGCAGAATGGCACGCAGACCGGGCTTGGCTTGCTTTCAGCCAAGGGCCTGCTTGATGCTCTGCCGAACGCCAGCAATACTCGCAACATCATCATTCTTCTTTCTGACGGACAACCGGAAGGAACTGCAGACGCGCTATCCGTTACTAACGACGCAGCCGATAGTATTAAGGCATCACAAAGAGATTATGAGATTTATACCGTGGCCTTAACCGACACGTACTCGCTCATTGAGAACATGAAGAAATGGTCAAGCAACTCTTTCTCTCTGAGGACCGGTCCGCTTGAAACAAATACCAGCAATGGAGTGGATTACGCCTATGACGCTCATACGCCAACTGAACTGGCCAGCGCCTATGATGGGATCATTAAATCTATTACGGGAATAACGGTTTCTCTCCTCAGCGCGGACGCCAATAACACGGTTGTGGCTTCATCCGTAGTTTTGCATGAGGGCGCGGGGCAGGTTCTTCCGTGGCCAGAGTTTCTGAAGTGCGACGGCGTGCATGAACAGCAGGTGCCGATTCACGTTTCCTTTGGCGGAACGGGCCAGATTACGATTTCCGATGTCCGTCTTAATTACTGCGCTCCTTAACGTATGCCGGACGTACTCCAACCACCATCGCCACCTCAGTCCCAGCCTCAGCAGGTTTTCTACTCGCTGACGCCGGAACCTGAAGCCGTACCGGTCCCGCTTTATAAAAAGCGTCATTTTGGCATGATCGTGGGCGCAGTAGTAGTGGCCATGATTGTCGGCGGATTCATTATTGCCTTTACGGCGAACATGATTCAAGCTAACAGGCAGGCCAAGGCGGTAGTGGCAGAAAAGAAAACAGCCGTGGCGGACATGGTTAATAGTGGCGTACCGCAATCCGATGCCGCCAGAGCTGTCGGATTTGCGGACGGGTGCAACGGCTTGACGGGACCAGCTTTTGCCGACTGCTTGTCTCTTATTGCGATTGATTCGGGATCGGCTGAGGCCTGTGCTTCGCTTGAGGGAGCTGAAAAAATTTCTTGTACAGATGTGGCCACTTCAACAAAAGCCGTTTTAGACAAGAAATATTCGTTATGCGAGACAGTGGTTGATTTGGCTGTGCGGGCTGGTTGTGAAGTTATGGTCACTGATAAGGCGCGTTTAGCGAATGATTGTAGTGGTTTTGGAGTGCCGGAGAGCGAATGCCGGTCCACCGCAACGGCTGTTGCTGTAGCATCTGGGGATATCAAGGCTTGCGACGCGGTTCCGATTGAAACGCGCGCTGGCTGTCTTGATGGATTCAACTCTGTGGATACGGATGCAGACGGATTATCTGATGGTGAAGAGCTGACCAAATACTTTACTGACCCAAAAAACCCGGATACCGATGGAGACGGGTATACTGATGGGGCGGAGGTAGCGTCAGGACATGATCCACTGAAAAAATAAAAATATGTTCGATTCCAAAGAACCACAAGATATTTTTGCAGGAACAGATAAAGGCGGGGTTTCAAACCCCGCCCAAGCACCAGCACCAATCACGCCATCGTCCGCGCCGGCGCCGGTGATGCCTGCCCCGCAAGAAGGCGGGGTTTCAAACCCCGCCCTTTCAAAGGGCGGTACGTTGAAAACGATCATCATCCTGCTCGTTGCACTCGTCGTTATTGCCGGCTCTGCCTACCTTGCATACGCGCTCATCATGAAGCCTGTTCAGAGTACGATGATTGTTCCGCAGACTGAGACGCCGGCGGTGGGAGCGCCCCTGGTGCCGGCGAGCACTGTTGATGCGAACGCCGTTCCAACGGAGCCAGCGCCAACTTTGCCAGACGTTGCCACCCCGCCTACCGCTACGATCGGGCAAAGCACGTTTCTTGACAGTGATGGCGATGGACTGACAAATGCGCAAGAGCTTGAAGCTGGTACGTCCTCAACCAATCCCGATACGGATGGCGACGGTCTGGGGGACAAGGAAGAGGTGCAAGTCTACGGAACGGATCCTCTCCGCACCGATACTGACGGTGACGGCTTCCTAGACGGCGCTGAGGTGACGGCGGGATTCAATCCGAACGGTCCCGGAAAGCTTTTGCAGATACCGGTAACACCATAGCCTAGTCTCGGCTCCATCTATGTTCGGTAACAAGACTGCGCCACAATCAGCTAGCCAAGCTCCTCAGACATCGGCCGTAAAAACGGACGACATGATTCTTCATGTTATGCCGAGGGAGTTTTTGGGCAGGCCGGCTCAGCCGTTGTCCGCTCCTGTTCCGGTTTCCGTGCCGGCTGTTGTTCCGGCCGTGGCTCCTATTCCGACGCCAGTGCCTCCGCCCGTTGCTCAGGCGCCGATCATTGCGCCTGGTCCAAAGCCTCCGGTGGTTCAGCCGCCTGCCCCACGAAGAAAATTTGGCGTGGTCATCTTCCTGTTTTTGCTTCTTTTGCTGATTGCCGGGGGTGGCGTAGGCGCGTATTACTATTATTTCCTCATGCCAGTTCCTGTTGTTATTACAGCGCCTCCGCCTGAACCAACGCCCGTACCCGTGCCGGAGCCAGTTCCTGTGGCAACCGTGCCAGTTCCGGGCAAGGATACGGATTCTGACGGATTGACGGACGTGGAGGAACTCCTTTACGGTACTGATTACCGAAATCCTGATACGGACGGCGATACGTTCCTTGACGGCAATGAAGTTTTTCATCGCTATCATCCTAACGGTAGTGCGCCACAGACTTTGCTCGACACAGGAGCTGTACGAATTTTCCAAAGTCCCGAAGCACCATTTACTATTTACTATCCGTCCACTTGGACGCCGGTGGTTGACGCAACAACGGGCTTCGTTACTTTTCGCTCGCCCAGCACTGCCTCTATTGTGATCGCGACGATTGCCAAAGACCCAACGGAAAATCTTGAGGTGTGGTATCAGCAGACCGTGCCGAGTGAAAATTCTCAGCCACTTGAGCCTTCGTATACGTCACAGGGCTTGCTCGCCCTAAGCAAGCGGGATGAGCGCATTGCGTATATAGACGGTGGGAGCAAGGTGTTTACTTTGACGTACTCGCTCGGTGAGGAAACGACTATCGAGTACTTGACCACTTTCCAGATGATGCTGAACAGCTTAACTCTGCTCCCATGATCACCTTTGACCTTGCTCAAGAGCTAATTCCTGCCAAGCACCGTTTTTCAAGCGCGAGGTTGAAAAAGATCGCCCACGCCTTTGAGAAGCAGCTGAAAACGGCGCCAGAGGGCGTTGTTTCCTTGAGCGCGGTGACGGATGAGGAGATTAGGCGATTAAATAGGATGTATCGGCAGAAGGACAAGGTGACGGATGTGCTGTCCTTTGCTTCACCTCAAGCGGATATGAGTGGGTATCTGGGAGACGTCGTTATTTCTTTCGAGCAAGCCGTGCGCCAAGCTGAAGACGGAGACCTTGAACTCGAACTGACTGATCTCCTCGTCCACGGCATCCTCCACGTGTTAGGCTATGACCATGAACAGGCAGAAGATGCGGAAGTGATGTTCCCTTTGCAAGACGCCATTGTAGCTTCATCCCTATGATTGTCATCCGTACATTTTTTCGCTCAATCAAGCATGCGCTCAGAGGCCTGGCCGAGCTCTTTTCTGCCGAGCAAAGTTTCCGCATTCAGGTACTCGCCACCATTGCCGTTCTTGCCTTCATGTTCGTCTTTCGTCTTGAGGCGTGGCAGAGAATTTTGCTTGTTCTTTTGTGTTCAGCGGTGCTTATTTTGGAGATTATCAATAGCATTATTGAGCGAGTAGCTGATGCGGTTCAGCCTCGATTGAGTCCGATGGTGCGAGATGTGAAGGATATGATGGCAGGTGCGGTTTTGTTGTGTGCGCTGTGTGCGGTGGGGGTCGGGATCGCCATTTTTTACCATCCGGTCATGGAATTCGCCTGTGCTATAATTCAGACATGTAAGCCCCTGTAGGCTTCATTCTTGAGGTATGGCTGACGAAATCATCTCGGGCTTGGACATTGGCACCTCAACCATCCGGGTTGCTGTTTGTAAGGTTGCGCCGGGGGAAGATGGAAAAAATACGCTTCATGTCATTGGCGCCATCTCAAGCCCGTCCGCCGGTATGCACCGGGGGGCAGTTTCAAGCATGGAAGACGCCGTTTCTGCGGTTTCTAAGGCCCTTGAGAAGGCCGAACGAATGACCGGCATCGGTTTGAACCATGCCTGGGTGGCGATTGCCGGCCAGAGCATTTTGGTGCAGGAAAGCCGAGGGGCAATTGCTGTCTCTAGGCCTGACGCCGAGATCTCGGAAGGCGATGTTGAGCGTTCCATGGAGGCGGCGCGAACGGTGGCGGTCCCCTCGAACTATGAGATTTTGCATGTGATACCAAAAGGCTTCGCCGTAGATGGCCAGCGAGGCATTAAAGATCCAGTGGGCATGAGTGGTATTCGGTTAGAGGTTGATGCGGTCATCATTGAGGCTCTGAACTCGCACATGAAGAACTTGACCAAGTGCGTCTATCGCACCGGTCTAGACATTGATGACTTGGTTTACGCCCCGCTGGCTACTGCCGAGTCTGTGATTTCGCAACGGCAGAAAGAACTCGGCGTCTGCTTGGTGACGATCGGCTCAGCTACCACGTCGCTGGCCGTTTTTGAGGAAGGCGACCTGTTGCATACTGCCGTCTTGCCGATTGGCGGAGATCACGTGACTAATGATATTGCGATCGGTTTGCGAACGTCGATTGAAGTAGCCGAGCAGGTGAAGCTGGCCTACGGCAATGCGATTCCTGATAATGTTGATAAGAAAGAACAATTTATTTTACGGGATTTCGGCGCTGAGTCTGATGATGAAGTGAAGACCAGGTTTGTCGCTGAGATAGCGGAAGCAAGAATGGAGGAGATGTTTGAAGCGATTGATAACGAGTTGAGAAAGATTGACCGGTCAGGCATGTTGCCAGTGGGCGTTATCTTTACGGGAGGAGCTATGAAACTGCCGGGAGCGATTGATGTGGCTAAGCGAGTGTTACGGTTGCCATGCGCTCTTGGTGCGCCTACGGGTGTCATGAGCGTGATTGATGAAGCAAAGGATCCGGCCTTTGCTACCGCCATAGGTTTGGCAGCCTGGGGGTACGGAATCAAGCAGGTTTCAGGCTCAACCTTCAGTTTTGGAAAACTCCTGCCTTTGAAAAGTGTAGACAAAGTAGCCGAGCAACTTAGGAAGTGGATGAAATCCTTGATTCCCTAGAAGTGGTACTATAGGGTAGAATACGAAACGTACTCACCCTAGGAGAACCTTGAACACACTTGGTGTTCAATCAACCACTGCGCTATGGCGGAGTTTAAGCCAGAAATTGAAACGTGTGCCAAAATCAAGGTTATCGGCGTAGGAGGCGGGGGAGGCTCTGCCATTAACCGCATGATCCTGGAGAAAATCCGGGGTATTGAGTTTTTGGCGGTCAATACTGATGCGCAGGCTTTGCATGGCTCAATGGCTAGCGTGAAAATTTCTATTGGCAAGGCCGTTACTCGCGGGCTTGGCGCTGGTATGAACCCAGAGATGGGCCGGCGAGCAGTTGAAGAAAACGCGACTGAGATTCGCAACGCCCTGGCTGGTGCGGATATGGTTTTCTTAACGGCCGGACTTGGCGGAGGAACCGGAAGCGGAGCCGTGCCGGAGATTGCTAAGATCGCCAGGGAAGTGGGTGCGCTCACTGTTGCCGTTGTAACTAAGCCGTTCGCGTTTGAGGGTGCCCAGCGCAGAAGGATTGCTGAGGACGCGCATCATGAACTTGCCCAGCACGTGGATACCATTATCACCATTCCTAATGATCGAGTACTGCAAGTGATAGACAAGAAGACCTCATGGACGGAATCTTTTAGAATAATTGATGACGTGCTCCGACAGGGTGTCCAGGGGATTGCCGAGATGATCACCGTGCCGGGACAAATCAACGTAGACTTTGCTGACGTGAAAGCTATCATGCAGAATGCCGGTAGTGCGCTCATGGGCATCGGCCGAGCCTCTGGAGAATCGAGGGCTGTCGAAGCCGCTAAGCAGGCAATCGCTAGCCCACTACTCGAGATCTCGATAGACGGTGCCAAAGGCATTTTGTTCACTGTGGCCGGCAATTCCGAGGTTTCAATGTTTGAGGTTCAAGAAGCTGCCAAGGTGATTACCGGGGCCGCTGATGATGACGCTAAGGTCATTTTCGGCCTTATCCAGGATGATACGCTTGGAGACGAGGTACGAATCACGGTTGTCGCTACGGGTTTTGATTCCAAGGATCATCGGCGCGCTCCTTCACTTGGCGGAGAGATTGGCATTGCGCCAAAGTCCGGCTGGCGTCCGCAGGCCGTTGAGCAAGAGCCGATGCGACGCTCAACAAATCCCTTTACGGCATCCCCATCCCCCTCGCCCGCACCTGTGCCTGCGTCTGTGCCTCAACCCGCGCAGGAACCTTTTTCTCCCTTTGGACGCCGTCCGGTTTCTCAATTTACCGCTTCTGAACCTGCTCCGGATACCTCCATCCCGACCTATAATCCGCATCCTGCCCCGGGAAGCATTAGCCAGTCTCCTGTTACGCGTACGCCAAACGCTCCTGCGCCAAAGGAAGATGACGGAGAGTTTGGCATTCCCGCTTTTATTCGCAGGAAGATGATGTAGAGAGTATGGATCCCACCCTGAGCGAGAGCGAAGGGTCCGACCCTCTCCACTATCACAGGGGAAAGTCGGATCCCTCGCATAGCTCGGGATGGAGAAACTGAAACCTGATGGTCAATCATGTATGCGCTGTCCCGTCTGTAATTTTAAGGCGACTCGAGTCGTAGATTCTCGCCTATTGTCTGACGGCATGGGCGTTCGGCGTCGGCGAGAGTGTGAAAAAGAAAAGTGTGGTTTTCGGTTTTCCACGGTTGAAGAAATTGAATTACTCGACGTAACGGTGGTTAAGCGCAACGGCAAGCGCGAAGCGTACTCCAGGGAGAAGCTGACCAGCGGGCTTAAGAAGGCACTGGAAAAAAGGCCTTATACGGATGTTCAGCTTGAGCATCTTGTTCACTCAATAGAACGCGATATTCAGAAAATCAGGGGAGGAGAACTGACCAGCACGGAAGTGGGTGAGATTGTGATGAAGCGCCTGCGCCTTTTTGATAAAGTTGCCTACATTCGTTTTGCCTCCGTCTACCGCTCATTTGAAGATGTGGAAACCTTTGAGAAAGAATTAAAACAGTTGGGTAAAGCACCGAAGATTCCAAAGGAGTGAGGTATACTTGGGGGGTATGGAGGATGCCCGAACACGAATTGTGTGCACCATTGGACCGGCCAGCGCTTCTGTCACCATGCTTAACCGCATGATGACTGCTGGCATGGACGTGGCGCGTTTAAATTTCTCTCACGGAACGTATCCGGAACATTCGGCGCTCATGAAGGCAGTCCGCTTGGCGGGGAGAAAAGCTGGCAAGACTATTGCGATTCTGCAGGACCTCCAGGGACCAAAGATTCGGGTGGGGGATCTTGGTGCCGGCGTCATGCTTCATGCCGGTGAGACGGTTACTTTTTCCTCGGCGAAAAATGCTAAAACGGCTGATGGCGTTATTCCTTTGTCATATGAGCGATTGGGAAAGGACGTGAAGCCGGGGCATCGAATTTTGCTTGATGACGGATATTTGGAGGTTGAAGTATTGAAGGCGAGGGGGATGACAGTGACGGCGGTGGTAAAAATTACGGGACTTTTAAAATCTCATAAGGGGGCGAATTTTCCAGACAGTACGCTCCAGGTAAGTTCATTTACGGCTAAGGACCGTGAGGATCTTCTTTTTGGTGTTCAGCATGAAGTTGATTGGATTTGTTTGTCGTTTGTCACCGGTCCTGAAGTACTCGAGGGAGTGAGGTCGCTCATCAAAAAGACGGCTAAAGAATTTGGGGTGCGAGCGCCATTACTGATGGCTAAGGTTGAGCGCAAGGCCGCACTGGAGAGGCTCGATGAAATAATCGAGGCGTCTGACGCAATTATGCTCGGCCGGGGAGATCTGGGTGTGGAGATTCCGCCGGAAGAGGTGCCGATTGTGCAGAAGGATGTGGTCGAGCGTTGCCGATTTGCCGGCAAGGCGGTCATTGTAGCCACGCAGATGCTTGAGAGCATGCGGGAAAATCCGCGGGCAACGAGGGCGGAGTTTTCTGATGTCGCAAACGCGGTATTCGATCATGCTGATGCGGTGATGCTTTCGGCCGAGTCGGCTGCTGGCAAGTATCCAGCGGTTACTGTGCAGGCCATGGCCTCAGTTATTCGCGAGGCGGAGAAATCGCGGTTTGACGATGTACCGGAAGATGACTCGCTCGTAAATTGTTTGCCCTCAGCCCTGGCTCATACACTCGCCGTTATGAGTAGGCGCGAGATTATTCGGGGGATTGTCATTGCCTCATCCTTCGGCCCAGCAGTTGGTTCGCTCCTCATGTTTAGGCCCCGGGTTCCTGTCATTGTGGTTGTGCCTGATGAGGCGTCTGCTCGGCAAGCGCTGTTGCATATTGGCGTCACGCCCATGGTCATGGATGATCACGGCGGAACGTTTGTCCCAAGAATGCATGCAGTACTCCACAGCCGTTTGCGCCTGCCCGCAGGCGAGTGCGTGGCGTATATCACTAACACGGGCGGGGGAGTTTCCCTTAGTCTCATAGCGCTCTAGTATGCGCACCACCTGGCTCATCCCAGTTTTTGCCGTCATGCTGGTTGGCGCTGGCTGTGCGTTGACTCAATCGCAGAATGACAAGGCGACTGGCGCGCCGATGTCTGCTAAGGCAACCAATACTACCCCTCCTATCGTCGGGGTGGATCAAACCCTTTCTAACCCTTCATCACCCTCGGGCGAGCCCTCTATAATCCTTTCCTCTCCCCGTATAGTCCAAATGACAGTCGCCGATTTCTTTTTTGATCCTAAAACAGTGACCGCCAAGCCCGGCGAATCGATAACGATTGTTTTTTCCGGTTCCACTGGCCACCACGTGTTTACCATTGACGAGCTTGGCGTGAGCCAGTCCATTTCTGAAGGTGGATCTGTGACTATTACCGCGCCAAGCACTCCCGGCCGATACGCCTACTACTGTTCCGTAGGTGCCCACCGGACGCTTGGCATGGAGGGCACACTGATAGTAGAGTAATCAGGTGTAACCTGATTTTCTTATGGCCCGCCACAGTCATTGGCACAACATCCAAATAACCAAAGGAAAAGCGGATAAGAAGCGAGCCAAGGTTTTTGGCCGGTTTACCCGCGGGATTACGATTTCAGCCAAAGAAGGCGGGGGCGACCCGAATTTTAATGTTCGATTGCGCGTAGCTATTGAAGCGGCCAAGGCCGTAAACGTTCCTAAGGATAATATTGATCGAGCAATCGCTCGTGGTACTGGTACGGGCGAGGGCGGAGCGCTGGCCGAGGTGATTTATGAGGCGTACGCGCCGGGGCGAGTAGCCACCATGATCGTTTGCACCACGGATAATAGAAACCGAACTTCCGGGGACGTGAAAAATATCGTAACCAAGTACGGCGGAACCATGGCCAGCCCGGGGACATTTGCTTTTTTGTTCGATCGCAAGGCTGTGGTCACGCTTGCAGAGACACCGAGCAGAAGAGAAGAATTTGATCTGATAGTGATTGATGCTGGCGCAGATGATTTGGAAGAAGACGGCGAATCCCTCAGGGTTATTGGCTCGCCAAAACACCTTGCCCAACTTTCAGAAGCGGTTGAACACGCTGGCGGACAGGTTTCCTCGGCCGTCCTGGAATTCATCCCAAAAGACACCGTTATAGTTTCGCACCTTGAGGAGCTTGAAGCATTTTTAAGCGCCCTTGATGAGCTTGATGATGTGGACGAGGTATTTGTGAATGCGGAGTAGCGTTTTTTAGTGTTCAGTTTATTGCGGGAAGGTTTCGTTCATGCAGGTTTGGAGGTCTTTGTCAGACTGGGCCTTCACTGCTACTGGAAGCGTGTATGGCGTGAAGCCGTCATACGGTTTGGCAATGTTCATGCTGACCACGGCACGGGGGAAGGCGGAACCAAGCGAGGCGATGCTTAAATAGGTTGAGCAAGGGCCCGGAGAATCGTCAGTGTCTTGGACAAGCATGGCGAGTCTTCCGTTGTCATAGCCAATCACTCTCACCACTGGCAGAACAAAGTGGCTCACGCCTTGGTCCTCAACGCCGTTGGCTTTGGTCAGTCCGGGGAAACTGCCAGGGGCGAATTCTTTTTTGTACAGGCGTTCAAACTGTTGCGTCTTGAGATTGTATTTGTAAACGCTCGCCAAGCTTGTTTTCATGGGTTCGCCAGCGGGGAGCGAAGTTGAAGTTGAAAAGTAGACCGTGTTTGAATCTGTCGGATCAATGACGAATTGAGATTGAATCGTTTGTCCGGCGCCAAGCGAGGCAATATTTTTTTCAATCTTTTTCTGTTCAGCCGAGTCAAACGTCCAGTTTTCAACGGCGAATGATTGTGCGTTAACAGCCGTTCCGTTACTGATTGTTTTTTGTCCCACCGCGTTCTTATTTGCCGAGTACACAAGCGTGATGGCCAGGACGGCAATGACCACTGCCAGTCCTATGATCAGCCCCTGCTGCGAAGTCCCTTTTTTCATAGATGATTTAAAGAGTTTGCACCATTATGCCACAGAAACATCGGGGGAGGCATTGTTCGACGGTATCATTTTGAAAGTTCCAGTAGTTCTGACGGGATATTGATCAGAATATTTGGTCGAGCGGATTCAATAGCGCCCTTAGTTTGGAAACCCCAGGTTACGCCTACGCTGGTGACGCCAGCTTTTTTGGCGGACTCTACGTCGCGGATTTCATCGCCAACATATGACACTTCAGAGGTCAGGAGATGTCGCGTCTTCATGATATTACGTAAGGCCCGGTGTTTGCCAAAGAGATGACGGGAGGAAGAAATAAACGAAAAGATATTCTCCAAGTTGTTTGTTCGGAGAAAGGTTTCAACATTTTCTTGCGAGTTTGAGGTGAGGATGCCAAGCGTCACTCCCTTCCCATGAAGCTCTCTAATAGCTTCGCATACTCCAGGTTGCGCAGGCATGATGGCCATGCGGGTTTTCAGTCCTCGCCTAACAGCTGAAACAAGAAACGGGAGTTTCCAGGCACTGACGTTAAACTCACGCATGAGATCCTTTGGCTTGCTCCCGCGCAGGCGTTCCAGGTCAGCCACATCCACCACTTTGCACCCATAGCGCGGGGCCAGCGTGTTATAGATGCCTATCATAGCCTCCAGCGTATTCGCCATGGTCCCGTCAAAGTCAAAGATGATGGTTTTGGCCATATGCGAGCATTTTCTCACGTTTTGACTTTTTCGTCTTTGAAGCCTTAATTACGCGCCCAAGACGTATCTATTCCTCTCCTATGGGTGGTGCTTTTTTGATGTATCGGCCTCTCTTGTCAGGTTTTTCCCTGCCTGTTACAATCCCCCCGTTCGAAAATGTATTGGGCCGGTAGCTCAATTGGTTAGAGCGCTTCCCTGTCACGGCAGAGGTTGCGGGTTCGAGTCCCGTCCGGCCCGCCAGAAAAAACACCAGGCAACTGGTGTTTTTTCTTTGTGCGGGCCGGAAGCAGGCCAACAGTTTGGCCTGCGTCGGGACGAGAACGCCAGAGCATATGCAGTCACCAGACTGCATGGCGAGGCAGTGGCTAGCCCGAGGTGAGCGACGGCGAACCGAGAGGCGAGGCCGAGTCCCGTCCGGTTCGCCACGAAAATGTCTTATTATCGGTAGACCCATGCGCCTTAGGGCGGGCGTGGCGTCCGATAGGGCCTTATCGATACAAAACAACCCTTCGCGGGGTTGTTTTGTTGTGCTAGAGTGAGCTGATACGCATCGACTCACTAAAATTAATATGGATAGGAAAGAATTCTTGATTTGGGAAAAAAGACAACGGGAAATTGAAGTCGTCGAACTCGAAGCTCTTCAGAGGGATCTTGCCGACCGCGGTCTTGCGTACTCTGGTATTCGGAATCGACAGGAGAAGGAGCTGCATGAAAAATTTACCGCAGAAATAAACATGGCCCGCATCCGAATGGAGAGCGAGGAACAGAACGGGTCATCATGGGTCCCCAATGGCAACTGGAAACCGTTTATACTTTCTGTTTGTACCGCAATCCTTACCTCCATTATTGTTAGTTATATATCTCATTATCTACCATTTCTAAACGCAGACTCAACAAAGAATGGCGCAGGTTCGGAATCCGTGCGTCCCGCCACGGCGTTCGCGACTCCAAATGTCGCAATGGTGTGAACCAGCAATCCTTCGCGGGGTTGTTTTGTTATGCTACTTTGTATCAATATGAACCCATAGCGAGTTTCATACGAACTGTCTCAGGTTGATCATTGAGTAAGCGAGATAACGGAAACCCATGTGTGTTTCTTGTAACATCTCGTAACGTTGAGAGAGCTTTCGATAACTCTGTT
>JBAZWW010000006.1:0-81671 GCA_041660165.1 Patescibacteria group bacterium | reverse complement strand
AACGTTACGAGATGTTACAAGAAACACACATGGGTTTCCGTTATCTCGCTTACTCAATGATCAACCTGAGACAGTTCGTATGAAACTCGCTATGGGTTCATACGCCCACACCTTAGCAATTGCCGGTATGGGGGAGAAGGGAGGGATGTGTATGAATGTGCTGGCGTGATTTATAGGATGTCGAGCGCTTTGGTGTAATACTCGCGCAGATTTTCCGTGTATTCTGGTTTGAAATATTTGCCGTTATAAAATACAGCAAAGGCCTCAGCGTGCTGATCGAGCGGAAAGAGGGAACCGAGTTTTGTCTCGGAATCCTGGCTTTTCTCAATTAGAAAGGCCAGGAATAATTTAGAGGCATTGAGCGGGTGATACGTTTGGCCTCTGGTCATTTCTAGGTGTTGTCGAGCTCTTAGTCCCGCTCCATTGTCGAGTACATGATAGTAGGAATACGAAAAAGTATGTTGGTTGGCCTGATAGAGATGTTGTTCAAAATCGCCAATGTGCTCTTTGCCCGATTCCTGTTTAGCCACGGCAATCATTGAGGCGACGAGTTCGTCCTCAGACACTTTGCGCAAGATGCGCTCAAGGCCCGCTTTGTAGGCGGGGTCGAGTTTCAGCTCGGCGATTGCCCGGTGCGCGTATCTTGAAAAATCTTCGTCGCTCACTCTGCGTTCTGCATTCTTTTGGGGGATCGGAATTTCTTTGACGTTCGGCAAATCTTCGTCGCTTACGTTGAAAGAAACGAGCCGGCGGTTTTGCTTTGTTAAGTACGAGTATTGCGGATACTTGGCGAGTTTGGCCTTGATGCCGAGGACGCTTGTATCTTCCGGCGTCATTTCGTAGAAGTCTAGACCGATATCGTGAAATATCACTTCGCCATGTTCGAGTGTTTCCATCCGTTCCGCGCGTTCCTCCGGCGTAAACTCGCCTCCCGGATGTTTTTCAAAGGGGGAGTCGTCAAGGCTGATGACTTCGAAATGTCCGGGATGGCGTTCAGGTTCTGGTTTTGGCGTCAGCAGATCCACAGCCAGCACCGAGCCAACGCCTCCGGCCAGTGCGCCAATGCGCGTGTATGCTCGCGCTTCGCGGGCCATGTGCCGAATGCGCTCGTTCATATGTGTCTAAGTATAACAAGCTAATAGATTTACACAGATATGCAACGCTGGACAGATTTTACACAGATCGAAAAAGCGCAGGGACATCCCCGCGCCTTTCCATCTGATCTGTGTAAAATCTGTCCCGCACCTCGATCTGTGTAAATCACCAGCCTTATCTTTAGACTGCGGCAACCTCTACATTTACTGCTGGACCCATCGTTGATGTTAAGGTCACGGACTTCATGTAGATGCCCTTTGAAGACGGTGGTTTGATGCGGGAGATGGCGTCGATGGCCATGTTTACGTTGGACAGGAGCTTTTCTGCAGGGAATGACGCCTTGCCCACAATCATGTGGACGTTGGACGTGTTGTCATTCTTGAAAGACAGCTTTCCGGCCTTTTGCTCTTCAATCATCTTTGTGATGTTCGGTCCAACCGTGTCCGTCTTTGGGTTCGGCATGAGCCCGCGCGGGCCAAGAATCTTAGCGGCCTTAGCGAGCTTAGGCATCATGCTTGGCACGGCCACGGCTACGTCAAAGTCGATTTTGCCGGTTTTGACCAGGTTCTCAAGGTATTCCTCAGTGGCAATGATGTCCGCGCCAGCTGCCTTGGCGGCTGCTTCATTAGCTGCGTCCACGAAGGCGGCAACTTTCTTGGTCTTGCCTGTTCCGTAGGGAAGGGACAATGTACCGCGAATTTGCTGATCGCCCATCTTTGGGTCAATGCCCAAATTGAAGTGAACCTCGATTGTTTCGTCGAACTTGGCCGTTGCGCCAGCTTTCACTGCTGCGATTGCCTCAGCAACGGGGTAAGACTTTGATTTCACAAGGTTTGCTTTCACACCTGAATATCGTTTGCTGTGCATAATGTTTGTGGTGTTAATGCTCGAGTGAGCTCCCACGTGTTTAGTGCTGTTGTCATCCTGAGCCCGTCTGACGGGCGAAGGATGACAAATATGATTTAATTCTTTTTCTCTTCCAGCCAATCCTTATATACGAACCGGAAGTGCAGAGCAAAGAGCGGTAGTCCAATGATGACGAGCGCCAGATCATGAACGGCGTTGCTGGCCTTCGTTCTCTGGTAACTGGCCATACTGCTCGCCTTTTGAGCATCGCACTCTTTTTGCAGTTGTGCTTGAGTAGGCGGGGTGTAATCCTTTGTAGCCGGTGCGGATACCGGTACAGGAATCGTTGAGCAGTCTTGGATGTAGTCCGGTACGTCCGCCGCTTTGAACAAACTGCTCTTGAGGCCAATGGACAGCAGGTCAATTGCGCCGAACATGAGCGTAACGAGCGTAATGCCTGAGATCACTGCAAAGTACAAACGTAGAATCCACGATGAAGCTTTGTGCATATGGGGTCAGTATAACCCTTTCTCCTTACGCTTCAACATCAACTCCCATCTGTCTCGCACTGCCTGCAATGATCTTCATAGCGGCCTCAATGTCCTTAGTGTTCAAGTCCGGTAACTTGCGCGTAGCAATGTCGCGGAGCTGAACCTTAGTCAGCTTGCCGACTTTCTCGGTCAACGGTTTGCCGGAACCCTTGGGGATGCCCAGCGCCTTCTTGATCATGTCAGAAGCCGGGGCCGTCTTCAGGATGAAGTCGAATGACCGGTCTTCATAAATCGTGATGACAGCTGGTACTACCTCACCACGGCGGTCCTGCGTCTGGGCGTTAAACGCCAGGACGAACTGCTGGATGTTAATACCTTGCTGACCCAATACTGGACCGAGTGGCGGGGCTGGCGTAGCCGCACCTCCTGATGCCTGCACCTTGATAATGGCTTTGATCTTCTTGGCCATAACGAGTGTTTATTTAAAGTAGATTCCCGAAGGCCCTGAGCCCGTCTAAGGACTGGGTCACTTCAAGCGACTACCTCGTGAATTACGAGCGGAATATTGCCGTTATTTGCGAAAAATGTCAAATGTATCGAGTTCGATCTGTGGGGATGGACGCGTTGACGTTGAACATGCAAGAAGATACTCTAAAGATAATCTTTAGTTCATCTTTATGAAAGCGAAAAATATCATTGGCTTAAAAGAGTTTCGTGAGAACGTCGTAGCATACGCTACTAAAGCCGAGAAGGGCGAGTCGTTTATTGTTTGTCGACGGTCACGACCGTTGTTTCGAATCTCCTCTGTTGAAGATGGAGATGATGAGAGGGGGTGGAAAGCGTTTATTGATTTCACGAAATACCGCAAGGGAGGAATTCCGGCACAGGAGCTTTCGGATATCATGAAGTCCATGCGGTAATGTATGGTTGACCGAATAAAGAAGGTTCTCCGAAAGATGTCGAAGCATGATTTTGATGACGCTCAACGAACTATCGCCTTCATTTTGCTTTGGAAGCTTGAAAATCTCGATGTGAAGAAACTGAAAGGAAAGGATGGCATATACCGAGTTCGACGGGGTGACTACCGGATTACATTCACAAAACGTTCTGATGGATTGGTGATCATTCTCTACATAGATCGACGTGACGAGGATACCTACAAATAAATAGAAACACCCCGCGGACAGACGGACATCCGAGGGATGTTTCTGTGGCGGGGTGCGCCATGGGGGTTAGTAGATGAGGGCGAGAAGCCGAGCGAAGAGGCTGGGGTTCGGCGTTGTGGCGGGAGGCGTTCTCGGCGTCCGACCGAAGAACTCGTCCCAACTCACTTCGCTCCAGAAGAGAGCGGGGTTGGCCTCCACCTCAGCAAAGAATCCTTCTTGTAGTTCGAGCGTGAACGTGCCGTCGCGGTGGTTGGTGAAGCGACCAGCGATCTCGTGGATCTGCTCGCTTCGATTGTAGCGCATGATCACCGTCCGTTCGACTTTTTCAAGATCCACCGCTTCCTGGAGCGGACCGGAGCGGTGAAGCAAGTAGCCGTTCCTGAGCTCGATGCGGGCGTATCCCGTATCGCCAGGCTTGCCGATGTTGACGCCGCCCCATTCGGTCGTCGGTCCAGCAGCAACTGGACCAAAGACCATCCCGCTTCGTACCCTGTCTGTCACGTAGATGCGGACGCTCTGAATCCGTCCGTGCGGAACATTCCATCGCATGGTCATCCTCCCTTCTGTAGTTTGTATCAAATTGGCTCTTTCATTCCGAACGATAAAATATAGTTCAAAAAACCCGTTTCGTCAAGGCGCGCCCAACAAAAAAACACCGCCCTTTTGGAGCGGTGCTTTTTTAACCTTTTTAAGCTTTTTTAACTTGTAGAAAATCTAGCTCAAGCGGAGTTTCACGGCCGAACATGGAGACCAGCACCTTGATCTTGCCTCGGGCCTCGTCCACTTCTTCCACCTTGCCAGACTGCATCTTGAAGGGGCCGTCCGTGATGGTAACGGTGTCGCCCTTGGAAACGTCAATTTTGAATTCTGGCTCGCTCACGCCTACGCGTTTGAGAAGAGCGTCAACTTCTTCCTGCGCGATAGGTGTTGGCGTGTTGCCGGTGCCAATGAAACCGGTCACGTTTGGCGTGTTGCGGACCACGTACCAGGACTCATCCGTGACGATCATTTCCACCAGCACATAACCCGGAAAGATTTTTTCTTCAACAACCTTGCGCGCACCGTTCTTAATTTTGATCTTTTTCTCTTTTGGCACCATGACGTTAAAGATTACCTCTTCCATGTCCATGGTCTCAATGCGCTGTTTTAAACTTTCTGTCACGTTCTCCTCATACCCGGAGTAGGTGTGGATAGCGTACCAGCGCCGTCCGTAATTGGCTGTTTGTTTTGCCATAGGGGTTATTTTCCACTCGTCATCTGGACGAGTGCCTTGAGTCCGAGCGTGAGCAGTTCGTCAATGACGCCAAAGTAGGCGGCCAGGACAAGACAGATGCCGATGACAAAGGCGGAATAGGTGATGGCCTCTTTTTGTGTGGGCCAGGCTACCTTTTTCAACTCGTCCCTTGTTTCAAGGAAATACCGAACGACACGGTTATTCGTAATGCTCAACATAACAGAGTTTTAAAAAGCCCCCACCCGGGGACTCGTATGCCGGAATGATAGCAAAGGGCGCTTGTGCTGGCAAGGGGTTCATCCACTTTGTGATAAAATAGAGGGGAAATTTAACGGCATGCTTTTATGGAGAGATCATTCTCAAAGAAGATTCTCATTGGATCACTTGTGTTGCTCCTCCTTTCGCTCGCTGGTAACGGATACCTCTTCATGAAGGTCCGGGCCTTAGGTGCGGATCCGCAGGTTGTTGCGCGTGAAGAATCCGTTCGTTTGGTAAATGAGGTGGGGAAGCTCATTGCTCTTCCGCCTGACGAGGAGCCAACTATTGCCACCGTGACTGATCCGGATCAGCTAAAAGATCAGGTATTTTTTGCGAATGCTCAAAAAGGATACAAAGTGCTGTTGTACGCGAATGCAAAGAAGGCCATCCTTTATGATCCGATTAACAAGAGGATTATTGAAGTCGCCCCTATCAATATCGGCACTCCGCCAGCAACTCCCGCTACCCCGTAGATATTTTAGGTGAGACATAAAACAACAGGAGTGCTTGTAAGAAAAGCGCTCCTGTTGTTTGCTTACTACACGTCCAGGTTGGCTACATCCTTAGCGTGCGTCTGAATAAATTTCTTTCTTGGCGCAACATCAGCACCCATGAGAATGTCAAAGGTTTCATCGGCCAGCGCAGCGTCATCAATGCTTACTTGTTTCATTTTGCGCGTTCCTGGATCCATGGTGGTTTCCCAGAGCTGATCCGGATTCATTTCACCAAGACCTTTGTAGCGCTGGATGTTGATTTTTATTCCGCTTGCCACAACTACCTCCGCATTTTCATCGCCTTCTTCGCTCACAGCAGGGGCGTCCATTACTTTTCCGCCGGTCATTTCTTTCACAAACTTGGCTTTTTCATCTTCTTCAAACGCGTACCGCACTTCCTTGCCGACTTGAATACGGAAGAGCGGAGGCATGGCGATGTAAATGTGGCCTTTGCTCACCAGTTCCGGGAAGTGGCGATAGAACAGCGTGAGTAGGAGCGTGCGGATGTGCGCACCGTCCACGTCGGCGTCGGTCATAATTACGACTCGGCCATAACGCATGGCGGTAATATCAAACGCTTCGCCAATGTTGGTACCAAGCGCGATCACGAGATTTTTTACTTCGTTGTTAGCGAGTAATTTGTCGAGTCTTGCTCTCTCCACGTTCAAAATCTTTCCACGGAGTGGCAGGATAGCTTGGAACTCGCGATTGCGAGCTTGCTTCGCGGAGCCTCCTGCAGAATCTCCCTCAACAATGAAGAGCTCTGTGGTTGAGCTGTCTTTGCTTGAGCAGTCGGATAACTTACCAGGAAGCGTCAGTCCGTCGAGCACGCCCTTGCGCAGGACCGTATCACGTGCCGCGCGTGCGGCCGCCCGAGCACGGGCAGACAGCAAACACTTGCCAATAATTTCCTCGGCGTCGCGCGGGTGTTCTTCAAGGAAGATTTGGAGTGCTTCAGCAAAGACAGTCTCAACCGCGGTTTTCACTTCTGGGTTGCCAAGTTTGCTCTTGGTTTGTCCTTCAAATTGCGGTTCCGGAAGTTTGACGCTAATCACTGCGGTCAAGCCTTCGCGGGCGTCATCGCCGGTGAGATTAGTGTCCTTTTCTTTGATATACCCCTTGTTCCTGGCATAGCTATTGAGCACGCGGGTAAGGGCAGTTTTGAAACCGTTCAAGTGGGATCCGCCTTCCGGGTTAACAATGTTGTTGGCGTAACAATAAACACTTTCGTGATATTCCGTGGTGTATTGGAGGGCCACTTCAACATCTACGCTGTCGGCCGCCTTGTGGATATAGAACACGCTTGGGTGTTTGGCTTCTTTGCGTTCATTCAAATGGCGAACGTAGGAGGCGACTCCGCCTTCAAAGTAGAAGCCATAAGGCTTTGGCGTTTCAGTAGTTTCGTCTATGATCTCCAGGT
Organism: Patescibacteria group bacterium; assembly: GCA_041660165.1. GTDB lineage: Bacteria > Patescibacteriota > Patescibacteriia > UBA9934 > UBA9934 > JAGORL01. Next base: position 74,667 of record JBAZWW010000006.1, on the reverse strand, counting down.
GGATGCCCGCCGTTAAATAGGCCTGCTGGCGCAAGTGGTCAATGATCGTTTCCAGGCTAAATTCGATGGTTTCAAAAATCGACTTATCGGCGTGGAAGCTGATGATGGTTCCGCGCTTTTTGGACTTGCCAATGGACTTTACTTTGCCTTGGGGGATTCCTTTTTTGTATTCCTGTACCCAGACCTCGCCATCACGGTGCACCTCGGCCTTCAAATGATCGGATAGGGCGTTCACGACTGAGACACCCACGCCGTGCAAACCGCCAGACACTTTATAACCAGAGGCTTCACCACCGAATTTACCACCAGCGTGGAGTTTGGTGAGCACAAGCTCAAGGGCCGAGATTTTCTGCTCCGGGTGAATGTCCACAGGGATTCCTCGGCCATCATCTTCAACGCTCATCCAGTTATCTGCCTGGACGTGAACCGTGATCATGGTGGCGTGGCCGGCCATGGCTTCATCAAAACAGTTGTCAACAACTTCCCAGATAAGATGATGAAGTCCTTCTGGGCCGGTTGAGCCAATGTACATGCCCGGGCGCTTGCGCACCGGATCAAGTCCTTCAAGGACGGTAATGTTTTTCGCGCTGTAAGACGATGATTTTGCGTCGGGTTTTGGGGGCATAGGGATATGGGATATCGGCAATACATTACCATGACCGTTAAGACCGAACAAGGAGAAGATGTGGTAAAATGGCCTGAGCAATGAGTTTATGGAGGAGAAAAAAAAGATTGTCAAAACCCCGCTTGAGCAAGAGTATCAAGCAATTGAAAGCCAGTATCGCCGAGACGTGGCTATTTTGGAGAATGTTCCAAAGGTGGAGCGGGTGGCTTTTGGACTTTGGGCGGTGATTGATATCGCCCTCCTGGTCGTTTTTGTCATTGGCGCTCCTTTGTATATTGTGTCCGGAAATTTTGTGGACGTGAGAAGCACGGCTGGACTTGTGCGGAATGCTGTCACAACACACTCGTTATCGCTTGCCCAAGCTCCGGCATCGCTCACGCTTGGTTCCGCAAAGACGCTGACGGGTGCTCCGGGGGCATATGACTTTTTGGCCGATGCCAGCAATCCAAATGCAAACTGGTACGTTACATTTTCCTACTCATTTAGTTTTGACGGAGGGGGAACGGAAAAGATGCCGGGATTTTTGAATCCTTCAGAATCTCGTCCGCTCGCCCAGCTTGGCATAAAGAATGACGCTGTCCCGCGCAATGCCCGTCTTGTGATTGAAAATCTTGCTTGGCATCGGGTTGACCGCCACGCGGTGCCGGAAATCACTAGATGGCTGGCGGAACATGACGCGTTCCCTATCTCCGCGGTTTCTACCTCAAGTATCGCGCTTGATCATGGCGCTTTGGGGGAGACAAATTTTACGGTGGCGAATAAGACGGCGTATAGCTATTGGGATCCAAGGTTTCTCATTCTTCTTGAGCGGGGAGGGTCTGCCGTTTCCGTTTCAGAAGTCACGTTGTCTCAATTTTTGTCTGATGAATCCCGCCCGGTCAGCGTGCGTTGGTTCCAAACCATTCCTACGGGTGCCACTGTCCGTGTTGTTCCTGTGCTGAACTTGTTTGACCCCGCTGTTTACATGAAGCCTCAGTCGTAGCAGGATAGATCCTGTATGCGCCGGTACGACTGGATTCTCATCTTAGCAGCCTTTTTGTTGTTTTCCCTTGGCTTGGCAGCCATTGCCTCCGTTGAACTATCCCGCGGGGGGCATTTTGCGTTCGTTGAAAAACAGCTCGTTGCTCTTGGCATCGGACTTGCTCTTGGTGTTTTTGCTGCTCGGGCAAACTTTCAGCTCTTCAGGTCATATGCTCGGATAGCGTATTTTGGAGGAATCATTCTGCTTTTGGGCCTCTTTCTTTTTGGCTCTACGCTAAACGGAACCACTGGTTGGTATATCATCGGTGGATTCGCTTTTCAGCCTGTTGAGGTCATGAAGCTTGGCCTCATTTTGGAACTTGCCCGCTATTTTGCAGATGATGCTCGGCGCCCGTTTGGTTCGCGGGAGTTTTTAGGAAGCGGCATCCGTCTGGCGGTTCCGCTTTTCCTTGTTCTTCTTCAACCAGATTTCGGCAGTGCCATCCTGCTTCTTGGCATTTGGGCGATTACGGCTTTCTTTGCGGGGCTTGAACTCCGGCACGCCGCCGTTCTGGCAGCCATCGTTGCCCTTGGCTTTCTGATTGGTTGGTTTGGGCTCTTTCAGGATTATCAAAAGGATCGTATTCGAAACTTTTTGTACCCAGCCTCAGATCCGCTCGTGTCCGGCTATAACGTCTTGCAGGCGGAGGTGGCTATTGGAGCCGGCGGTTTTATTGGTCGAGGTTTAGGCGGTGGCAGTCAGAGCCAGCTTCGTTTTCTGCCGGAAAGCCAGTCGGACTTTATTTTTGCCGTTATTGCCGAGGAACTTGGATTTTTGGGCATCCTCCTCATTTTTACCGGTTATGCACTTTTGCTATCAAGGATGCTTAAGCTTGCCTATCAAAGCCGGGATTACTTTGCCTCTTCGCTCGTGATCGGTATTTTTGCTCTCTTTTTTATGCAGATCGTTATCCACATTGGGGCTAATTTGGCCGTTATGCCGGCTACAGGCATCCCGCTTCCTTTGGTGAGCTATGGAGGAACTTCACTCCTTCTTTCTTTGGCTCTTTTAGGTACGGTGGAGAGTGTGGCTGCTCGAACTTGACATTACCGCCAACTTCAGTAAAATACCGCGCATTATGACGCACGCACGCATGGAAGCCGTAACCCGGCAAGAGAAGGGAGGTAAAACGAACATTTTGCGCGCAGAGGGAAAAGTCCCTGCGGTGATGTACGGTTTTGAAACGGAACCAATCAACCTGACAGTTGATCGGAATGCTTTTGGCAAGGTCTACGCCCAGTCCGGAGAATCAACGGTGGTGGAACTCGCTGTAGATGGCAAGACGCACATTGTGCTCATTGCGGAAATTCAGCGCGATCCGTTGACGGACTTTTTCACGCATGTGGACTTCCGCCGGGTTGACCCGAAGCGAAAGATTGAAGCCAAGATTCCGTTGAAGCTTATCGGCGAGAGTTTTGCCGTGAAGACTCTTGGCGGAATTCTTGTGCAGGCTATGGAAGAGTTAGATGTGATGTCGCTTCCGGACGCGCTTGTTCACGAAATCACTATCGATATCTCATCCCTTTCAGATTTTGAACAGGTGCTCCGTGTGAAGGACGTTGTTGTCCCAGAGGGTATTGAACTGAAGACCGGTTTGGATATGCTGGTCGCTTCCGTTCAACCGCCTCGTTCTGAAGCTGAAATGGCTGAACTTGATGTAGCTGTTGACGCAGACGTTTCAAAGGTTGAGGTATTAACAGAGAAGAAGGAAGAGCCGGGTGCTGAGGGCGAAACTGCTTCCGCCGGAGACAAGACAGAGAAGGCTGACAAAAAGCCAGAGAAAAAGGAGAAAAAGTAAGAGGTATACTAGTCTCCTATCACGCCCCGCATTAAATACATTCAAGGAAGATTCAAGCAAACGCTCCCCGAACTCCGTGGAGCGTTTGTCGGTTTTGCTAAAAAGGCATCATGGCCTAAGGTACTTGGCGGACTTGGTGCCGTGGCGTTTCTCACGCTGGTCGCGTCCGCTTTTTTTCTTCACCGATCATTCAACGCACAGAATAATTCGTTGGCGGTCATTGACCAGCAGATACCGAGCACCGTAGAGAATCGCAATCCGCTGACAGGCGCCAAGCTTGCGGCGCCGTTAGTTGAGTTACCTCAGGTATTTGCCGTCATGGTTGAAAACTCGTATGAAGCCTGGCCGTTGTCTGGGCTTGATCAGGCTTTTCTAGTGATTGAAGCGCCCGTTGAAGGAAACATTCCGCGTTTCATCTCTTTCTTTGAGCAGGGGACTGACGTAAAAAAGATCGGTCCCGTTCGTTCTGCTCGGCCGTATTACCTGGATTGGGCTGACGAACTCGGAGCGATTTATGCTCATGTCGGTGGCAGCCCTGAGGCCCTTGATCTCATCAAGGCAAACGGCACGACCAAAGATTTGAACCAATTTTTTCAGAGCGAGTATTTCTGGCGGGATGAGGTTAACCGTTTTGCTCCGCACAATGTCTACACCTCGGGTGCCTTGCTTGATGATGCGGTCAAAGAAGTTGGCAAAACTGTAAAGATAATTGATCCTTGGCAGTTCAAGGATGGCGTACCGTCTGGTGAAAGATTGTCGCCCAAGATTAATTGGGCCAGTGGCAGTGTGTATGACGTTATTTGGGAATACGCAACGGATAAGAATCTGTATATCAGAATGAGCGGCTGGTCAGATGTAAAAACTAGCTCCGGTTCAACCATCGAAGCGAACAACGTTGCCGTGATCGCTTCTGACATTACGGTGGTTGATGCAACCGGTCGGCGTCACATCCGCACCGTTGGCCAGGGCGACGCCATTGTTTATGAGAACGGGACGAAGATTGTTGGAACGTGGAAAAAGCCCACGCGCACGGATCGTTTAAAGTTTTTCGACCAAGCAGGAAAGGAGATCGTGATGAACGCCGGCAAGACGTGGATTGAGGTCGTACCGGACATCACGGCAGTTACGGAATAAACGCTTCAATAATTCTGGCTTTGCCTGATAGGTCGTTTATTGTTGTAGTCGTGGCCCGCGGGAAATAGTGAAGGACTAAGCGCACGGCCGAAAATGATTGGGCCGGGTCAATTTCCATGAGGAGCTTGAGGCGCGCGGGGAATAATCCCCGGGCGTTTTTTAGTTGTTGGAGCAGGCGGTCGTACAGGTCGAGTCCGTCTATTCCGGCGAGCAGTGCGGATTGTGGTTCAAAATTTTTGACGTCGGGGTCCAGATTTTCGTACTGGCGTCTGGAGATATAGGGGAGGTTCGCAACAATGGTCAGCGCCTTGAGTTCAGCGCGCTTCATCCAGGCCTGAAGATCTTGTAAAAAGGGGAGGAGGAGATCGCCTTCCAGGAAAAAGATGCGGTCGCTGACGTCATGTATGGCGGCGTTGGTTTTTGCAACATCGAGTGCGTCTTTCGAGACGTCCGTTGCGAAGACAAACCCACCGGATTGAGCTGCGAGTGTCACGGCGATCGCTCCGCTTCCTGTGCCAATGTCCGCGAACACGGGTGCAAAGCCCGCGCCATCGAGAGCACGTTCGACTAGGAGCTCGGTTTCGGGACGAGGGATCAGGGTTGCTTGGTTCACTTGGAATGCTCGGCCGAAGAATTCTTTCTCACCCGTAATGTAGGCTACGGGTTCATGAAGAGTTCGCCTGGCGATGAGTTCGAGGTATGAATGTTCGATTTCCGACGAGAGAACTTCTTCGCCATGTGCGAACAAATAGCTTGATGGCTTCTTGATGAGGTGCGACAAAAGCACCTGAGCATCCAGCTTGGGATTGCCCGGGGCCTGGTGTTTTTCGTGCAGAGTAGCTTTGAGCTGCTCGGCCCCGGAATTAAGTGCTTCGAATATCGTCAGATCAGGGTTTTTAAGGGCGGGAGCATATGTTGTTTATAAAATTTTTAGGAGGGCCCTTCCAGCGCGAAGCCGACTCAAATTTTAGAAATAACATATGCTCCCGCCCGTTCAGAATCACTCTTCATCTTCACTTTCAGAGATCGCTCCGAATTTCTCATCACGGCTGGCCAGGCGCAAGGCTTCTAGGATTTCTGCAATATCGCCGTCCATGATGCCGGGCAAATTATGCCAGGACTGTTTTAGGCGGTGATCGGTAACGCGGTCTTGCGGGAAGTTATATGTGCGGATTTTTTCGGACCGGTCGCCTGTGCCAATCTGACCCCGGCGCTCGGCTTCAAGCGCGGCGCGTTTCTTTTCCTGTTCAAGTGCGTAGACGCGAGCCCGGAGTACGGACATGGCGCGTTCTTTGTTTTGGCTGAAGGAGCGTTCGTCCTGACAGGTCACCATGGTGCCCGTTGGGATGTGCACAAGTCTGCAGGCCGAGTAGGTGGTGTTGACTGACTGCCCTCCTGCGCCTTGGCTCGTGGTTGCTTCAACCGTAACGTCCTTGGGGTTTAAGGCGAAATCCTCTTCTTCAAGTTTCGGCAAAACAGCAACAGTGACGGTCGAGGTATGGATACGCCCGGCCTTTTCAGTCTCTGGCACTCGCTGTACTCGGTGGACACCGCTTTCAAGTTTCATGGTGCCGTAAGCGCCCGGCCCTTTTATTTCAAGGATGACTTCTTTAAATCCGCCCAGGTCGTTTTGACTTTGGGAAATAACCGAGGCCTTCCAGTTATGACGTTCAGCATAGCGTACGTACATGCGGAATAGCTCAGATGCAAAGAGGGCGGCTTCATCACCCCCTGCTCCGGCGCGAATTTCCACGATCGCGTCATTATCGTCCATGGGATCTTTGGGAACGAGGGCAAGTTCAAGCGTTTTTTCAAGCGCGGGGAGCTTTGGTTCAAGTTCGTCAATTTCTGCTTGCGCTAGGGCGCGCATATCAGGATCCGGATCCTGCAGAGTTGCGCGAGCAGATTTCAGATCGCTCACCACGTGTTCATATGCATCCGAGGCCTCAATGGTTTTGCGCATTCCTTGATACGCCTGGTTTGTCTCCTTGAGTTTTTTTCGATCGCCCAAAATTTCAGGACTCATGAGGGCCTGTTCTAGGCGGGCGTATTCCGCACGTTTTTCTTTGATGATGTTTGCGAATTCCATAGGGTGTTGCTCATAGAATAACAAAACGCTTCACCTGTTGGCGAAGCGTTGTGTTTTCCGTAGCTAAACGCGTGTAGATTTGATGCTCGTGTCCCGGGCAGCGCGCTTCGCTTCCTTTGCCTTGGCGCGAACAACTCGGTCTGCCGCCTTATCCGCAGCGTTTTTGACTGTGACGGATTTGGCTTCCGTGCGGGTGCCGAACTTTTCCACCCGGCGCGCGGAGTCAATGATCTTTTGCTTGCCCGTGAAGAATGGGTGGCAGGCGGCGCAAAGTTCAATCTCAATCCGTTCCTGGGTGGAACCGGTCTTATATTGAGCACCGCAGGCGCAAGCGATGACGGCGTTTGGGAAATACTTTGGGTGGATATCGGCTTTCATAGGGGAAATGATTGCCGAAATAGTACAAAATAGGCTATCTTCTGTCAACTATGTCCACGCCCATCGGCCTCTTCTCCTATGATCTTCCGGAGCATTTTATTGCCCAATCTTCGGTTGAGCCTCGGGATCACAGTAAATTGATGATTCTCGATAGAATAACGGGGGAGATCCGCCATACCCGCTTTGACGCCATTTTGGACGAGCTAGTGGCCGGGGACGTGCTCGTTTTTAATACCTCAAAAGTCTTTAAGGCCCGTCTTTTAAAGGAGGGAGTTGAAGTCTTCATTTTGAGAATAAAAGATGGGGAGGTCGAGGCCTTAATCAAGCCCGGTCGAAAGTTCAAGCCGGGGGACACTATCTCTTTGTACGGTCATGATTTCCTTATCGCTACAATGTTGCAATTAGGAATCGTCACTCTCAGAACCAACATGACCGCCCCCGAGATGCACGCTTTTTGTGATGAACATGGTCAGATCCCCACGCCTCCCTACGTTTCTTCTTCTATAAAAGATCCCTCTCAGTATCAAACCGTTTACGCAAAGCAGGTCGGCTCGGTGGCGGCCCCTACCGCGGGTTTTCATTTCACCGAGGAACTCCTCGAAAAGATAAAAGCGAAGAGCGTTCAGATCGAGCACGTCATCCTTCACGTCGGCATCGGTACGTTTCGTCCGGTCAAGACCGAGACGCTCGAAGAACACGAGATGCACTCAGAGTGGGTCAGTCTTTCGAGCAAGACCGCCGAACGCCTCAACACTGCCAAGCGCGAGGGACGCCGAGTGATTGCAGTCGGTACGACCACGACGCGAGTGCTTGAAGGGATTGTGGCGACCCAAGGCATGCTTTCCGGATATGAAGGAGAAATAAACATCTTCATTACTCCGGGTTTTGAGTTCAAAGTGATAGACGGCTTGATCACAAATTTCCATTTGCCGAAATCGACGTTGCTCGTTTTAGTCTCAGCCTTCTCTACGCGGGAGCATATTTTGCATGCCTACGAAGAGGCGAAGGAAAATGGTTATCGTTTTTTCTCGTTCGGTGATGCCATGTTTATCCGCTAACCCGAGCGAAAACTTGACGGTACAGCAGGGCGGGCGTACTCTTCCGCCGTCCCATTCGGGGCATTTAATACATGTTATCTCACAGATTCCCACCAAAATCGTGGCTGCACCTTCCCGCATTGCGGGCGCACCACCGGGGATCGAGGTTAAAAAGGAAAAGTACCTATGGTTAAGATTCCAAGCGTGGTTGAAATGTTAAAGGCAGGCGTGCACTTTGGACACCAGTCCTCAAAGTGGCACCCTAAGATGAAGCAGTTCATTTTTGGCGAGCGTCAGGGCGTTCACGTCATCAACGTTGAGAAGACGCAGATTGAGCTTGAGAAGACGTTGTCGTTTGTGACGAACGTGGTGGCGAAGGGCGGAAATATTCTTTTTGTTGGTACCAAGCGCCAGGCGCAAGAAATTGTGGCCAAGTACGCCTCAGAGTGCGGTATGCCGTACGTGAACGTCCGTTGGCTCGGTGGAACTTTGACGAACTTCCCACAGATTCAGCGCTTGATCCGTCACTATCTCGACCTTAAAGATAAGCGCGAGAAGGGTGAGTTGCGTAAGTACACAAAGCTGGAACAGTTGCAGTTTGATCGTGAAATTGCCGAACTCGACGAAAAGATCGGCGGTATTTCTATCATGACCCGTCTGCCTGACGCCGTCTTCATTCTTGACGCCCGTGCTGAGAAGACCGTGGTTCGTGAAGCGACCAGCGTTCACATCCCAATTGTGGCCCTTGTTGATAGCAACGTGAACCCGACCGGAATTGCGCATATCATTCCAGGTAACGATGACGCATCCGCCAGCATCGAGATGATTACGAAACTTGTTTCAGAGGCAGTCAAGGAAGGAGGGGAAAAAGCGCTCACTATGCGCGCCGCTTCTCTTCCGGTCCAACAGTCCGCGGAAGAGGATATGAAGGTTTCTGAGAAAGCGCAGAACCTGGTTGAAGACATGGATGAGAAAGTGAAGGAAGAACTCGCGGCCAAGGCTCGTGAGGCCACTAAGGCTTAAAAAAAGGAGGCACACTATGACAATTACCGCAGGTGACGTAGCTAAACTGCGTGACATGACGGGCGCGGGCATGATGGATGCCAAGAAAGCGCTCACGGAGGCTGACGGAGACATGGAGAAGGCGATTGATATTTTGCGAAAGTCCGGCGCCATGAAGGCGGCTAAGAAATCTGACAGAGTAACTGCTGAGGGCCGAGTGCATTGCTACACGCATGGCACAGGCAAGCTCTCAGTGATGGTAGAGGTGATGTGCGAGACGGACTTTGTGGCCCGCACCTCACAGTTCCAAGACCTCTGTCAGGACCTGGCTATGCATATTGCGGCCGCGGCGCCAATGTACCGCACCAAGGACGAAGTCCCGCAGGAGGTGGTTGATAGGGAGAAAGCAATCTATCAAGAGCAGTTGGCAGCCGAAGGCAAGCCGGCAGAAGTGACGGCCAAGATCATTGAGGGCAAGCTGGCCAAGTATTTCTCGGAAATTTGTCTCATGGATCAGGCCTTCGTCAAAGATGACTCAATGACCATCACTCAGCTCATAGATAGCAAGGTGCTCTCTATTGGCGAGAGTCTCAAAATTGGACGGTTCGTTCGCATGCAACTTGGGGCCTAACAACAAAACGCGGATCCAGAAGGGTCCGCTTTTGTAATACATAAGAGGGAGCTTAGGGGCTCCCTCTTCCGACGCGATGTATTTCTGGATCACGCGAGGCGCACGGCGAGTTCCTTCGCGGTGGCTTCAAGCCGATCCATGTACAAGCGGTAATCTTCTATCGATCGATGCCACGGACTGGGAATCCCGATTGATCCGTTCAGGATCATGATTCTGTGCCGTTGGATCCCGACTGTGACTAGCCCGTGGCAGATGTCCTGATCCGTGACGAGGTAGCGATCGAAGTCGTATGCCTCAGTCAGCCCGCGGATTGACCGGGGACGATGATTGCTGACGTCCAGACCGCGTTCCGCGGCCACGAGGATTGATTCGTCCGTGGCGTGCTTAGCGAGCACCCTTTTTTCAATGAGCCCGGCCGATTCCACGATCCAGCCCTCGCCAAGCTCGCGCTGGAATACTACCTGCATGAGCGGGCTCCGGCACGTGTTTCCAAAACAAAGGCAGAGAAGACGTTTCATGAAGCACTCCTTTTCGAACAGAGAATATTCTCATATAGTGTGATAAAATGCAAGCAACAGCATTCTTTTTTTCTATGCCAAAAATTGCGATTAACGGATTTGGAAGAATCGGTCGGAGTGCGCTTAAGGTTGGTTGGGGACAGCCGGGGTTTGAGGTGGTAGCGATCAACGATTTAACTGATGCGAAAACACTCGCCTATTTGCTGACACATGATACGAACTATGGGAAATGGAAGGTGCCAGTTGTGGCTGAGGGGAACTCGCTCATGATTGACGGGAAGAAGGTCGAGTTGCTTGCCGAAAAAGATCCGGCCATGTTGCCGTGGAAGAAGATGGGGATTGATATTGTCATCGAGTCAACGGGTTTGTTTACCACGCAAGAAAAAGCCGAGGCCCACATTAAGGCTGGTGCTAAGGGTGTCGTGATGTCGGCCCCAGCTAAGGGCGGAGACGTGCCTACGTATGTTCGCGGAGTGAACTGCGAGGGGATAAAAACGGATCGTCACGCGGTCATTAACAATGCCTCTTGCACCACCAATTGCGTGGCGCCCGTGACTGCAGTCATTGAGGAAGCGTTCGGCATAGAAAAAGCGATCATGACCACGGTTCACGGCTACACTGCCTCGCAAGCTCTTGTAGATTCGCCAAGGAAGGACGTGCGTGAGGGGAGGGCCGCCGCAGAGAACCTCGTGCCAACCTCAACGGGAGCCGCCATCGCCGTAACCGAAACCATTCCTTCGCTCAAAGAGAAGTTCGATGGTCTCTCGATTCGTGTTCCGTTGCCAACGGTGTCGCTGTCTGACATGACCTTTGTGCTGAAGCGAGACGTCACCATTGACGAAGTGAATGAGGCACTCGTCAAAGCAAGTGAGACCCCGCGCTTCAAAGGGATTCTTGGCGTCAGTTTTGAACCGCTCGTGTCGAGTGACTATATCGGCGATACACGATCAGCTATCGTTGATGCTGAGCTGACGAACGTGGTGGCAGGTAATCTTGTTAAGGTTGTGGCGTGGTATGACAATGAGTGGGGGTACTCGAACAGATTAGTCGAGGTTGTTTTGATGGCCGGAGCGCGGAATCTTTAATATGCGCGTGCAAACAATGTTTGGTAGAATTTCGGCCGGTACAAACGAAAAATTTTTTGGTCCAGCATTAGTACTCTTGCGTGTTGCCTTTGGGGCTACTCTAGCGAAATTCTCACTTGAGATCGCTTGGGCCCATGGTCATACGCCTATGGCTAACGGGATTTTGCCACTTGATATAGTGAGATCTCTGGCAGTTCCTCACGCCTCAACTATTTCTTGGTTAGTGCTTCCTTTGTTGGTCGTGGCGGTCTGTTTCGTGCTCGGCCTATTCACTAAGCCAGCGAGCATCCTGATATTCATAATATTGGCAGTTATTGACACAGTGCTTTTGCCTTTGGTCACGGTGAAAACAATTTTCTGGCCAGAACTCATGATGATGAGCCTGGCGCTTATGGGTTTATCAGGCGGACTAGGCCACGCTGCCGGACTTAACGGTTTGATACTGCGCAACATTTCACATCCGGGCATGATTGTCCGAACATTGTTTTCATAACCTATGTCCGCGCTCCCGAAAATTGTCATTCTTGGCGGAGGGTTTGCGGGTTTGATGACGGCCAGGAGGCTGGTGCAGGCTGGGGTAGTCGGCAAGACGTGCGAGGTAACAATTATCGACCGCTCGCCGGCGCACGCGTATACGCCGTGGCTGTATGAGGTTGCTTCGGGCATACTCGATGCCCAAGGACAAAAAAAAGATCATGATGCGCTTTTTGTTTCTGCGAGCGTTCCATTCCATGGAATTCCCGGATATCAGCAGGTGCATTTCCGCCATGAGAGCGTGAAAAGCGTTGATCCCGCACGGAAGATTGTTTTCTTAGAAGATGGTTTGACTATTGCCTATGACACGCTGGTGGTAGCGCTTGGCTCTGAAGTAAACTATTTTGGAATTCCCGGATTTCCGGAGCATTGTTTTCCGCTTAAGTCCGCGTCTGACGCCATAGCGATTGAACGTCGGGCATCTGAGATCATGAAGGGCGCTATGAAGCATGACCGGCGGAACATTGTTATTGTGGGGGGAGGGCCAACGGGCGTTGAATTGGCCGGGGAGATCATGGGAGCCGTGACTCGGTTAGAGAGAATGGAGCAGCTTATTCGGGGAACGGTTCGTGTTTCGCTTGTTGACCGATTGGCGCCCTTATCCGTTTTTCCAAAAGCGATGTCGCGAATTGCTGTGAAGCGATTAAAGAAAATTGGTGTCCATGTGTTGTCTGGTTTTTCTGTTATGGAGGCCAGGCCGAAGATGCTCGTTTTGAAAGAGAAAGATGGGTCGATTGCAGACCTTCCGTGCGACCTTTGCGTTTGGGCCGGGGGGGTTACGCCGGGGAAAGTATCCAGAGACATGGTTTTTCCTCATGATGAGAAGGGCCGAATACTTGTTGAGCCGACTTTTGCGGTGAAGGATGCAGATCACGTTTATGCGGCCGGCGATTGCATTGCGTTTTGCAACCCTTTGACGAACACGCTTGAACCTATGACTGCCCAATCGGCCATAGGACAGGGGCGATGGATCGCTGTAAATATTTTGCGGGATCTCAAGGGATTGCCTTTGAAGCCGTTTCCGTTCCGCAAGCGTTGGGACGTGCTGATTGCGCTTAGCGGAAAATTTGGCGTAGGAAATATTAGGGGCATTACTTTTTCCGGTCCGCTCGCTTTTTATTTGCGTCGTTTTGTTGACTTTCGGTATTTCTTTCACATTTTGCCGTGGCCAATGGCGCTTAAGAAGTGGCTGAGGGGCGTTATTATCTACGATAAGAATGATGCGTGATTTGTATGAAATTGAAAACGTGGACAAGCAAAGATCTGCATCTCGGCACCAGAGTCTTTTTGCGTATTGATGGCAACGTACCTTTGAAAAATGGTCGAGCTTTTGACGGTTCCAGGGGACGGCTTTCGCAAACTATCCCTGAGATTGTGAAACTGCGAGCACATGGCGCGCGCATTATTCTCGCTACGCATTTGGGCGACCCCGGCGGGAAGGTTGATCCGAAGTTTTCGGTAAAACCCGTCGCAAAGTTGCTTGCGCAAAAGCTCGGCCGGCCTATCAGAGTACTTGACGGTCTCATCGGTGCCTCAATTGAGCGCGAAATTCTGGGCGCAGACGCGGGTGAGATTTTGATGATCGAAAATTTGCGCTTTGATCCGGGTGAGGAGGCGAATGATCCGGCGTTTGCAAAATCCCTCGCGCACCTGGCGGACGTGTATGTGAACAATGCCTTTGGCGTCTGTCATCGAGCTCATGCTTCGGTTGCCGGTATCACAAAATACTTACCAAGCTTTGCCGGCGAGCTCGTTGAACGCGAGATTCGAGAACTCGACGAACCGCCAACCCATCCATTTCTGCTCATCATGGGCGGAGCAAAGCTAAAAACGAAAATCCCGATTCTTCAGCATCTCGGCGGGAAGACTGATCGTATCTTGCTCGGCGGGGCCATCTCGCTCCCATTCTTGCTTGCGCTTAATCGGCCTGTTCCCGCGAGCGTTAAGAAGACTATCGACAAAGAAGATGTGCGGGGTGCTGAAAGAGTTCTGCGCGATTTTATGGATAAGCTCGTACTTCCCGAAGATCTTGTCATTGACAGCAAGGGCCGGGCCTCAGACATTGGCCTGAACTCGATTGCTCTTTTTACAGCGGAGATCGAGCGCGCCAGATCCGTTTTGTGGAACGGCCCCATGGGAATCATTGAAGAAGCAAAAGGCAGGGCCGGCACTAAAGCTATTGGCCGAGCAATTCTCAAGCGCAAACTAGATCACTCGATTGTTGGCGGGGGAGACTCAATCGAGTTCCTTGAGTCTGCAAAATTGCTCGGTGGCTTTACTCATGTTTCTACTGGCGGAGGCGCTATGCTCGCCTTCCTTTCCGGTGAGAAATTGCCAGGACTTGAGGCGCTACGTGTTTAGCCTTTTATGCATCAATCGAGCAAGAAAACTTTTGCGTACGTTGACGGAGCAAATCTCCATAAGGGCATCCATGCCCAGGGATGGATTTTGGATTATGAAAGATTCCGAGTATGGTTGAGAGAAAAATATGGCGTATCTGAGGCCTACTTATTTATCGGTTTGATCCCCAAGTACAAGAAACTTTATGAAGATTTGCAGAAGGCTGGATTTTTATTGGTCTACAAAGAGGTAGTGTATGACAGCGCCGGAAAGCCAAAGGGAAATTGTGATGCTGATCTTGTAGTGCGGGCTATGGCCGACCATTTTCAAAAGACATGTGAGCAAATAGTCCTAGTTACGAGCGACGGCGATTATGCGAGCCTCGTTTCATTCTTGAAGGCTCGTCTGGCTTTACGAGCGGTTTTGTCTCCGGCGAACGAGCGGAAATGCTCAATTTTGTTAAAGCGAACCGGCGCTCCTATTACGTATTTGACCTCCGTTCAATCTCATATCCAAAAAGAAAAAGCCCCCGATACGGACGGAACCGTATAAGGGTCTTTTTCGTGGTGATATTTGCATCATACCACATTTTTCTTACTTGTCGAGTTTATTTAGGGAAGGACACTTGAGGTTGACGAAGCCTCCGTTTTTGGCTAGTATCCGGCTAGTTTCTTTCTAAAACCCATTTGCGTGAGGTGTTTTATGGCCAGCTTGGCTGAAGTTCGAGAAGAGCAGATGGAGCGCAATTTTCGCCTCGGGTTTGCGGACGCGCTCCGCATTGCGTCAATCGACGTCTACCTGGCGTCCATTCCTTTGGTGCCTCCGGGAATGGCGCATGATGGCGAATTCCCATTGCTCGCGCTGGTGGATCCGCGACCGGGGCTCATGAGATCTTTGTCGTTGGCTCAGGTCAGAGGCCTTGGTACGGCCAAACTGGCGCCGTACAGCCTGCGTGACGTTACCCCGGCATACCCTCATTGGATCTGCGCGCTTGACGGTCGTGTGAATCACATGAAGAGACCGAACGAATGCCGTGCTGAAGCTATTAAGCGTGGGCTTTACGCCGGGACCGCCGAGGTTGGACTCGCCATCTACATTCATCACAAGGACAAGAACGTGGTAGTGGAGAACGAGCATTACATGACTCTCCCCGGTTCAGTTGTTCGTCGCCATTGTGCGGACCTCGGCATATGGTACGGCGTGCCGAAGTTGTGTAGCGTTGGGGGTAGCGTTCGCGTTGCGAGTTCTCGGTTCGGCACGGTGGTTTTCCGCCGGTAGTTAGTCCTCGTTCAATTTTCAATCCTCCGGATTCGCTCGCGCGGATGCCGGAGGATCTTTGCATGTTATACTTTTATCAAATCTTCATTATTTTTTTCTTATGGCAAAAGAATCCTCGGGCGGGTTTTGGCCACAGTGGCAGGAAAATAAATTGTTTGCGCTGTTGCTTGCCATTGCGCTGGTGTACGGAATTGTCTATGCGGGAGTGCTCATCAAGAAGCAAATGCTTGAGCTGAACCATGTTGGTATTGCGGATCGCCAAGCGCCGATGATTTCAGTTTCGGCCACAGATAAGGCCAGCGCTACGCCGAATGTAGTGACAGCAGATCTTGGCGTTACCAATACTGCCTCAACTGCTGAGAAAGCCGGCAGTGACAATGCCGTAAAGACGAACTTGATCGTTGAGGCGGTCAAGGCCATGGGCGTTGACGCAAAGGATATTCAGACTAGCAACTACAGCGTGAACCCTTCTTATGATTACAACTCCTCGCCGGCCAAAGTAGTTGGCTATGAGGCTAATGAAACAATCACGGTGAAGGTTAGGAAGACGGCAGATGCAGGAGCCATTTTGAATAAGGCGCTCTCTCTTGGCGCTACGAATATTAACGGTTTGCAATACACGGTGGATGATCCAGCGGCGGTTGAAGCGGAAGCCAGACAGAATGCTATCGCCAAAGCCTACGAACAGGGGACGGCTATTGCCACTGCTATGCACGCCAAGCTCGGCCATGTTATTTCCTATTCGGAATACGACAACTCTTCGCCACTTCCGTATTTTTCTTCTAAGGATATGTTGGGAGGTGCCGGCAACGGTATGGTTCCTTCTTTACAGCCAGGCCAGACGGAAGTTTCCAAGACCGTAACTATCGAGTTCGCCATTCAATAATTACTGTGCTAGATCGCCTAGATAACATTCATGCGCATGAGATCCTCGATTCAAGAGGCAACCCCACCGTTCACGTCACGGTGACGCTTCGAGATGGCACCAGAGGGAACGCTTCCGTTCCTTCGGGCGCGTCGACTGGCGTGCATGAGGCGCTAGAATTACGCGATGGCGATAAGAAGCGCTATCGCGGGCTGGGCGTATTGAAAGCGGTGGCGAATGTGAACGGGCCGATCAACAAAGCGTTGCGGGGGATGGATGTTTTCGATTTGAAAGGTATCGATGATGCGATGCGCGTTCTCGACGGCACGGATAACAAACGTAAGCTGGGTGCGAACGCTATCCTTGGCGTCTCCATGGCCTGTGCGCACGCGGGTGCTCGCCGAGCGAAGCTTCCGCTGTATGTGTACTTGCGCGATGTTTACAGCATTAAGCACAGAACCTATAAGTTGCCGATCCCGCTCATGAACGTTTTTAACGGCGGGCGTCATGCGGATACTAACCTCGACATGCAGGAGTTCATCATCATTCCCGACGGCATTAAGAAGTACTCGAAACAGTTACAGGCAGGGAGTGAGATTTTCCACGCGCTCGGCGATGTCTTGAAGAAGGATGGGCTCGATACAGATGTCGGCAACGAGGGCGGATACGCGCCGGATGTTGGCAAGACCGAGCAGGCGCTCGAGTATTTGCTCAAAGCGGTTAAGTCGGCCGGCTACAAACCGGGCAAGCAGATTCATTTTGGTATTGACGTAGCGGCCAGCGAGTTTTTTGACGAGCGCACCGGCCTGTACATTTTGAATACCGATCGCCGAAAACTTACCGCCGATCAAATGATCGCGCTGTATGAAGAGTGGCTTGAAAAGTACCCAATGCTATCCATCGAGGATGGTTTGTCTGAGGATTCGTGGGATGAGTGGAAGAAGATGACCAAACGGCTTAACGACCAGTTGTTGCTTATCGGGGACGATCTGTTCGTAACGAACATTGAGCGCGTGAAGCGCGGGGTTAGCGAGGGGATTGCTAATGCGGTTCTCGTCAAACCCAATCAAATTGGCACGCTATCTGAGACCATGGACACTATTCAGTACTCGCAAAAAAACGGCTACAAAATTGTCATCTCGCACCGTTCGGGAGAAACAACTGATACAACCATTGCTGATCTTGCGGTTGCCGTGAATGCCGAGTACATCAAGACGGGCGCGCCGTCGCGATCTGAACGGTTGGCAAAATATAATAGACTGCTTGAGATTGAAGAAGAAGTGGGCGGTTAAACTTCATGGTCATAATGCCATCCGCTTGTCCGCTCCTTAAAGATGACGCCAAGCGTACTCAAGCGTTGCCATGTCCCGTTGCCATATCTCTCGGAGATTTTGTCGAGCGACCGGAGCGCGCTTTGGTTTCTTGCCTCAGCTCGCAAAAGCGGATTCGCTCCAGGAAGTTTCACGAGGCCGGATACTGAGACGCCAAGGAGACGGATCCCTCGTGGGAGGGATAGCCGAGGGAGAAGAAGGGCGAGCGCCGTTTTTGTAATCGTTAAGCCATCAAACATTGGCTCTTTATATTTTTTGCCGAGCCCCACACTGTCCATGTCGTCATAGCGGACATAGACGCTGATGTGCGTTCCGGCGAGTCCCTGTTTTCGCATCCGCCAAGAGACGCGATCGGCCAGACCAAGGAGGTGACGGCGAACGTCATTTTCGGTTTCTAGACTTTGCGGAAAGGTGTACGAGTGACCGACAGATTTGGGATCCTCGGTTTCGTCAACCACTCTGTCGTCGCTCATACCGCGAGCCGCGAAGTACAGCCAGTCACCGTAACTCTTTTTGAAGGCTACGAGCAGTCTTTCGCGGGGAAGTTCTCGCAGAGTTTTTGTTGAGGTTGCGCCAAGAGACGCGAGCCTCTGTTCGATGCGCGGGCCGATACCGCAGAAATCAGCGAGCGGTCGAGAGTCAATAAAAGAAAGCACGTCATCCGGCGGGACAATCGTCAGTCCGTCCGGCTTCTGAGATTCGCTTGCCAGTTTTGCTACAAGGCGGTTTGGCGCGACTCCGAGTGAGGCGGTGCACCACTCTCCGCATTCTGCGCGCACATCCGCGCGAATGCGTTCGGCTAAAAGAGCTGCGCCAAAATAATCTCCGCCTGAGGCGCAGGTGATGTCCGCAAAGGCTTCATCCGCACTGAACTGTTCTACCGCGTCACCGTATCTGCGAAGAATGGCCATCATCCGGGCGGTGATTTCGCTGTATTTGTGCGGATCTCCGGGGATGATGAGTAAATCGGGTACCAGTTTCCTGGCTTCCCACGTGGCCATGGCGGTTTTTACCCCGCGCTTCTTCGCCTCGCGTGAGGCAGTAGTGACTACAGATCTAGCAAACTGAAGTTTGCCGATGTCGACTCGTTCAGTATGGCCCCTCCACCTTTCCAAGGGGGAGGCCGGGAGGGGGTCGATGGTCTCTCGGCCCTTACCCGCTACAGCGATTGCTTTTCCTCTAAGAAAGGGATTCGCCTGCTGTTCGACTGACGCAAAGAATGAGTTGAAGTCGATGTGCAGGATGATGGGCATATCAGGACGAATAAACCTCGACCAGCCTCCACTCAAGCGTTTCCGTATCAAGCCGTAATTTCATAAAGTTCGCGGCGTCCGAGACCGAGAAGTAAAAGATTCGCTTGGCTCCCTCTCTGGCGCCGTGAACTAAATTGATCTTATTGATCAAGTAATCCCGTTGCCCCCAGCGAACCTTATTGGGCCGTACCTTCCGTCCCGCAAAATCCACGGACACATCAATCGGATCATTCACGTATTCGTGCATAGGATTTATTCCCATCCCGACGTGAGGAGGGATAGTATTGGTTGCTATGAATTATCGGAGCTTATGCTTGAACGTGACGTATCGGGGCAGCGAAACCTGCGCGAGGATCGTTCGAAACGTTTGTCTTATTCTTCGGCGGTGAATTCTGAGTTTTGAAACTCGCTGTTTCTTATCCCTCACGGTCACAACTGAGATGCAATAATCCGGCGCCACTTGGTAGCGGCGTAAGGCGAGGATTGACATATGAGTTTTTTAGAACTTTCTTAACACTGCTCTTACTATTCCCTGGATATTGATGTCCCCTTTGATAATGAAAGGTTTCATTGAGCTGTTGGCGGGTTGTAAACGGATATGGTCTTTCTCTCGGTAGAAACGTTTGAGCGTTGCGTATGCATTGTCGAGTAAGGCCACGACAATGTCTCCATTTTTCGGCGAAGGATTTCTTTCGATGACGACGAAGTCTCCGTCAAAAATCCCGTCCTCAATCATTGATCGTCCTTTCACTTTGAGCACGTACGAATTCATTGGGTCAAGCACGAAGTCTGTTGGCACGGCGATCGTCTCCCTGTCTTCGATCGCTTCGATCGGTTCGCCCGCGGTAATCAATCCTGAAAGCGGGAGCATGATGGCGAGCGGGGAGACGAGTTCTGTCTCGACGACTTCGATCGAGCGCGCGATCCCGTGCTCGCCCGTATTGATGATGCCCTTCTCACACAGCGCCTTAATGTGCTGATGAACAGTGGCCGGTGAAGAGAGACCCAGCTTCTCGGCGATCTCTCGGTACGACGGCGTGTAGCTGTTCTTTCTCACAAAGGCTTCTATACAGTCGAGCACGTCTCGCTGTCTCTTAGTGAGTGGCGGCAGAGGAGCCATATATGTGTAAATTATCTCAGATCACTTGTTCGCGATCTGTTCTTGTCTACCCTTATCATAACCGAACGGAAACCGAACGCAAGAATGTCATGGGGATAACTAAAACTCCGCCCATGTGGAGCGGAGTTTTGCTAGGTTGTTACGATGCATGAACAAGTTTTTCTAGTTTGAGAATTCTCCGTTCGTGGTTATTGAACTGCGGGCTCAGGCCATCAAACATTTCGCCTACGCCTTCGAGGATTTCTTGCCTTGTTCTTTTAAGTTCCATATCGGTATATTCTCGGAGATCTCGGGATTGATCGGCCAAGGCCTGATTGGTATATTCCTTGACTTGGCCAAGAAGGACCTTGTTATTGGTCGTAAGCGCCTGGGTTAGTAATTTCTGAATTATCTGTTCATTCATATGAGATGCTTATTGAATAAAGTATAACGCACTGACGATTTCTTACATAGGCCTCCTTTTACCGAATAAAACAAACAAAAACCCCGCCAAGTAAATGGGGAGTTTGATATTTCTGACCCTTCTATTGCAACATGGTTTAAGGTGTTTGCTGGGCGAGGTGGGGATAAGTTTACTTCTCCGTCCGCTGGCTATTTTTGTGCTACCATCTCCCCATATGCAAAAATCACTTTTGTCGATCGCGCTTCTCATGCTCCTCGGCGTCGGGTGCGCTCAGTCCTCGACCATTCCAGCGCCGGCTTCGAACTACACTGTTCCTGACGTTGTCATTGAGACACCACCGAGCAAGGTTTTGACCTTCGAGTTTACGGAGGATCCTCGCTATTCGTTTTCATTTCCGGAACGTTGGATGGGGATTAAGAACTTTGAGGACTTTGACGGCTATGGGCCAAAGGAAGAATTTTTGGCCTATGACGTGCCTGGAAAATCCCGCGCATTTTATTACGAACCAAAGGGCGAGGACTTGTTGTACTTGTTTGCCATCATGTCGATCGACTTGAAAGACCAGTCAAAGATGGCCAAGTACCCAACAGAGAAACTCCTCGGCAGTAATGCGACGAGCGCTTTCTACGGAGGCGTCGTGGCGAAAACCGGTCCTTGGTCCTACATTTATGACGGTCGGCAGGACAAGTATGTGGAGCAGATGAAGGACATTGATCAAATCTTCGCTTCGTTCAAGGCGAAATAACAAAACCCCGCCTCACGGCGGGATTTTTGTGGGGCATTATGTGGCGTGGACGAGTTTCTCAAGTTTTAGAATTCGGCGCTCGTGATTGTTGAACTGCGGACTCAGGCCATCGAACATTTCGCCCACGCCATCAAGGATTCGTCTTTCCGAAGCAGAGACGCGCTGATCAGTGTACTCGCGCAGATCGCGAGATTGGTCGGAGAGAGCCTGGGTGAGTATCTGTGTAAATTCCTGTTTATCCATACGAAAGGTATTACTGAATAAAGTATAGCTCACGGATAGTTTTCTACATAGGCCTCCTTTTATCGAATAAAACAAACAAAAACTCCGCCAACTAAATGGGGAGTTTGCTATTTCTGACCCTTCTATTGCAACATGGTTTTAAGCGATTCGTTATCGAGGTGGGGATAAAGAGAAAACCACTCGTTTATGGCGAGTGGTTTTCGGTTATTTAGATCGTTGTCTTGAACGAGTACTGGCCGGTTGAGGGACCCTTGTCAGAGTCTTCATCAAAGCGGGCGGCGGGTTCATACTTGCGGAAACCGCGGGGCTTTTTGCCTCCTGGGCCGGACTTTTTGAAGCCGTCGCGTTTGAACGGCGGGCGGGAGCCTTCAGTACGCGGGGCGGTTGATTGCGCCACGGTTGGGGTTGTTTTGCCCTGTACGAATGCGGGGCTTGAAACCCCGCCTTGGTCGGGTGCAAACCGCTTGGCACCAAACGGGCGTGAACGCGGAGCTGAACGCTCTCCTCCCTGAGACGAACCGAATTTCCGGTACGGTGGGCGGGATGACGTAGGTGCTGATGGAGCGTACGTAGAGGCGGGGAAATCCACGCGCGGCAAGTTTGTACGGCGGGACACCGGGAGCTTCATGCGGATGAGGCGCTCGATCGAACGAATATCCTGCATCTGGTCAGGTGTAGCAAAAGAAATTGCCTTACCTTCCTTACCAGCACGGCCGGTACGGCCAATGCGGTGGACGTAATCTTCTGAAGCATCAGGGAGATCGTAGTTGATAACCAGTTCGATTCCCTTAACATCGATTCCGCGAGCGGCGATGTCCGTAGCAATCAAGACGCGGTATTTGCCAATCTTGAAACCGTCTAATGCCTCACGGCGCTGACTGAGTGAGCGGTTAGCGTGCAACTCGGCAGCTGTGTGGCCCATCTTTTTTACGGCCGTGCAAATTTTGGTAGCACCGTGTTTGGTACGGGAGAAGACAAGGACTGTGCCGGCGTACTCCTTAAGAAGGGCCGCGAGCAATGACAGCTTGTTTACTTTTTCCGTCATGATGAGTTCCTGCGTAACACGTTCAGCGGCCGTACCCTGTTGGGCCACTTCCACGCGGACCGGCGTCTTCATGTGTTTGGTGGCAATGGACACAATGTCCTGGGGCATAGTGGCAGAGAAAAGGAGCGTCTGGCGTTCCTTCGGCACCGTCATCAAAATTTTATTAAGCTGGGGAGCGAAACCCATGTCCAGCATGCGGTCAGCTTCGTCGAGGACAAGAATTTTTACTTCGTCGAGTCTGACGGTCTTCTGCTCCATGTGGTCAATCAAACGACCGGGAGTAGCCACGATGACGTGGGGCTTGGCTTTTAGATCACGAATCTGCTTGCCCATGTTGGCACCGCCGATCAGGACAACCGTCTTCATGCCAATTTTTCCGCCAATTTTGTGGAGCTCTTCCTCAACTTGGAGGGCAAGCTCGCGCGTTGGCAGGATTACGAGGCCTCGACCCTTGTGGCGCGCCAGGCGTTCAATCATTGGCACGCCAAACGCAAGCGTTTTGCCCGTGCCGGTTTGCGCAATGCCAATAACGTCCGTGCCGGCCATGGCCACGGGAATTGCTTTTGCTTGAATAGGAGTAGCCGTAACAAACTTGAGGGCGGCCAAGATCTCTTTGATCTGGGGCGCCAATGGGAGGTCATCAAAGCTGACGCTTTGGGCCTCTGAGGCGTTAACCATAGGGGTATTAGATGATACCCGGACCCCTATGTTTTAGCTGCAAAATCTGCAAAAAAACGGAGTTCGAGGTGCCTGAAATGGCACAAATATCTAAGAGAGGAGTATACACGAGAAACAGAGAACGGTCAAATTGACGCTCCTGCTTCCATCCGCTATTCTTTGAATATATGAAGTCTAAACCGGTTACAACCACAGAAGAATTTGCGGTGACCGTGCTTTATGAAAAAGTGCGCGGGGGTTATCAGGTAACGGCTCCCTCGTTGCCAGGAGTAGTGACTTTTGGTCGAACGTTTGAAGAGGCTCGTGACATGGCTCATGAGGCGATTGCGTGCCATCTTGAGGGTTTACGTAAAGATAAGCAAACGCTCCACCCGTCTCGCTCGTTCATTCATGAAGAGATGCTTGTTGCAGTCTAGTGATATGAGCAAGCTGCCGTCCTTGAAGCCGAAAAAAGTATTGCAAGCCCTGCTCCGCGCCGGGTTCGTCATCCATCATCAGAAGGGAAGCCATGTCCAACTTCGCCATTCTTCAAAATCCGCCCTTCGAGTAACGATTCCTTTTCATACAAAGTTTGATTTACCCGGAGATGTGGTTGCATCAATTATGGTCCAAGCAGGTTTGAGCCGTGAGGAGTTTATAAAGCTGTTATAAAACAACAAACGCCCCGGGCATCTCTCCGTTCCGGTATCGACCGGTGAGAGGCGGGGCGCTCAGGCGCGTGTATTTTTTCGCGCTAGTATTCGTCTTCGGACGGTTCCCGAATATCCGGATTCGGCTGAAGATCCTCGTAGCTCATTTCGAGTCCTGCGAGTTCGTCCTCATGCCGTGTAGGAACGACGGGCAACGTCATGTCCTCGAAGACTGCGATCAGGTCGCGCCGACGCTGATGCGCGAATCGCTGAGGCCGGTCATCGATCTGCAGGGCGAGCGAGAACGGGCCCACGGAGGCGAACACGCTCGTGTCGGAGTGCACGAGTTTCACTCCTTCGCTTGGTTCGGGAAGGCCGAGCAGGCCGGTGGCGTTTCCGTTCGTGTAGAAGACGATTGGCGCTTCGCCGGGGAGCGGTTCGATCATGAAGATTGACGAACCGCGATTCCAGACGTTCTGGTTGACTACGGTTGCGCGCCCGCCGAGCCGTTCCCTGCCTTCCCGGCTGAAGATCATGTCGTATTCATCTGTACCTTGAACGTAGAGTTCAGGAGAGAACTGAACGCCTCCCATGATGACGTTGCCGAACACGGAGCGGTTCAGTTTCTTGCGCTCGGTCACGGCGTCTTTGAACTTTTTGCCGGCCTTCCCGTTCGGGAACTGCAGGATGGCCCGCAGGGCTGGGGAGTCCCGGTATTCCTTGGGCATGATTTCGGGCATGAGTTTCAGGCTGATCTCATCTGAGAGCTTCAGCGCGAATCCGTCATTCGTTTTTGCGATGCCCCATGCCGTGCCCATGTCGAGGACGCTTTTTGCGCGCCAGTCGTTGCTGCCGGCGCGCTTCACGGCCAGGTCAGCAACGGCGAAAAGCAGGCGTTCAAAACGCGACCACTCTTCGATTTCCACGGCGAGCATGATGAGCTGCCGCAGGCTGATCAGGTCTCCCTGGTCGTGCGGGCAGGTTTCCGCGATCATCTGCACGGCCGTAGGGTTCCGCCAGGCGTTGAGCGTGGATTTATTGTTCACAGCATCCTCCGAACAAAAGGGTTTTTTACAGAACGAGTAACCAAAAATAATAACAAAAATAAGAGAAAAAGTCAATAAAACAACAAACGCCCCGGGCATCTCTCCGTTCCGGTATCGACCGGTGAGAGGCGGGGCGCTAAAAGACGTAACTGCCCTTGAGAAGGTCAAGGATTTTTCTACGGCGACGCACCAGCTCAGCGGCCGATGAGCTTGTTCTTGGGCGAATGACGCGGTTAATGTGCCGATTGACCTTCAGCTCCACTTGCCGGATTCTTTCGCGACTCACGCCGTATTTTTCTCCCAGGGACTCAAGGGGAGGGATCTCTTCGTCGTCCATCCCTAGACGGAGACGCATGATATCCGCGTCACGGTGGCCATGTGTTTCCAGGAGGCTTTTTATGGTGGCCAGCAGATCATTGAGTTCAGCTAGTTCCGATCTGGCGGTAGCAATCGTTTCGGGCGATATTATCTCGCTCGGGATCAGGCTGTGGCCAGGGAATTCGCCCTCATCATTTGCCATGTCTAGAGCAAAGATGCGTTGTTCCGCCAGGCGGAGTGCTCCGCGAACGTTCTTTTGCGCGGTGTTGTACCGCCTTTGGCCCGCATCAGCGGGATCCACGAAGCGATTAACGATCTCCTGTTCCGTGGGCATTCGGCCAAGTTGCTGTTCCAACTTTGTTTTCTCTCGCCTAACCGTGGCGATCAATTGGGCTTTGGTGGTGGGCATGCGTCCGCCATGCTGACCGCTATTTTCGTCGAGCTTTCGGCAAATGACCTGCCTGATCCACCAGCCCGCGTGGGTGCTAAACGCTTTGTTCCGGCTGAGGTCGAATTTGTCTATGGCTGTCATGAGGCCAAAACAGCCCTCCTGGATGAGATCTTCCAGGGTCATATTGGACATCTCGGCGCGCCAAAGCTGTTGCTTCGCCAGGGTGGTCACGAGCGGCAGATTGAAAGTAGCTATTTCATTCCGTAGCCTGACCGCCGTGGCTTTGTCGGCTTTAGCCAACTCTTCAAAGAGCTCGCGGTTCTGTTGGGTCTTGGTTTTCGCGCGCGGCCTGGCCAGGCGCGCAGGGTCTGCTCGCTTGGGGACCATGGGAAACTCCTGTGGGAAGGAACGAGACAAAGATCCTAAGGAAAAGAGGGCATTGCGTCAATGGACGGCCTGCTCTAAACTCTCCCTATCTATGTTCAAGGCTGTTGAGGCACCGCTCGCTGGTCATCCTGACAAAATTTGCGACATTATTGTTGAATCCGTGGTGGACGAGTATTTGCGCCGGGATCCGGTCAGCCGGATGGACATTCAGGCCCTTGGTTCTAACGGGATGGTCATGCTTGGGGGAGTGGCCGAGTCCAAGGCCGACTTTGACGTGGCTGAGATTGCCCGCAAAGCCTATGAAGACGTGGGCTATAACGAGCCAGTTGAATTTTTTGTAAACCTTGAAAAACCCAGCTCAACGCACAACTTGAAGCCCATGATGCCCAGGGTGGCGGGCGCGCACGGCACGGCGATCATTTATGGTTACGCTACGCGCGAAACGCGTGAGATGCTTCCGCCCGCGGTTGTCTTCGCGCACGCGCTCGCGCGAAGGATCGACGATCTACGGCGTAGCGATCCGAACTTTGCCTGGCTCAAGCCCGATGGCAAAATTCAGTTGGCTATGTCGGGAAAGAAAATCGAGCACGTGACCGTCATTGCCGCTCACCGCGCAGACATGGAGCTTTCGCAAGTGCAAAATCTTTTGCTCGAGCATGCCGTCAAACCAATCCTTGGCGATGTTGAAGGCGCAAAATTATTCATTAACCCCGGCGGGCCGTTTACTGCCGGCGGTTTTTCGTTGAACGCCGGAGTTAGCGGTCGAAAAATTCTCGCCGATGCGTACGGCGGTTTGCTCCCGCACGGCGGTATGGCCCTGGCCGGCAAAGACCCGCAGAAGCCCGCGCGTGCCGGCACGTACATGGCGCGCTACGTGGCGCGCGAACTTGTGAAAGAAGGTCTCGCTAATAATGTTCTTGTTCACGCCGTCTACGCCGTTGGCATTGCCGATCCCGTTTTGCTTTCGGCCCTCGGTGGCGACGGCACGGATCTCTCGGATCTCGTCAAAGACCGTTTTGATTTCCGCGCCGAAGCTATTGTCGAGCGTTTCAATCTCCGTCGGCCGTTATATGCCGCGTCTGCGACGTATGGAATGTTCGGCCGTGGGGGAGTGCCGTGGGAGGAATAGGTCATCCTGAATCTTCTAAAGGAAGGGGGAAAATGAGGGCGAAATAAAAATACATAAGAGTCTTATGTATCTATTGTGAAGACGGTAGTTCCGCTATCGCTACCGTGTAGCTTTAGATGATGCAACATTCTATGAGCCTCAAAATGAAACCCATCATTCAAGTGGGGAACTCGATTATCCGACAGAAGGCTCGTCGAGTGACAGATATTTCCTCGCCAGAAACTCGATCAGTCATTGCGTCCCTCATTGCCCACATGCGCCATCACGGATTGATCGGCATGGCCGGCCCGCAGATTGGGAGTGAGTTGCAGATTTTTGTGACGGAAATACGAAAGACCGCTACGCGAAAAGCAGTCAAAGAAGCTTCAGTACTTTGCGTCTACATAAATCCGCGGATCATTGCTTTATCGAAAACCAAAACTCTCCTGTACGAAGGTTGCGGAAGTTTAGCGCATGGCCAATTATTCGGTCCCGTGAAACGACCGTCAAAAATTACCATTCAAGCATACGATGCTGACGGAAAACCGTTCACCGTTTCCGCGGACGGCTTACTCGCAAAATGTATTCAGCATGAGTATGATCATCTGCAGGGAATCGTCTGTCTCGACAAATTTACTGACCTGAGAAAGGTGATGAGCCGGGAGGAATATTTGAAACGCTAAGGGTAGATTGATATTATAAGTAGCTAATGATAGAATATAGATAATATAAAGATGGTTTTTGTATGACCAAAGGCGTCTCAATTTCCAAAATTGCTATAAAGAAGGCCGTGGCTCAATCTTCAAAAATGGAGGGGCAGAGCGTGGCCAGAGCGAGGAATAACGCCTCAATTATTAAGGTATTAAAACGCTATGGCAGAGCATTCTCGCTATAGTGTAGGCGGTGAAGCATCTGGGATGGATGGTAAAGTTTTGAAAAATAAACTCGGAATTCATACTCAAGCAGCGCTTGATGATGCCGAAACACATCTTTTTTCTGATGCATACGAGTATTTTTTTGATTTGCTTGCTCAGGGTAGAATGAGATTTGGCCCCAAGACACTTTTTGAGATTCATCAGTATTTTCTTTCCCCGCTCTATACTTGGGCAGGAAAGGTGAGAACGGTGGACATTGCTAAGAATGGAATGCAGTTTGCCGCTTTGGCTCATTTGCCAACCTCACTGAAAGAGTTTGAGGCTAGTTTTAAGCTCAACACCCCGAAGGACAGTGATACTAAGAGGCAGATGGCAAAGAAGGTTGCGTTCTTACATAGCGAGCTGAATGCGATTCATCCTTTCCGGGAAGGAAATGGCCGAACGATTCGTCTGTTCCTTGATCTCTTGGTAGTAAACAGTGGATACTATCCGATTGACTGGGCCAAGAAAACTCAAGATGAATATATCCATGCGTGTATTAAAGGCATGTCCAAGCAGTATTTACCGATGGAGAGGATTGTTTACGCCGGGCTGAGTCGAAAACCAAAATCATAGTTTATGACCTACAAGGCTATTCTCTTTGACGCCGACGGCATGACGCTTCTCTCGCCGAAATTCTCGGCTCGTATCCAGGAAGCCTACGGCATTATATGGGACAAGATGAAGCCATTTTTTAGCGGGCCGTTTCAGGAGTGCAAACTTGGCAAAGCGGATTTGAAGGAGGAGCTGGCGAAAGTTATTAAAGATTGGGGCTGGCAGGGAAGTGTTTCAGATGTGGTATGATACGAACATATGACGAACAACCACATTGCATTGTTCAAGGGTAAGGAGATACGCAAGGCACTTGTCAATGGTGAGTGGTGGTTTTCGGTGGTGGATGTTATTCGGGCGCTCATTGACCAGGAGGATGATTATGTGGCGAGAAAATATTGGAATAAGTTATCTCAACGGCTACGAGAAGAGGGAAGTGAAGTGGTGACAAAATGTCACCAGTTGAAATTGGAAGCTCCGGACGGGAAGATGCGAGAGACGGATTGTGCTGATATTGAGGGCATGTTTCGCATAATTCAATCTGTTCCTTCTCCTAAAGCAGAACCCTTCAAGCGTTGGCTTGCCAAGGTTGGATTTGAGCGTGTGCAGGAGATCGAGAATCCCGAACTCGCAACAAAGCGTACCCGCATACTCTACAAGCTGAAGGGATACAACGAAGACTGGATTGAGAAGCGCATGCGCGGAATCGTCATCCGCGAAGAGCTTACGGACGAATGGAAAAATCGCGGGGCCAAAGAAAGTGGCGATTATGAGATTTTGACGGCAGAAATCTCTAAAGCCACTTTTGGGGTTACGCCAACTGAGTACAAAAAGCTCAAGGGCTTGAAACGCGAGAATCTGCGCGATCATATGGATGATTTCGAGCTCATCTTTAACATGCTCGGTGAGCGTTCGACTACGGAGATCCATCGCAACGAGAATTCGAAAGGCGTAAAGAAACTCAAAGCCGACGCCAGAGCCGGTGGCACAATTGCCGGCGGTGCAAGAAAACAACTTGAGAAAAAACTTGGCCGGCCGATTGTGTCAAAGCAAAACTTTTTGAAACAGCCAACAAAAAAGAGTATCGCCTAAACAAACCTCGAGCCCTAGAAATACTACCCCTCCTCACGTCGGGGTGGGAGCAGAGGGCGTGTATAATGAGCGCTAAGAGCTATGATATACTTTCGCGGTAATCAACATTCTTCAGGGACGAAATTTTCTTTGTCCCCGTTTAATAACAAGGAGGCTATGTCTACACCTATTACATCAATCAAAAAACCGCGCGCATCTATGAAAACAAAAACCGTGTCCGTGTCCGCAAAATCACATGCCGGCGGTACGTGTTCTAGCTGTAACATGTTGCCGATCGGCTCTCATGATCTGACTGCGCTCATGCTCGTTCTGGTCTTCTCGCTCTCCGCTGTGCTCTTTACTACGGTCTACGCTCTGAACCTCCAGCAGGCCAAGGTTGCTCAGCTTCAGACCATGCTTTCTTCCAGATAATTTTCCACAATATGCGATTCGCGCCTCTTGTTTCTGTTGCCTTTCTTGTCATGACGCTGGGCGCCGGTTGTGTCCAGAGTTCTACGACTGATTTGACGACCTCGAAAGACGAACCTACCGGAATTTCCGATGTTGTGGTAAAACCAGCGTCGGATTCTTTGTCTCAAAAAACAACCGAACCTATGAAGGCATATTCGTCAGTTGGTAAGTTGCCGGCAAGCGAAATTGAGAAGAAGCAAGTTCGCATCACTACCGCAAAGGGCGACGTCGTGCTCGAACTTTATCCGGACACCGCTCCGCTGGCCGTGTCCAACTTTATCTCGCTGGCTAAGCAGGGCTATTACGATGGCCTGATTTTTCATCGAGTGATCAAAGATTTTATGATCCAGGGCGGAGATCCAACAGGAACGGGATCCGGCGGTCCTGGCTACCAGTTCGCTGACGAGCTGAAGGACGCCAGAACGTATACGCGCGGAACACTCGCTATGGCTAATGCCGGTTCGAATACCAATGGCAGTCAGTTCTTCATCATGCATAAAGACGTACCGTTGGATCATCTCTACACCATTTTTGGCAAAGTGATTTCGGGCATGGAGTTCGTGGATGCCATCGCAGAAACTCCCGTTGACGGCAGTGACCGTCCGCGTGCAGAACAGAAGATGGTGAAAGTGACGGTTGAAGATGCAAAATGAAAACCATCAGCGAAAGACATTTCTACCAGTATCTCAAATGCCCATCTTGGATTGCGCATGACGCCAAGGGGGAGGGCAGAGAGAACGATTTGAAAGACCGTCTCCAGCAGGACGGTCTTTTGCCAGTTGTAGAGCGCGAGCTTTTGAAGACTCGCAATGTTGTGGAAATTTCGGCCGACGATATTGAACTCGCTTTTGAGCAAACCCTCGCTGAAATGAAAAAGGGAACGCCGAGCATCTACTCGGGGGCTCTTGTGCACGGCCGATTTGTGGCTCGTCCTGACCTGTTAGAGCGCGTAGAAGGGAAGTCCAAGCTCGGCAACTATTACTATGTAGCGTGCGACATCAAGCGCTCAAGACACTTGAAGGACGAGTTCAGAATGCAGGGTTGTTTTTACGCGGAATTGCTCGGCCTGCTCCAGGGGACAAAACCAGTGCAGGGGTACGTGATGCGGGCCACGGGGGAGATAGAGTCATACTTGCTCGAGGACACGCTTGTGAAATACCGGTTGACCCTCGATGCGATTGAGCGGATCCTCGACGGAAGCGAAGAGCCCCATTTTTTGACGAGCGATTGCAAACAGTCGCCTTGGTTTTCTGTCTGCAAAAATGAATCAATCGAGTGCGACTCGCTCTCCAGGTTGAACCGCATCTGGCGAAGCGAAGTGAAGGAGCTTGAATCTGCCGGTTTCAAAACGGTGTCCGAGCTCGCTCGCGTGAACGTTGATCTCGTGGCGGCTCGAGTTACCGGCGTGACGAGGGATCGTCTCGACTTCCTGCATCTCCAGGCGCGAGCACTCGCTGAAAACCGGTATCTTCGCGTTGGCGCAATTGATCTGCCGGAGTCAGAACTCATTCTTATTGTCGATGTAGAAAGCGATCCCTTGCGCAACGTGCATTATCTTTTTGGAGTGCTTGAGAAGGGTCATGGCATTGATGTGTATCACTCCTTCCTGGCGAAAGATCCGAAGGATGAACGCCGAGCCTGGGAAGAGTTTGTTGATTTCATGAAAAAGTATCCCGGCGTGCCCATGTATCACTACGGCTGGAGCGAACAAGCGACTTTCAAAGAGCTGGGCGAGAAATATGACACGCCGATTGAAGTCATTTCCATGCTCGAAGAGCAGGGCGTAGATTTGCTTGTGCGTCTGCGCGAGGCCGTGGTTTTCCCGCTGTCGTTTTACAGCCTCAAGGATATTGCTCAGTTTCTTGGTTTCCGCTGGCGCCATGAAGATGCCTCTGGTTTGAATTCCGTGCTATGGTTTGAGAAGTGGTTGACACAGGCTGATGAGGCCTCGCTCAAAGATATTATCGAGTACAACGAAGATGACGTGCGGGCCACGCTCGTTTTGAAAGAATGGGCCGAGAAACATCTTAGATAATTGACGGTTCCCATCCTGAGCGAGAGCGAAGGATCCGCCCCTCACATGTGAGAGTCGGATCCCTCGCATGGCTCGGGATGGGAAACTTATATGCAAACGCGAACACCGATTTCTTGGAAGGCATTTATTCCGCTTCTCATTGTTCTTGTGGTGGCCGGCGGATTAAGAATCCAGGCGTACTTTTCGCGTCCCACCGTTCCCACCGCCACTGTCCCTTCGGTTACGCACGACGAGGTTGTTTCTAGCGATAACTCAACCACTCCCACCCCGACGCCAGGAGGGGTAGCCTTGCCTCCGGCATTGGTCCCCTCGATAATTCCAACAGCTCCACCGGTGGTTCCTCCTCCCTCAGCCGTCGAATTCAATCTCTCCGTCCCGTTCTCTTCGCAGGCTCCCTTTATGAAATGGGACGCCTACCATGAAGAAACATGTGAAGAGGCCTCGCTGTTAATGGCCGTCGAGTATTACCAAGGCACAAAAGCTGAAACGCTTGACCCGCAGTTTGCAGAAGATGAATACGCCAAGATGACGGACATCGAGAATTCACTCGGCTATGGTTTGAGTATGACGTCGGCCGAGACGGTGGCCACACTCGAAAAATATTCGGATAAGTTTACGGCCAGGGTGATCGATAATCCGACAGTTGACGAGCTTAAAGCCTTGATCAAAAAAGGCGATCCCATCGTTGCTCCCGCTGCCGGCCGGAAGCTGGGCAACCCGTTTTTCACTGGCGAGGGCCCGCTCTATCACATGCTTGTCATCCGCGGGTACACGAAAGACACCTTCATTACGAATGACCCCGGCACCAGGCACGGCGAGAATTATTCCTACAACACTTCCGTCTTCATGAACGCCATTGGCGATTGGAACAGCGGGGATCCTGAACACGGCGCGAAGAGGGTGATTGTCCTTGAACCCAAATAGCTTGAGTATTATTCCCACCCTGAGCTATGCGAAGGGTCCGACTTTCACGTGTGAGGGGCGGATCCTTCGCTCTCGCTCAGGATGGAGAAGAGAGGGATATGGGAATTTCAAGCATTTGAATCAGGGTATACTTGCCGCTGACAATAGCGAAGAAATGTGGTTTTTGGCTTGACAAAAGCCCATTTTTCTGCTAAGATTGGCGGTTATGAAAATTGTCATGATTGGACAAAAAGGTGTGCCGAGTATCTTTGGCGGGGTGGAAACCCACGTCACTGAATTGAGTACTCGCCTGGTGCGCTCTGGCCACACGGTCATTGCGTATGCCAGAAACTGGTACACGCCCCGTGGAACGAAGGCCTATAACGGCATTCGCATTATTCGCTTGCCGTCCATTAAGACAAAATATTTTGATGCAATTTCGCATACGTTTTTGGCCACTATGCACGCCGTGCTTTTCGTGCGTCCAGATGTGTACCATTTTCACAGCGTAGGCCAGGCCTTGCTTTCGTTTATTCCAAGAATTCTTGCTCCGGGTGCCAGAGTGATTGTGACCTTCCATGCTATTGATCGCTTCCATGAAAAGTGGAACCGCTTTGCGCGTTGGGTCTTGCGTATGGGCGAGCGGGCCGCGGTGACGTTTCCGCACGAAACAATTACGGTCTCTAAAGTACTTCGAGATTACGTACTTGCAGAATACGGCGTGCAGGCCACGTTTATTCCAAACGGTATCACTCCGCGCCGTTGTTCTGCTGACCCTATTTTGCTCAAGCCTTTTGGCCTTGAACCTTTTGGCTATATTGCTGTTGTTGCTCGTCTTGTCCGTCACAAGGGTCAGCACACGCTCATTTCCGCTTGGCAGAAAGCGCGCGCTGAACAGCCAAAGCTTTTTCACTCGCTTAAACTCGCGATTGTTGGCGACTCCGCCTTTACAGATGACTATGTGCGCGAACTGAAGGGCATGTCTACTGGCGATGAATCTGTGGTCTTCACCGGCTACCAGCGCGGGGACACGCTTGAATCTCTTTTTATGGGCGCTCGCTTTATTGTGAATCCGTCCACGAGCGAGGGCATGTCCATTGCGCTTCTTGAAGCTATGAGTTATGGCAAGGCCGTTATTGCCTCAGACATTCCTGAGAACATGGAAGCCATAGGTGACAACGGCTTGCCATTCAAGGTCGGCAACATCGACGATCTTAAGAACAAAATGATTGAGCTCACGGCTGAACCTATGAAAGCCGCCGCCATAGGCCACGTGGCCCGCACCTACGTAGAAGACACTTTCAACTGGGACGGCATCGCGCAAAAGACGGTGAAGGTTTACGAGGACAAGACCTCGCACCTCAAGCCCGCACTGGCGGTTGAGTAATACAAAAACCGCCTGAAGTGGCGGTTTTTGTATTACTCATTTTCCAGCGCCTTCGGATTGGGCGAGTACAGCCTGTTCTTGATCTTCCAGCGGTCTACGTATTGGCCAAGGCCGGTTTTGTTCATCTTGTTTTTGACTGTGGTGGTTTCCTGGCTCCACTTCAAAAGGGAGTCGAATGTAATTTTATACCGCCCTTGAACGACTATATAGGTTACAGCCCCGTCTGTGATCGCTCGCCGAACAGTTCTGGCACTTACGCCAAAAAGTTTAGCAGCTTCTGAGACTGAGAGGCGGATAGGGGTTTGCATAAGCGTTACACTAGTGTGGACAAACTTTTTCTTTGACCATGCCAGTGTAGACAATGCTGGGGGAGTGGTCAAGCGTGTAATGAGCAGAACCGTTGACCATGCACGATTCGCTTGTTACATTAGCCCCTTATTACTCCGGCTGTAATGTTTTCTCTTTCCAAACGACTATATACATGTCAGCGTACCGCCAAAAATTTCTTGCCTTCCGCGTCTATCGTTTTAAAGACACAGACGCGTATGGCCAGCTCTATGACATGCACGCTGATCGCGTCCGCCGGTTCCTTGTGTTCAAGGTCCCGCGCGCAGAAGATGCAGATGAGCTGACAAGCGAGGTATTTTTGAGAAGCTGGGAGTACATGACTTCAAGCAGTGTTGATAACGCTGGCGCCCTGTTCTTTCGCATAGCTCGAAACCTTGTCGCCGATTTCTATCGTCGAAACTCGCCCGTGGATCAAGTGTCTGAGGAAGTCCTTGAACGGGTCCCCTCGAAAGAAGCGCTCGAAGACAACGTAGCTAGCAAGCTTGAGAGTGACGATTTGCTCGACAAGCTCAAGTCCTTGAAAGACGAGTTTAGAGAAGTACTCGTCCTCCGTTACTTAAATGAGATGAGCGTGGGTGAGATGGCCGGCATACTCGACAGAACTCCTAATAGTGTCCGCGTCTTACTTCACCGAGCAAAAAAAGCCCTACAAGACCTGTGTCAAACCTCTTCGCTAAATTAAGCAGTTTGAAAAATGACCCCAAGGCCGGGGCGCTTTCGTTTTCTGCGCATGAGGCAATGAAGTCCCGCCTCATGGCCCGTATTTCTGTTGATGCTCCAGTTCAGAAGACCGCTCCTTCATATGTCTCTTGGTATCTTGGTTCTTTCATCTCAAAGCCCGTCACCATTGGTGTCTCCGCCCTTGTCCTTTTCTCCGGCAGTCTTTCTACCGTGAGCGCGGCCTCAAACAGCCTTCCTGGCGATACGCTCTACTCGGTGAAGCGAATCACTGAACAAGCCCAGCTAAGACTTGCCTCACTTGATAGAAGGGCAGTCCTCCACACGGAATTCGCTGAGCGCCGATTGGACGAAGCAACGCAACTGCGTAGTACGGGCGACGCTCGCGTCGCCCACCTCGAATTGGCCAAGACTGCAATGCATGAATACGCTACTGAACTTTCTCAGGCTTCAGCCGATCTCAAGAGTTTGAAGGGCACGGTTGAATCTGGCCAAGCCCTTGCGGTTGTTACAGATGTGCAGAACAAAATTGATGCCATGAAGACCGTGATTGATCAGAACGCGGCCGCTAGTGAACAGCCAGAGGCGGGGCAGGAAGCGCTGGTAGCCAAACAGGCCGCAAAAGATACACAGGAAGCCGCCACTACCGTTGCGGTAGACGTCCATGAAGCTTCAGCCACCCAGCGCTCAGGCCAAGAATTGAAAGAAATGTTTAAGAAAGAACTTGGCGCAATTGAGGCAAGACAAACATTTGACGAGCATAGAATCGCCACAATTACCGACACCATCAGTGGCAACGTGGTCTTCAAAGGCATTGGTGGAGTGCCAACGGCGGATGATCTCCGGCACATGACCCTCATCATTAAACAAACCCGCCTGCAAATTCCGGAAGCCATGAACGGCTTTGCAGCCGGAGGATACAGATCAGCCTTTGACACATTACAAGGAGTGGACAGCGAGCTCTTAGCCCTTGAAGGAAAACTTGCCGACATAGAGTTCATGATTACAACCACGCTTGATGACGTCCAGGCCGCTAAAGATGCCGCCACCGCAGCCGCCGCGAAAGCAACTGAGGAAGCCGTCAAAAAAGAAGTTCCAATAGCACCACCTCTAGACCCTTCCTAGCGTCAGGGTCTAACCCACTCCATAACCTACTCAATAACCCACCTCATAACCCACTTCCTTCACGGGAGATGTCCCACAGACGTCTCTCGGAAAGGGATCGCGTTATCGCGTCCCGGGTAACACTTTCAAAGGTCGAGACCGCATGGTCTGGTGATTGCCTCTATTCTTTACCCCTTTACGGGGATAAAAAGGATTAGGTAAATTTATGCAACATGTTCTAGACACGGGTAAGCGCGCGCTTTCCGCAGCAGTAGCTGCGGCCACGATCGCTTTCTCTATCGGTGCTGGCGTTCTCGTGAACCCTGGTACGACACAAGCAGCCTCCGCTGGAGACCTGATTAGGAGCGCTTCGCTCTCAACGGTCTACTACTACGGTTACGATGGTATGCGCTACACGTTTCCAAACGTGAGCACCTATAAGTCTTGGTACATGACTGCCTCCGGAGCTCCGGATTTCAGCCATGTCATGACGGTTTCTGACAGCACGATCTCCGATATCACCCTTGGTGGTAACGTAGAAATGCGCCCGGGTACGTATTGGGTAAAGGTGACTTCAGATCCAAAGGTATACGCCGTTGCTCGCAACGGTATGATGCATTGGATTGAATCTGAGGCCGTAGCAGTTGGTTACGCAGGTTCCGACTGGAATCAGCGTATCACTGACGTCCCAGATGTGTTCTTCACGGATTACACCGTTGGTACGTCACTCATGACCTCCACGGCGTATAACGGTATGTTGTACTCCAAGGCCGGCAACACCTATCTCGCGTGGGATGGTGCAAAGCGCTTGGTTTCCACGGCTGGTTTCTCAGCTAACGGATTTAACACCATGTTCGTCATGGATGGATCCGGAGTTGATGACGCCGCTCTTACCGCAGGTACTGACCTCACAATCAAGGAACTCTCCGTGGTTGATGGCGCTCAGACAGAATCGGGTTCTGGTGTAACAACGGGTGGCCTCACGGTCTCCGCTGCTTCCTCCATGCCCGCCGGTGCTTCCCTCCCGGGTGGCGCCAACGCTGTTGAGGCTTTCCGCTTCACGGTGAAGGCAGGTACGGAAGCTGCTACGTTCAATGGCGTAACCCTCTCCATGATTGGAGCTGGTTCCACCAACAACATCAGCAACACGTACCTCTATGAGGGCAGCACGCGTTTGACGGAGTCCCGCACGGTGAACTCTTCCACTCGCCAGGTTTCCTTCAACAACTTGAACAAGGCTATCGCGGCCGGTGCAACGCACACCTACACGGTGCGCATCACCACTTCCACCTCCCAGGTAGCCGCTGATACCATTGGTTTCAAGATCACCGCCGCTGCTGACGTTGTGTCAGGAGGCGCGGTTTCCGGTTCCTTCCCAATCACGGGCAACATCTTTACCTTCACCGGTTCTGATGCAGGCACGTTGCTCATCACAAAGACTGGAACCATTTCCAGCCCGACGATTGGCCAGCAGGACGCCAAGATTGGTGAATTCAAGATAGCTGCTAACGGTTCTGAGTCTGCATCCGTCACGAGCGTCACGCTCAAGATTGATAATGCAGCTGATCACGCTGATTACCGCCTTTGGGACGGCACCGTCCTCGTGGCACAGGGCGTGAACACGTCTGGTGATGCAGTATTGTTTGATCTCTCCGCTCATCCGTTTGCAATCGCAGAAGGTGGAAATAACATCTTCTCCGTTACTGCAGACGTTGGCGGTCAGGCAAATGATGAAGTCCATGTCTTCATTGACAATGATGTTGACGTGATCGCCATTGGCGGTGACTTCGGCTTTGGACTCTCCGTTGACACGGGTACCTCCGGTACCTATGACGGTACAACCTGTACGTCCGCTTCTGGCAAGTGCTCCTGGAGCACGGTTAAGGGAGGCAAACTGACGTTTGCTTTCAATGGCCCGTCTGCTGGAGACATCCAGACGGATTCCCAGGATCAGGTTCTCCTGAAGTTTTCCATGACAGCTTCCCAGTTCGTCACTATTAAGGATATGGACATTATTGTTGGCGCCGATGACGACGCTGATGGTGATGCTACCGATACCGGTGATGATTCTTCAGATGACACCGCAGGTCTTATCAACACGGGCGCAGAAGGAAACCTTAAGGACATCAAGATCATTAACTCCGACACCGGAGCTGTGGTCATGGGTCCGATGGAGCTTGACTGCGTAACGTTGGTTTGTGGCGCTGATGGCACAAATGATGCCCGCCAGACCATTGACTTCACTGATGATTGGTCAGCAAACGCAGGTGAAACCATCAATTTGGCTGTCACTGCGGATATTGACAACGGTATCGCTTCCGCTACGGCAGTTGCCGCCATCTTCGACATCAGTGGCTTGACCACGGAAGATTCCAACGGTGATGCCTTGGCCACTTCAGATATCGTTCCGGGATCAGACATGACTGGTTACAACCAGGTTGCCCGTGCCGCTACCTTGGCCTTTGCCTTGGCCAGCACGCCTTCCAGCGTGACCACGGTTGACGGTACGCAGAACGTTTCTGTCATTGGCTTCACGGCTACGGCTGGCGATGCTTCTGACGTGACGGTCACGGACTTCACCTTGAACGCATACGGTGATGACGCGGCAAACGCCTCCATGACCTCTGGTGGAGAAACGGCATCAGATATCAACGACTACGTTGAATCTTGCTCACTCTATGACGGCACCACGCTCTTGGCCGGCCCTGAGGCTCCAAGCACGAACGGACAGACCGTCAGGTTTGACACCATCCGTTGGACGCTTGCACACGGCTCCGTGAAGCAGTTGACCGCGAAGTGTAACTTTGCCAACACTTCTACTTCCGGAAGCGCGTACTTCGCGTTTGACATTGAGGATGCTTCCACTGATGTGGTTGCGGAAGATTCTTCCGGCGATACGTTTACGGTAACGGGTAGCGACCTGAACGGTGATCTCACCGCGGGTGCAACGGCTACTGCGGCTACTCGCTTCGTAACGCTTGCTGACTCTGGTACATTGGCAGTGGCTGTAGGCGCAGATACGCCAAGCGCTGACTTTGTGCTTGACGGAAGCAACAACAACCAGGTAGCTACGTACCGCTTCACCGCTACGAACGAAGCCTTTAACGTGCAGACTTTGACCTTCTCTGAAGAGCAGGCCGAAGATGACACAAACGGCGTCGGCGTAACGACGAACACCAACGAGAGCACCTACGCTAACAACATCTCACTTGTGACCATCACCTATCCTAAGGCTGACGGCACAACGGGTACGGCTACTACGGGCATGTCAGGCAATGAGGCTAAGTTCTCAAGCCTGCTCATGTACGTCCCAACCGGTACTCCTAAGGATGTAAAGGTATACGTGAACGTTCCGGGAACTGACCGTGATTCCGGTGGCTCTGCCACGTCAAATGAAAGGATCCGCATGGGTCTCTTCGTTGACACCACGAATGACGACAACTATAAGATCGTCGGCGCTGGCTCAGGTGCTACGCTTGATGATGATGACCAGGCTGCAGTTGGTAATGATCCATTCTCCACGGACGGTGTAGCCACCTTCGTGGTGAAGGAAACAAAGCCAACCATCACGCTCAGCGCTTCATCCCCATCGGGTAGCGCAGTGGTGGGCCGTTCAGAGGTTTTGCGCTTCAACGTAGCTGCTTCCGCAAACGAAGACGTTGTGCTCCAGGAGCTTATCTTCAAGCTCAGCACCACGGACAACGCGCCAATCGCAACTGCCTCTTGGAACGCTTGTGACACGGATCAGGACCTTGGCGAAATGCGCACGTCTGACTTCGATCTCTACAACCTGACCACGGATGGAACTTCCACCACGTTGGATACGGCTGATGCTGATTGGACCCTCATGAAGGCGTCCGGTGCAGTTTGTGACACGACTGAAGCTTCAGTGGGCTTTGCTCGTATCACTCTCCCATCGGTTGAAATCGTGCCAAAGGGCGTTTCTCAGACCTTCGCCTTGTACATTGATACAACTGGCGCAAGCTCAAGCTCGGATGACTCCATCCGCGTAGATCTCCCAACTGATCCGATTAACTCCACGTACCTCGTAGTCAACGACGCCGGTATGGCTACTGCATCACTTGCAGCTACAGCCACAAGCTTTGACGTAGACGGTGGTCTTGGAGCCTCGTACACAGTGGGTGATATCCTGGTTCTCGACGTAGATGACAATAGCTTGTTCTCCTCTGGTGACGAAGCTATGCTCGTGACCTTGGTCGCCACTGACACCATCTCGGTTGTCCGCGGTTACCTGAACACGTTGCACGCCATCGCAGCCAACGTAAGCGTTAACGACGCTATCCTCCGCATGCCAAGCTCATTGGTCTGGAAGGATGACGGCGTAACGGGCGTTACTGGTAGCGTTGATGATTTCTGGGGTTCCTACTTGGTTGATAACTTGACGGTCAACGGCGGTACGCTGGTCTTCTAAGACTCGCTTGCCTGCCTGACAGCCGAAAGGTTCTCAGCCCTAGACCCGTTCGACGGGTCTACCAGCTCCCTCATGCCGAAAGGTGTGAGGGAGTTTGGTTTTGTAACTAAGCGCCGTCGACTGAGGATGGAGAGGAGAGAGAGGATGGAATCAATTCTTTAAAGAATTTTCTCATTCGTTCCTCTCTCTCCTCTTCATCCTCAGCTCGGAGATTGGACCGGTATTTATTGACGAAGCCCCGTTTTTGGGCTAATTTTAGGGGGCCTTTTTAGGGGTGCTTCAATGCGTTCTTTTACGTGTTCAGTTCTTCTGTTGCTTGCCGGCTGTGTTGGGCGCCACCCGCTGGTGGACGCGGACGGCGACGGCTTCTGGAGCTATGAGGATTGCAATGACGACAACGCGGACATCAACCCGGGCGCGGAAGAGATTCCGTGCAACGGGGTGGATGAGGATTGTGACGGACAGCCAGACGAAGCGGTTCCGCGCTTGCTCTGGTATTCGGACGTAGACGGCGATGGTTTCGGCGACAGCGCATCGTATTTTGAGGGTTGCGACGCGCTCGTCATGGCCGGACTCGTGCAGAACGCGAGCGATTGCGATGACGCGGACCCGGATATCAATCCTGACGCGGTCGAGGTTCCCGGAAACGGGATTGACGAGGACTGTGACGGGAAAGATGGCGAGATCGAAATCATCGATGCAGACGAGGACGGTTACAGCGCCGACGTTGACTGCAATGATGACAATTCAGCCATTCATCCGGACGCCGTTGAAACCTGTAACGGGTTTGACGACGACTGTGATGAGCTGACGGATGACGCGGACACGGGCGTGGCCGGCCAGGACGAGTTCTACAAGGACTCGGACAAAGACGGCTACGGACGGGCCGACAGGACGGTCATGGCCTGTAAGTTGCCGGACGGTTATGCAACGAACAACGAGGACTGCGATGACGGTGATTACACTGTTCATCCCGGTGCGGTTGAGACCTGTACGGACTTCGTAGATCTGAATTGCGATGGCTCGTACGGGGCTACGGACAATGACGGCGATGGCTACTTTGCTTGCCAGGAATGCGATGATTCCAACTTTGCAGTGAATCCCGGCGCCACAGAGGTGTGCGACGGGACGGACAATGACTGCGTCGGTGGAATCGATAATGGCGTCTTGACCGCCTATTACCAAGACGCGGATCAGGACGGTTACGGATCTGGCCCGGCCAAGGAGGCATGTTCCGCGCCTGCGGGCTACGTGCTTCAGAGCGGGGATTGCGACGACGCGCGGGCCACGGTGAACCCTGGTGCCAGCGAGGTCTGCAACGATCGGGATGACGATTGTAACAGCGTCATTGACGAAGGCGTGTTGCTGACGTTCTACAAGGACGCAGATACGGACGGGTTCGGGGGCGGGACTTCTACGGAAGCCTGCACTCCGCCGGCTGGGTACGTGGCCAATGAGAGCGACTGCAATGATACGGACAAACTCGTGTTTCCGGGCGCGGTTGAAACTTGCAACGGCAAGGACGACAACTGCGATGGCACGACTGACATTGGTGCGGTAGATGCGAAAACGTGGTACCAGGATGCGGACAAAGATGGGTACGGGGGTTCTACCTCGACCAAAGCGTGCCTGGCGCCAGCCGGGTATGTGTCCACTTCCACGGACTGCGATGACGCCAATGTGAGCGTGAGTCCCACGGGCACGGAAGTCTGCAACGGGAAGGATGATAACTGTGATGGCGCCGTGGACAACGGGGCCATTGGCAGTAATACGTACTATGCGGACAGTGACAAGGACGGCTACGGTGACATCACCAAGTCAGCCGTCCAGTGTTCGCCTCCCGCGGGGTATGTGCTTGATCCTACGGATTGCCTTGACAGCGACAAGTTCGTGTATCCCGGGCAGACGGAAGTTTGTAACGGGAAAGACGACAACTGCGCAGGTGGAACTGACGAAGGCGTGAAGATCACGTACTACGTGGACAACGACAATGACACGTACGGTACCCCGCTCGGGACAAAGGACGCGTGCTCCGTGCCAACGGGATACTCGACCAATAGTTCTGACTGCGATGACACCACGAATCTCATTCACCCCGGGGCCGTAGAGACGTGCAACGGGAAGGATGACAACTGCAATGTGCTGATTGACGATGGCGTCGGTGCTACTGCGTACTACGCAGACCTTGATACCGATACGTATGGGGACGCAACCAAGAACGTCACCGCCTGTTCACAACCAGCGGGATACGTGGCGGTGGCCGGCGACTGTAACGACAGTCTG
Source organism: Patescibacteria group bacterium (assembly GCA_041660165.1). Taxonomy (GTDB): domain Bacteria; phylum Patescibacteriota; class Patescibacteriia; order UBA9934; family UBA9934; genus JAGORL01. Next base: position 31,457 of record JBAZWW010000006.1, on the reverse strand, counting down.
GCGGCGGTGAACCCCGGCGTGGCTGAGCGGCCAGCGAGTGTGTGGGATGACGATTGCAACGGCAAGGCGATGGATGATGGTTTGGCGTACGGGGGTGCAACCTCCGATGCTGGTCCAGTGACCTACACTGGACCAAACCTCATTGAGAGCCAGTTCGGGGCAGAGTCGTCCTACTTCCCGGGTGGAACCAGGGGTAACTGGGTCGTGCATTACTCGGCTTCCGGGTACACATCCACCGCGCTCACGGTTGCTCCCTATGCGGGTACGGTGGCGGGCGGTTTGACCGGCCTCTCCGTAAACGCGCTCGGGGTGCTTGTGCCGGCTTCTCCAGGTTTCGGCGCCACGGAGTGCGTCTCGCTCAAGAGCCTGGTGGTTCTACCGAGCACCAAGTACGGATTCAGCTTCGTGGTCCGTAATGCGAGTTCCGCTGTAGGAAACTTCGTACAGGTGTACAACGGAGCCAGCTGGACTCCCTCCAGCACGCTGTGGAATGAGCAAGAGGCTCCGTCTGCCAACAGCGAGGTGCGCGTGGTGGGTGGGTTTACGACGGGGTCGGCGCAGACGGCGCTTGATCTGATCATCTGCACCGGACGCTGGACAGGTTCTGGCAGTCTGACACACCTTTGGTTTAGCCGGGCGTCGTTCTGACGTCTGGCACGAAATACCGCCCCTTGTTTGCCCCTCCAACGATTTGGAGGACATAGCGCAAGCAGGTTGGCGGTATTGCTTATTTTATGGACTTTTTCTATACTTTCCCCCATATGGCTTTCTCTAGAGAAAAGATGATTGGTGGTGTTTTGGTACTTGTGTGCTTGGTGGCAATTCTGTACGGAGGTTGGCTCCAATTTGGCCCCTCGGCCAAGTACCGGGGACTGACCACGCGCCTTGACGTGCAGATAGATGACGCTACTCGCGCCTACCTTGAAAACCAGATCAAGACTGACCAAGCATCCGTAAACGCGGCCAAACTTGCTGGCAAGGAGGTTGATCTGAACCTTTACGCATCCATCAGCTCCAACGCCTACTCTTTGGGTTGGCTGGCTGTGTCAAAAGAAGCTCTAGACGCCGAGCTGAAGGCTAACCCGATTAACTACGGCGCTTGGAATAACTTGGGATCAGTTCTTGAAGCCATGGGCGATTTTAAGAACGCTCGAGCATCCTACGAGAAGGCGCTGGACGTGAGTGCAGGGAAGGGCCCGGAAAAGTTTTACATTGATGAGGTGAACATCCTTGAAGCGCATTTTGCCGGCGAGCAAGATAAGATCAAGGCCGTGCTTGAGCTCGCTCTGTCCACCAAAGGCCAGACCTCTTGGAACATGGTCATGCTCGGCCGTTGGTATAACGTACATGGCGACTGTCAGTCAGCCATTGAGCACTTCAAAGTAGCGCAATCACTTTCGCCTAAGAATACGTCTATTGGAGAGGAGCTTCAGACAATAGAAGGGACGTGTAAGTAAGAGAGAGTGGGTTATAACCTATTTCAGGTATACTTCCCCCATATGCCCTCTCTCCGGAAGTTTTCCGCGGTGATAGCCGTGGGAACGGTTTTTCTTTCAACAGCTTTGCCGGTTTTTGCCAGGACGCCGAATGATCCGTTTTTTTCTGATCAATGGTATTTAGATAAGATTCAAGCGCCAAGCGCCTGGGACACCTCAGAAGGTGCGGGCGTGATTGTGGCGGTACTCGATACCGGGGTTGATCTTGATCATCCTGACCTTGTCGGCAATTTGTGGAAGAACTCGAAAGAAATACCGGGGAACGGAGCTGATGATGACGGCAACGGTTATATTGATGATGTGAACGGTTGGGATTTTGTTGATGATGATAATGACCCTACGCCTACTGGTGGGGGACTGGCGCCGAATGCTTCAGACGCGGCTTTGTCCCATGGCACGCTCATTGCCGGCATCATTGGGGCGCAAACAAACAACGCCATTGGTTATGCGGGCATTGATTGGCATGCCAAAATAATGCCCTTGCGTATTTTGGATGAAGCAGGCGCTGGGGGAGAGGGGGAAGCCACAGCAGCCATTAACTACGCAGTTAAAAACGGGGCCAAGGTAATCAATTTGAGTTTTGTGGGCGATGAATCCGGACCGGCACTGAAGAACGCCGTGGAAAATGCGCATAACGCCGGCGTGGTGATTGTAGCCGCTCTTGGAAATGATGGCCGGGACGTGAATATTGCCCCGGTCTATCCCGCCTGCTACAGGAGCGACATTGAAGACTGGGTGATTGGCGTGACGGCCACGGATGAGAATGACACGGAGACGGAGTTTACAAATTTTGGCAGTAACTGTGCGGACTTGAGCGCCCCGGGAACGGGCATCCAGGGTCTTGGTTTGAGCGACGGTTCCATTGGTCTCTCTGATGCGCAATCGCTGTGGGATGGCACGTCGGCAGCGAGTCCGATGGTGGCCGGAGCCGTGGCGCTCATTCTTTCGGTCTACCCCGACTTAACGCCGAATGAAGTAAGGAGCGCCATCAAACTCTCAGTCGATCCCATCTATCAAACGGTTTCCGGTAGTGGCGCGCTTGGCGTTGGCCGATTGAACGTGGCCAAGTCGCTCACGGTTGCCGGGGGCCTCTCGCACGGCGCTCCGCCAATCGCTTCGGCACCTACGCCCGTCCCAACGGCGAAGCCCATCACGAACACGGACGATTTTCTCACGCGTTCGGCCTACTCGTTCATAGCTCTCGGCGCCAAGAAGGGAGAGCCTCCGCTCATCAGAGTGTATAAGGCCAACGGAACCCCGTATGCGGAGTTTATGGCTTATGCGCCCGCCTTCTTGGGCGGTGTTCATGTTGCCGTGGGTGATCTTGATGGCGATGGAATTCCGGAAATTGTGGCCGGCGCGGGCGCGGGCGGAGGGCCAAATGTGCGCGTCTTCACAGCTTCGGGCGCGCTCATCAGGTCCTTCATGGCGTATGATCCGGACTCCCGCGCGGGCGTGAGCGTGGCGCTTGGCGACTGGGATGGCGACAAAAGTCTGGACATTCTGACCTCAGTTGGTGCAGGCGTGAGTGATGACGTAATAGTGTACGGACTCGACGGAATTGAGAAATTTCGCTTTACCGCAAGCGGGTATTCGGCGGGTATTCCATTGACCGCCATCCTGGCGGATGTTGATGAGGATTTTGAATCCGAGTTTGTGGTGGCGCCCCGTTCGGGTGAACCGCGCGTTTCCGTGTATGATAATGACGGCAAAGCCATTGTGGCCTTCCTGGCCTATGCGCAAAACATGACCGCGGGCATCTCGCTTTCTGCTGGCGACCTTGATGGAGACTCTCGCGATGAGATTGTGGTCTCTCCGGGCAACGGCGGATCAGAGCATATCCGCGCCTTTAACAAGATTGGCTCGCTGTGGGGAGATTTTATTGCCGCTTCGCAAACCGTGACTACCGGCGCCGTAGTCTCTGTTACGGATATTGACGTGGATGGCCAGAATGACATTGTGGTTGCGCCCGCTGGCGGGTCGGGAAATGTTCGAGTCTTTGGCCCGCACGGCAAGCTTGAAGGAATCATTGGCACGAATCTTGTAGGTTTAAAAGGAACAGAACTTTCTGCTTGGTAATACACATTTTATGGACAAAAAAAATGTACTCGTGACGGGCGGAGCGGGATTTCTTGGTTCATTCCTCTGCGACGCATTATTGAAGGAGGGTAACCACGTGATTGCAATTGATAATTTTTCAACCGGTCATGTTCGCAACGTGGAGCCGTTGTTGCGTAATCCCGATTTTCAATTTCTCAAGCTCGACATTAGCCAGCCGTTTGACCTTGAAGCATATCCGGAACTCGAACCTTTTAAGGTGAAGTTCCTTGGCGTGCAAGAGATTTATCACTTGGCGCTCCCTACGGCGGTTAAAGGTTTTGAAAAATTCCGCATGTCTGCGCTTCTCACGAATTCAGTGGGAACCAGGAACGCGCTGGAGATAGCTGTTAAATATAAGGCGAAAATTTTGTTGGCGTCGTCAGCTACTGTCTACGGAAACCATGAGGCAAAGACTGGAACCGGCATTCATGAGGCTGAGCTTGGGGTTATGGATCACTTGAACCCTCGGGCTTGCTTCAACGAAGGAAAGAAATTTGCGGAGACCATGTTCCAGACGTATGCAGACGTCCACGGGATTGATGCAAAGATCGCCCGAATTTTCCGAACGTATGGACCAAGGATGCCGTTATTTCAGGGCCATCAGATTCCCGATTTCGTGTTGAACGTTCTTGATGGCAAGCCGGTGGTTATTATGGGGGATGAAAATTCGACTACCTCTCTGTCGTACGCAACGGATATTGTGGATGGGATGATTCGTCTTTTGCGCGCCGGAAAAACCATTGGTCCCGTGAACCTTGGCAGTGATGTGGAGATGAAGATTTCTGATGTGGCAAAGATGATCATGGAGCTTGCGGAATCTAAAGTAGATATTGAGTATGAAAATCTTCCTCCGCACATGGTGAACCTGGGTTTGCCCGCTCTTGATAAAGCCAGGGAACAGCTGGGCTGGATTCCGCTGGTCAGGCTTGAGGACGGTTTGAAGAAAACGATTGACTACGTTCGCGCCAACAAATTGCTTTTGACAAATGGAGGGAATGGAGGGTAAAAGAGGGCGAGTATGAGAGCTGTTGCCGTCATCGCTTGTTATAATGAAGAAGTCAGAATTTCCGCGAGTGTTCGCGATGCTTTGCCGTATGTGTCGGCCGTGGTGGTGGTTGATGACGGGAGCCGTGATCAGAGCGGTCAGCGGGCCAAGGAGGCGGGCGCGCATGTGCTGACTCATATTATTAACCGCGGGCAGGGGGCGGCGCTCCAGACAGGCATGGATTATGCTTTACAGGTACTCGGTGCTGAGGCGATTGTTCATTTTGACGCAGATGGCCAGATGCTCGGCAGTGAAATTCCCATGATGCTAGAGCCGATAGAAAAGGGCGAGGCTGAGGCGGTGCTTGGCTCCCGTTTTCTTGGGCGCTCGGCAGAAAACATGCCGGCCGTTCGGCAGATGATGATTCGGCTTGGCGTGTTGTTTACTGTTCTTCTTTCGGGTATTCGAGTGACGGACACGCATAATGGTTTTCGAGCTTTTTCGGCCAGTGGTGCAAAGTTGATTAGGATTACGCTCGACAGAATGGCGCACGCTTCGGAAATTCTTGATCTCATTGTGGCCAAGCGCTTAAGGTATGTCGAGCGTCCCGTTACCATTTGGTACTCGGCAGAAACACTCGGTAAAGGACAGTCCACCTTTAAGGCGGTGGCCACGGCGATTGATATTTTGAAAAAGAAATTTGTTGGCTAATATGATTTTTCAAATTGCCCTCATCGCCTTTGCCCTTTTTGCCATCTTGAAAACGTGGAAGCAGTATCAGAAAAAAGAAGCTTCAAAATATTGGGTCATTGCTTTTTCCATTCTGTGGACGGTGGTCATCATCGTGGTTGCGGTTCCGAATATCACGAGCATCGTTGCTAACGCCGTTGGTGTTGGCCGTGGCGCTGACGTGATTGTGTACTCGGCCATCGTCATTCTCACCTATGTTGTCTACCGGCTCATGTTGAAACAGCAAAAGCTGTCTGCGGAGATGACGGATCTTGTGCGGGCGATTGCTATTCAGAATGTTGAAAAAGGGGGTTAACTCTGAATGGTTACCATCCTGAGCTATGCGAAGGATCCGACTTTCACTGGTGAGGGTCGGACCCTTCACTGTCGTTCAGGGTGGAGATAAGAAGATTTTATGAAAATCGCCATCGTTACTCCCGTTTTTCCTCCGTATAAGGGCGGGATTGGCGCTGTGGCTGAGGCCCAGGCCAATGCACTCAAGGCCATCGGCCATGAGGTTAGAGTGTTTGCGCCGAGTACCGCTCGGCCACTTTTCGCCTATGGCAACGCCGCTGTTATGCCGGGGCTCGTTCGAGCGTTGAAAGGTTTCGACATCATTCATGTCCACTATCCGTGTTATGGCATGGATATTTTTTCGGCCATTGCCTCAGTCATCTGGCGCACCCCGCTCGTCCTTACGTATCATATGAAGGCGGTCTCGAGTGATTGGCGAAATGTTATTTTCTCTATCCACCGAGCGGTGATTGAACCGATTATCTTTGCAGTTGCAAAATGCGTATTCGTGAGCTCGTCAGAATACGCACAAGAAGCAAACATAAAACACAAGCGTCTTATACAGATGCCCTTCGGCGTAGACGCTACCCGATTCTCTCCGGGACAAAATAGTGCACTGCGAGAGACGCTCGGCATTCCGCGGGAGGCGTTGAACATTATTTTTGTCGGCGGGCTTGATAAGGCGCATGATTTTAAGGGTGTTGACGTGTTGCTTCGAGCACTCTTGATGGTCCCGACAAGTGTGCATCTGACGATTGTTGGCAGTGGCGATCTTAAACCGTTCTATGAAAAGCTGGCCGTCGAGCTCATGATAAACGAGCGCGTGCATTTCCTTGGCGGGATCTCGGCTGAGGAATTGCCGGGTGCCTATCGCTCCGCAGATGTTCATGTGCTGCCAGCGATAAATCGGGGAGAGGCCTTCGGGTTGGTTACGCTGGAGGCCGCGGCTTCCGGTTTGCCGTCAATTGTCAGCGACCTCCCAGGTGTCAGAACACTGGTTGACGCCAAGCGAACAGGATATGTAGCAAAAGCTGGCGATCCCGCAGATTTGGCGCTCCAAATATGCCGATTTGTAGAGCATCCAGAAGACGCTGTGATTATGGGCGCAGCTGCCCGCGCCCGCGTCATGGAAAGATATGACAACAGCGCTCTTGCGCGCTCATTACTGCAGGCGTATAACGGAATTCTACAAGGAGAGCGCTAATGCTCCCACCCCGACGATAGGAGGGGTAGCAAGGATGCATCCAATTCTATCCCTCCTCACGTCGGGATGGGAACCGGATTATGAAGATAGGCATCATCACAAACCTGTATCCGCCGTTTGCCAGAGGTGGCGCAGAGGCGGTTATTGTACGCACCGTTGAAGAACTCTTGGCCAAGGGCCATGATGTTTTTGTGATCACGGGCCAACCGCGGAGCGAGGGGAAAGAAATCAAACTCGACAGATCAAGCACAGAGCGGATTTATAGATTCTTTGCCAAAAATATTTATTTCACGCTAAACGATTATAAGTATCCCTGGTTTGTCCGTTTTTTTTGGCACGCGATTGATGGATTTTCCGGATATGGCAGAGATGTGGTGAGCACCATTTTGGGTAATGAACAGCCGGACGTGGTCATCACGCACAATTTAAAAGGACTCGGTCTCTCTATCCCAAGGGCCATTCGCGCGCGCGGAGTCCCGCACATTCACGTCATCCATGATCTCCAACTGGTGGTTCCTTCCGGACTGGTCATGTTCGGCCATGAAGAGACGCCGTGGTTTGCCAAGCCATTTTATAAATTGTATCAGCTCATTTGCCGGCTGAAGTTTAAGAACCCGGACATGGTGATTTCTCCTTCACACTATTTAGAAAAGATGTATCGGGAAGCGGGTTTTTTCCGCGGGACAAACATTGAAGTCATTCCGAATCCGGCGCCAACGTATGACGTGACGCCAAAAATCGGACGTCCGGAAGGGCCGATCAAGCTGTTGTTTGTTGGCCAGCTGAGCCAGCATAAAGGTTTAGTTTTTTTGATTGAAGCGGTGGAATCTTTGCCGGGTGAAATGAGCCTGTTGATAGCGGGGGATGGCCCGCTTCGCAAGTGGACGGAGAAACACTCGGCCACAAGCAAGCGGATCACCTATCTGGGTTACATGCCCCCGGAAGAGCTGGTTAATGTGTTGCGAGTAGCTGACGCGCTTGTGGTGCCAAGCCTGTGTTATGAAAACTCGCCAACAGTAATCTATGAGGGACTTCAAGCAGGTCTGCCGATTCTTGCGTCGAGAATCGGGGGAGTGGGCGAGCTGGTTGAAGAGGGCAAGAATGGCTATTTGTTCACGCCGGGGGACAAAGGAGATTTTCTCCGGGCACTTTCTTTGCTCGACGCTAGAAAAGACGACTTTGCGAATAATCGGAATATCATCAGAGAAACTGTGGCCGACTACTCATTGCCAAAGTATGCTGAGCGTTTGGTGAAGGCGTGTGAGGAGGCGATCCGCAAGCACAGTGGGACGTAATCAGTAGGGAACTTTTAAAGTGGGAAGGGCCATACCGTGAGCCAGATCCTGAGTGTAGACGAAGGATCTACAGGTGGGTTATTGGTTTGCTCTCCGGTGTCTTATGTTATCGCTACACTGTAGCTTTTGCTAACGCAACTCAGTCGCGATAAGACAGTTCCTGTTTATTTTTCAAACACCATCACCGTTACGTTTCCATTTTCAAAAGTCCACACAGCATCTGCGAGCGGTTTTGTTTGTTCGATCACTCGATTCGCGTCCCACCAGTAATCGCTCATGACAAAGAAGACCAGATGAGCGCCCGTGATTTCGCGGGCTTTTTCAATTGTCGTTTTATTTGGCGTACTGCTCATTGTAAGAAAAAGCTGATAGAGGGGACCGCCGGTGGGGATAGGGTAGAAGAACATATCCCCGTGATAATATTTTTTGAAGCCGAGTTCTGAAATTGCCGAAGATGAGGTAGCTTGGTTTGCGAGCACAACGTAGTCGCGACCGGCTGCATATTTCTCAATGGCTTGCACGGCTTCAACATCTGCCTTTGTCACATTGAATCCTGCCGAGCTGGCGTAGGCGTCATACCGCGGATATGCGCCATAGACGCTCGACACAAAAACGATGCCGATGATGATCGTTGTGAACGTGCGTTGCGTGGCGTAGGGGAGGGTCTCAGACCCTCCCCTACGACGCAACGCATCCGGCACATACGGCAACAGGAACAACGCCGTTAGCGTCAGCATCCTGCCCGCAAAATCCGCTCGTTCGTAAGCGATCAAGAACGGAAAATCAAAGAAGAGACCAAGGATCAGGAAATTCGCGAAGGCAATGCCGGCGGCGATCAATGGAATGAATTGCCGTACGGACGAGGCTCGCCTCGTCCCCATTGCTCCGCGCATTCGCCACGCCCCGAAAATTCCCAGGCCGACCGTCACCAAAAATAAATTGCCAATCACCAGATACGCCGTATCGCCCCAGGCATTGAAATGCGTTCCCAAAAAAGCCGTCAATGGAAGCGAGGAAATTTTTCCGAGGGTTGGTAACGCGAACCCAAGCGGGAGATGCGCTTTGATGGATTGCACCATGAACGCCATCGGTAGGGCGACCGCCGAGACACACGCGACAACACCAACCGCCAAGGCGGGGGTTTTAACCCCGCCACCCCGCGTAAATTTCAATGACGCAACCGCAATCATGGCCACGTAAAACACCGCTGAGAGACCAGCGAGCGGGTGGGCAACAAGCGCCGCGAGTGCGAAAATCCCCGGAAGCGCAAGCGACGTAGGGGCCGACCAATGCGTTGGCCCGTCTTTTGGTCCGCGAAATAATTCAGGCGCCGTCAGAAAAATTACCACCGCCGTGAACACAAACGCCAACGCCTGCGGAGTGGTTTGGATGAACGTAGAGAGGGGAAGAAAGAGGAGAACGAGCATCGCCGTAGGGGTCGATCCATGTATCGACCCCGTCTCGGATCCCGACCCCATCCCAACGAACACCGCCGTTGGAATCAGGATGGACGCAAGCAATGGCACCAAATACACATCCACCAAAAATAATGGCAGATGCAGAATCTTCAGCGCAAATAACTCGATCATGTACTCGCCAATGTAGTAGAGCGGTTTTGGTGTGATGGTTCCATAGTCCGCTATGTGTTGAATTGTTGCCCTGTGTAAAAATGGATCAAACCCGTAGCCAAGCGGATACGCAACAGCCACCAGTGAGAGCGCCGAAAATATGGTAAGCACGAAGATCAAAAAACTCGCCGTGCGCGATTTGTTGAAGAGCACCACGCCGATTACAAACGGGACAAAGAGCGTGATGAGATTTGAGGGATCAATTGCGAGCCACGGCGACCGAATGGACTCGACGATAGGATGTGTAAGAACTGCGTGCCACCAGAAGGTGAGGGAGACGAGCGAGATGAAGAGAAGAAGCGCTGTTGTCATCCTGAAACCTGTTTGACGGGTTAAAGGGGGTGGGTTTGAGCTCCTCGGGATGACGATGATGAGCCCGACGGCTACGACTGCACAGATGGCGAGTCCTGCACTCGTCACCGGCATGACGTAGTACATTCCCGTTGAGAGCACGCTAAAAAGGGCGATTCCGGCGCCTATTGCTATAATCACTTGAAGAAGACGGCTAAACATGTGAAAATGATCTTACACTATGGACGGTTCTTCGCAATACAATCATCCAAAGCTCTATCCGCATGACCGCGTTATGAAGGCAGTCATCCTGCCGTTCGTTCCGCAGTTTGTTCGGCCGAATCACGTGACCGCTTTGCGGTTGCTGTTGATTCCGTTTGTACTTTGGCTTCTGTTCAGCGAAAATTATGCCATTGGCATTCCTGTCTTTTTATTCGCCGCCTTTACGGATGCGCTTGATGGATCAATTGCTCGTGTCCGGAACCAGATTACTGCATGGGGTATTTTCTTTGATCCCGTAGCGGATAAATTATTGATTGGCGGAGTAGCGCTTGTGGTGGCGCTCAAATATTTTCATCCCGTCTTAATCTTCACCGCGATTATTTTGGATATTCTTCCGTCCGTCCTTTGGGCAAGTACCCGGCGATCCGGCATGATTATGATGGCGAACATTTGGGGTAAGATAAAAATGGTGCTCCAGGTTTCTTCAATTACCCTGCTTCTTTTTGGCATTCTTTTAAGCCTGCCCGTTCTTATCAGCCTAGGCCAGGCGGTATTGGCCGTGGCGCTTGTTTTCTCTCTTATTGCCGTGATCACGTATTCCTTGTAAGCTCCTCTGGATTTCCTATGCAAACGTGGCTGAAGGATCTGTTGCGCGGTGCGCTTTTGGTGGCGTTTTTTGTGTCCACGCTTTTTTTGTCGAGTTTTTCCGAACGCGTCTTCCTCTCTCCTGACGAAAGCGCTAATTTCTACTTTGCCCAAACATTTGGAAATACGGGGGAGCTGTCCGCGCCGGTCATGCCTGATTCGGGAACGCGTGGCAATCTGAACACCGAAGTATTACACCCCCGAAGCATAGTGGCCGTTGGCGAGCGATTATTGCCAGGAAGTTTTCTTGGCCTGCCTCTCTTGGCCGGCGCTGTGTACCGATTCGCGGGGGACACGGGCGCGCTTCTCGTCACTCCGTTTCTCGCACTGCTCGCTGTCCTTGCCTTTCGATCAGTCATTAACAAACTCTTTGAGGATGAAGCGCTGGCGGATCTGTCCGCGCTGTTCCTCATGATCCATCCCTCGTTCCTTTATTTCAGCGGGCGAGTGATGCTTCACAATGTTGCTTTTCTCGCCTTCGTTATTTTTGGTCTATATTTTGCCGTGGCCCGCCCGCTGGGATTGAAATCAGTGCTGGCAAAGGATTTCCGCAGGATCGAGTTTTTCTTGGCCGGCACCATGATCGGTACAGCTCTTCTCATTCGGACGGCCGAGGCGCCGTGGGTGATCCCGGTTTTTGCAATCTTACTCATTGTCTATCGCAATGAACTGGGCTGGCGCAATATTTTTTACTCGCTCCTTGGCTTTGGCGCGCTTTGCGTGGTGATTTTAGGAATGAACTCCTGGGTATACGGCTCCATGCTTACCACGGGGTACACGGTTCATGTCTCCGCCCCTGTAGCCACCGTGATTTCAAGTACCGCCTCGGATTCAACCCTCTCTCACCCTCTCTCACCCTTTCTAACCTTCTCACTTCCCTTCGGCCTCCACCCCCGCGCTATTCTCCGCAACTTCTGGTCCTACGGCATTGTGTTGTACCCATGGATGACCATCCCGTCTCTCCTTGGCGCGCTTCTGCTCATTGTCCGAAAATTTGAAAAAAAGAAGGCCTGGAAGGTGCTGTTCGCGATTACGGTTTTTGTAAGCGCTTGGCTCGTAGCTTTTTATGGAAGCGCGAATATTCATGACAACCCGGATCTGAAGATTATTTCCATAGGAAATTCCTACGTTCGCTATTGGCTGCCCATGTTTGCCTTATCGATGCCATTCGCCGGGTACCTGTTCATATCCGCATGGCGTTACATCTCGATCAGATACGAAATGTACAAAATGTACAAAATGGCTTGGCGAGCGATGCTTGCAGTCCTAGTCCTCGCCGGTTGTGTGAACTCGACAGATCTTGTTTTGAACGGCCACGATGGCCTTATCGAATCTCGCTCGGCGCTCAATTCATTCATCAGCAAACGCTATCAGATTCTCTCGCACACAGAACTGAACTCGATTATCGTGGTTGATCGTGCAGATAAATATCTATTTCCCAAGCGGGCAGTTGTCACACCGCTTCGTGATGACCAAACATATTCTGCACTGCCGGCCCTTGTGGCTCACGCTCCAACGTATTACTTTGGTATTACCTTCCCGCAGACAGACCTTGATTTCTTGAACAATGAGAGATTCAAGGCCGATGAGCTGAGGTTCGAGCTGGTGCAAACCATGGACGAGGAAAGCCTTTATCGGATAACGAAGAGTAAATAATTATGTTGAACCGGCTTCTTCTCCGAATAAAATATATAAGATTCTTATATATATTTATCGTGCTATTGCCGGTTATTCTATTTGGCGGTCTTCTCTGGAATTATCTCGGCATGAATGGCGATAAGATCGTGCATTACACCGCCGGTGACTCCTCGCCCTTTGTGCAAAGCCTTTTGCCGAATGACAGAGTGAGCCAGGTCATGGACTCGAAAGACGGCAAGTTTGTGTCGCTCGTGGACGAGCCGGTGTATTTTTCCGTGTTCGCTCCTCCAGGCAACTGGCAAACGGCAGACGTGCAGGTCTCATTTCATACGGGGGACAGTGCGGTGCTTGAGCTTGGCGCCTTAAAGGATTTGTTCGCGCAAGCCTTTGATTTCCGGCCGTTTGCTAATACGATCGTGGAGCACCTGGAAACGCATGGTTGGACCGGCCGTCCCTTGGTGAAGCTCGGCCCGAATGTGAACGTCTTTCTTCGCAACGAATATCTCGGTGCTGATCCTTCTGCTATTAAGGATACAGATATCGCCGTTTACCGCGCTTCGCTTCCCTGGGCCATGCCAACGGGTGCAACCATGACCAAGAAGGACAACACGTACGCCCTTCCGCTCAAGGGTTCCCAAGAGCTGTTCACAGCCGTTGGCAATAAAGAAGCCCTGCGAGTTGAGGTGAAATTCCATGACCTCAATCAGGCCGTTGGTTCTGATGAGGGGACTGTTCGAATATTCGCCCAAAACGGCGAGATGCTGGCTGAAGCGCCGTTTGCTGATGACGGGGACGCGCTCGGTGATTCTGCGAGTACGGCAGAAAGATCGGTGACGATCGCTCCCGAGGGACTTCCGGCTGGCGTGTACCGCATTACGCTTTCGTCCACCTCTGACATTGTGTTCGACGAATTTGTGACCAAGGCGAAATATCTTGTGGCAAAAAATGCTCTCACGCTGGCACCACAGACAGGAGCAATCGCCCTCAACACCAACGCCAAGAAAGTAACACTTGAGCCTCTCGCATCCGAAGGGCTCGGTTCGGCTATGTTTGGCGGGTCGCCGATCATGCTTGAGACCGTTCATAAGAAAATGACGGGTACGTCCGTGCATCGAGTTATTTCTCCGCTCGTCTTACCGGGGGGGAGCGAAAAAATAACCGCCGAGGGATTCTTTGCCCTGGCGAATGCCTCATTCTGGTCGCCAGAACCGGCGGGCTTTTCAAATTTTGTGACGGCGCCGGACGAGTATAAAGCGCTCGTGGCGTACTTTCCTCCGCAGTTAAGGAACGGCCAGTGGCGCGACGCTTCAGCGCAGTTTGATTTGCGTACGCTCGCCAAAGAACGCGGAGCATACAAGTTCGTGCTTTCGGCGCCGTTTGTAAAAGAGACCGCGGGGAACGTGGACATTCACTCCATTGACATCACGTTCCGCAAGCCGGCTATGACCTTCCACTCGTTCCTATCCGCGCTTAAGGCTTTTGTCCTCCAGCTGATTTGATCTTATGCAAAAGTACTACCAATTCGCGTTCCTCGTTTCGTTCATCTCGACCATCATCTTTGGACTGATTGAGTGGCGAGCCCCGGGCTTTGTGAGCTACGTCTTCCCCTTTCCACTCTTAATTCTTCTAACTGGCTTCCTTGCTTTTTGGTCAAGGCTGGCCCCGCCCCCAATTATGTCCTGTCTCTTCTGTCAGATTGTGTCCGGCGAGATCCCATGTCACAAGATTTATGAGAATGAAAAAGTCCTGGCCTTCCTGGACATCTTCCCGGTGAGCAAAGGCCACACGCTGTTAATCCCGAAGGCCCACGCTCAAGACCTGGCCGCCAGTTCCATGGAGGATGCGGTTGAACTGATGCGCGTCATTCATGACCTCGCCCCAAAAATTACTAAGGCCATCGGCGCCTCCGGCTATAACCTTGGCATGAACCACGGCCTAGACGCCGGTCAAGACGTCCTCCACACGCACCTCCATATCATGCCCCGCTACAACGGCGACGAGCGCAAATTTGTAAAGACGCATCCAAGCCAAGAAGAGCTCGCAAAAGTTGCTGAAGAGATTCGGGGTAAGTTGTAATATGCCTCTCAAGAAATGGGAAAAAGTGAGCGATGAATTACTCGCTCGAAATCCTTATTGGGAATATCGCCTGAGCAGGCACCTTCTTTCTTCCGGCAAAGAAGTGAAGTACTACTACGCGCATGATGCCGGCGGATCAATGATTGTGGGAGTGAATGCTGAGGGTAAAATTGCCATGGTGAACCAGTTCCGCCCGGTGATTGATAAGGAATCATTAGAATTTCCCGCTGGTGGCAAGCAATCAGGGAAGACCGAGGAGGAAACTGCCTCAGCTGAGTTTGCAGAGGAGACGCAGTTCTCAGCAAAGCATGTTGACCGGGCCGGGTTTTTTGAAGCAAGTTCCGGGCTCACTGATCAGGTTGCTTCTGTTTTTGTGGCCTATGATCTCTCTCCATGTTCGATAGCTAAAGACGAAACGGAAGATTTTGAGCTCTTTTGGTTCACCCCCGCAGAAATCGACCAAATGATTGCTGAGGGAAGAATCACGAATGGCTGGTCGCTCGCTACATGGACTATTGCGAAAAAGAAGGCGCTTGAGATTATTGCGGAACAGAAACAAGGCTAATCCTAGATAGGTATTCAGGATTGACCGGCAAGGGCGTTTTCCAGTAAGGTATAGGGTGATATGAAATTGCTCGTTACAGGAGGCGCGGGGTTTATTGGGTCGAACTTTGTTCGTCATGTTTTGCATGAGCGGAGGTTTGTGCAGGTGCTGAATTATGACCTGCTGACGTATGCGGGGAATTCGGAAAATTTACAGGATATTGAGTCGGATCCTCGGTATAGATTTGTGAAGGGGGACATTACGAGTGTTGGACTCGTCGATAAAGTCTTTGAAGATTTTAAACCGGATGCCATTGTGAACTTTGCCGCGGAAACGCACGTTGATCGTTCTATCCATGGGGGAGCGGCGGATTTTGTGCGCACGAACGTGCTCGGCGTACAGGTTCTGCTCGAGGCCGTGAAGAAACATAAGACAACCGCTTTCGTACATATTTCTACGGACGAGGTCTTTGGCGCGCACCCGCTCGACTCCGGTTTTCCGAGTGTGGAGACTGACACGTTCGAGCCGAATTCTCCGTACTCGGCCAGCAAGGCTGGCGGAGATTTGCTGTGCCGAGCGTATTTCAAAACCTACGGCACGCCAGTGATGGTCACGCACGCGGCGAACAATTACGGCCCGTATCATTTCCCGGAAAAGATCATCCCATTTTTTATTTCGAAGGCACTTGCTGATCAACCGTTACCGCTTTATGGCGACGGCAAGTATGTGCGTGATTGGCTGCACGTTGGGGATCATTGCTCGGCCATTTTGGCCGTGCTGGAACGCGGGGTCTTTGGCGGGGTTTATAATATCGGCGCGGACAATGAGCGAGCGAACATAGATATCGCGAAAATGATTTTGGGTATTCTCGGCAAGCCTGAGACCTTGCTCGCTTATGTAGCTGATCGCCCCGGCCATGACCGCCGTTACTCGCTATCGAGTGAAAAGATTCGGCGCGAGCTTGGCTGGAGGCCGAAGTACGGGAGCGAGATGTTTGAACAAGGTTTGAAAGAGACGGTTGAGTGGTTTTTGGCGCATCAAGATTGGACAGCTAGGGCAGTTGAGCGCGTGAAGGACATCAATAATCACATTTCGCTATGAAGATTCTCATTTTCGGCAAAGGCTATTTGGGTCAGCGCGCCAAGAACGCGTGGGGAGACGAGGCGGTGCTATCCGATCAGAGGATTTCAAGTCGTGAGGACGCACTCGCAGAAATTGCCAGGTACCAGCCGGACGCCGTTTTGAATGCCGTTGGTGTTACTGGAAAGCCGAATGTGGATTGGTGCGACGTAACGGACAACCGGCTGGCCACCATCCATGGCAACACACTTTTGCCGATTGTTATGGCTGAGGCATGCCAGGAAGCGGGCGTTTATTTTTTGCATATGGGTTCGGGTTGTATTTATTACGGGGACTCCCCGCATCCGGACAAGGCCTGGCGTGAACATGATCATGGCAATCCGGAGCCAGTGTACTCGCGCACCAAGCTGGCGGCGGATTTGGTTTTGTCGACTTTACCGAATGTGGGCATTGCCCGTGTGCGCATGCCGATTGATCACATTCCCGGTTCAAGAAATTTGATTGACAAGCTGGCGCGTTATCCAAAGATTATTGATGTTGAGAATTCTGTCACCGTGATTGATGACATGCTCGAGGTGTTTCACCAGTTGCTTGAACAGAAAGCGCCCGGCATTTTTCACGTGACGAATCCTGGAACTATGAAGCACCGTGATCTCATGGCGCTGTATGTTGAGCTGGTTGATCCTTCGCATACAAATGAGTGGATCACGGCCGAGGATCTTGTAGCTCAAGGACTGGCAACTAAACTGCGCTCGAATAATTTTCTGGCGTCTGAACGTTTGGCGCAGTTTGGAATTTCAATGAGACCCATCGCAATTGCCTTGCGAGACACCATGGAAAAATATGCAGTTCGTATTAAAGCGCAACAATTATGAAAGCACTTTTGACCGCCGGAGGGCGCGCCACGCGCTTGCGTCCTATTACGTGGACCTTGAACAAGCATCTGATTCCCTTGGCCAACCGGCCGATGTTAGGCTATGCAATTGAGAAACTGGTCGATGCTGGAATTACCGAGATTGGTATTAACGTCAACATTGGCGACACAGAAATTCAGGGTGCTTTTGGTGACGGATCAAAGTACGGGGCGAAGCTTTCGTACCTCGAACAGCCAGGCGGTCCGCTCGGCATTGCTCATGCGGTCAATGCGCAAAGAGCATTTATTGGGGATGAACCATTTATTTTCTTTTTGGGCGATAACATTGTGCTCGGCAGTCTTCGGCGATTTGTCGAGAAATTTGAGTCCGAGAAATTGAACTGTCTACTCGCCCTTTCAAAGGTAAAGAATCCGAACCGTTTTGGCGTGCCGGTGTTTGAGAACGGCAAGATTGTGCGTGTCGAAGAAAAGCCGGCTGAGCCGAAGAGCCAGTACGCCGTGACCGGTATTTACGTGTATGACAAGAGCTTCTTTGAGGCGTTCAAGCACATCCAGCCTTCGGCCCGGGGCGAGTATGAAATCTCGGACATTCACACTTGGCTTTTGCAGAACAATTATAACGTCGGGCACGAGGAAATTACTGGTTGGTGGAAGGACACGGGCAACCCAGAAGATTTGCTTGAAGGCAATGCGCTGTTCTTAAATGAGATGCCCATGGAGCGCGTGGTCATGCAGGGCGAAGTTGCGGACGGCGCGATTATTCAGGGCAAGGTTAGTATTGGCGCTGGCACGAAGATTGGTTCGCGAGTACTGATCCGAGGTCCTGTCGTGATCGGCGAGGGTTGCGTCATCAATGACGCCTACATCGGCCCTTACACTTCTATCGGCAATTCCGTGGTGGTCGATGGCACTGAAATTGAACACTCTATCGTTTTTGACGGCGCCGCCATCAGAGCGAACAAGCGCATTGTTGACAGTCTCATTGGAAAGAATGCCGTTGTTACTAGGGTCGAGGAATCCTTACCGCACGGGCATAAACTTGTAGTAGGTGATCACGCGCGGGTAGAGCTCTAGACCCCGACGCGTTGTCCTTTGAATGATAGATATGATATGATCATATCATATGATTACTCTTTCGATCCCCGTCCCGCTCCAGCTTGAACGATTTGTGAATCGCATGGTGAAAAATGGCTCTGCCTCAACGAAGGCCGAGGTAGTGCGCCAAGCGCTTTCGCGCTATGCTGAAGAAAAACTCGTCGAGTCGGTTCTTCTTGCTGAACAAGAATTGAAGGAAGGGAAGGAGGTTCGGGGAGATCTCCGGGAGATTCTGAAGCGGATGCGGTAAGCCGTATGGAGGTTTCCTATGCTCTAAGTTTTCTGCGCGCTTTTCATTCGTTGCCCGTCACTCTTCAGAAAGAAGGATTAGAGAAAATCGATCTCTTTGCCGATACGGAAAATCACAAGACGCTAAAGGTGCATAAACTGCATGGGCGTATGAATGATCGTCACGCGTTTTCCGTGAACTATAAGATACGGATCATCTTCCGCTATATTGGGAATCCCCGCCGTGCTTATCTAATGGCTATTGATGACCACGATGCGTACAAGCGAGGCTAGTTCTCAAGTTGATAAAAGCAGAACGCCCGCCGTTCCGCTCGAAAGCTTTTAGAGCTTGAGGCAATTTTCTGATTCTTTTAAAAGGGGGAGGCCAAAGGGGGAATAGACGCGGATATGGCGGGGGTAGTATGTAAAAAAGGCGTTCTTTCCTGGTGTACACTTAAGTGTACACCAGAGTGTCTTGTTCCCGGATGATGATTCTTTCCCTCCCATTCGCCTAATGTCTCAGGCTCGCAGTTATTTATTCTCGTCGAGGAGACCAGCGGGCACTCAACACAGCGAAGCCGTTTACATCACCTCTAGACCCTTCCTCACGTCAGGGTCTGGGACCCTCTCTCGCCAGAGGGCCACTCCCTTTATTTTAAAGACTCTCCTCAGGCTCACCACCGCACAATAAATTTGAGAATCTTGAAATAAAAGTTCATGACTGGGTTGGCCAGTTTAGTGACCAGCGGGGATTCCATGGCAGCTTCTTGGAAGAGAATCTCGCCTGTGGCGTTAGCCAGAAGAGCGGAGTCGGGAATCTGACGCATGGCCTGTGTCTTCTGGCGCTTGGCCAGCCAAAGGTTCCAGGTGCTTGGTTTAATCCAATATTGGAGCACTTTCACCCGCTCCTTGAACCATCCGCCTCTCCAGGCGGAGAACCAGAGGCCGAGTTCGAGCGGAATCAGGATCGGCAAAATAAGAAGAAGCGTCGGCCATTTGTAGAACATGAGCAGAATGGCAAAGCGATTCCGCTCCATCCAGTAAAACTTCGTAATGGACTTTGAGAATTCGTATTTGTGATAGAAGATGGAGTCGCGCACGCAAACCGCCCGGTATTTGTTAATTCTGAGCCGGAAGGACCATTCCAAATCTTCATGGTACATGAAAAAGTTTTCATCCCACGCGCCGTATTCGCGAATCATGTTTGAGCGCACCATGAGCGCGGCTCCGCTGGCGTACGGAACGTCATACACGGGCGGGAGGTTCAGCTCGGCAATATTTTTCTTGTAGTCATTGCAGTAGCCAAAGCCAAGATAGTGAAAAGCATTGCCGGACGTATTCACGAGCTCTTTGTTATTGAAGAGGAGAACCATTGATTGAGCGATGCCAATCGTGGCGTCTACCTCCATGGCCTCAACCAGTTTTAGGATACAATCCTCGCCCAAGGCAGCATCATTGTTGTGAAAAAAGACGTAGTCAAAGCCGTGCTCCAGCGCCCAAGCTACGCCGGCGTTATTGCCAATGCCGAATCCGCCATTCTCTGGCTGGGGGAGATAGGTAACGTGAGGGATTTCCGTGCCAGAGATTGGCAGGATGAGATCCTGAACATATTTCTTAGACAGGCCATGAACGGGATGCGGATTATCAACGATGACAAACTCGACAAGTTCTTTGGGGTAGTTAAGTTGTTTCAAAGCCTCAACTACATCGGGGAAATAAGGCTCCGAATGAAAAGAGAGGTAAATGACAGCCACTTTTTTACTCGGCATAAGAACGGTGTTTGCCAAACCATTTCAAAAGATAACGGATCCAGCTTGCGCCGTGAATTCTCGCCAGTTTATTTTTGAGGACCGCGCGGAAGAACCCCGGCACCTGCGCGCTCTGGCGTTCATACACATGCATGATGGCTATGTTATGTACATAGTAAACCTTCCAGCCACTTTCCCACATGGAATGGCACCAGTCGGCATCCTCAAGGTACATGAAATAGCGGTCATCAAACCAGCCAACCTGTTGGACGGCTTCGCTTCGGGCTACAAGCGCCGCGCCAAGCACCCAATCAACGGGCCGGGTTTCTTCATGATTGAAGTCCGTCATGAGCAATCTGTCCACGTATTTTTTTGAAAAGGGAAGACGCTTATCAATCTCCATGTGGCGGAGCGGTTTTATGAGGAGCGATGGCAGGTCAAATCGATAGCAAGAGTACTGCAGACGGCCGTCCGGATAGTGCAGTTTGGGCCCGCAGATGCCAACGGTTGGATGCTCATCCATAAAGGTGACGAGTCGCTCGATTACCTTTGTGCCAGGAGCAATGTCCGTATCCCGATTCAAAGCGAAATAATATCTCGCCGGAAAGGCTTTGAAGCCCAAGGTGTTTCCCTTGCCGAAGCCGATGTTTCCGCCGGCATCAAGGTAATGGGCTTCCGGAACCTCAGAGGCTAGCGCCTCTTTGATCCCGTCAACATTATCTGAGTTATCAACAACCACCACGCTGGCCGTTACCGGACCGCCCGCAATATCCGCAAAAACAGCCTTCGCTGCGCGAAGAATGTCTGATTTCATGCGGAAATTTACGAAGACAATGGTGATGTCAGTCATATTCACTCCCACATTACTTCACCAGTTTCCTTCGGTAAAGGGTGGGGACGCCGTTCACGGTTTGGAGGGTATAGAGTGTTTTTCCCGTCTTATCTATCCAGGCGCTGGTGATTGATCCTTGGGAAATGAGGAGCGGTGTTGAAACCCGGCTCTCATGTCCTTCAAGGTCAAGGGATGTGACGCGCGAGGCTGTACCGAAGATGACTGCGCCTCCGGTTGGATGCCACATGAGACTCTGGATGAGGTCGCTTTGGCGAGTAAGGAATGTCCGAGTTCTATTGACCGCGTCATAGGTATTCACTTCAATTCCATCTGACCAGGCGAGCAGGTGCGAATCCGGAAGCCAGGCCCAAAGCTGAGCAGGGACGTCCAGTGTTACAACGTTGGATCCTGAAAGTGAAACGATGGTGATGGTTTTTCGGGAGTCGCGGAGTACCAGGTATTCATCATCCGCGGTGAGGACTTCATAGGTGCCCTCAGGAAGGAGTGCGAGCAAATCATTTGTTCCTTTGCTTGAGCGGACTTCTACGTTCTTCCCATTGTCGATAATTTTGACGGGTGCGGAAGATTGGAGCGCGTCGCGCAGGGTATCGGTACTTACCTGTTCTGCATTGACCGTAAAACCGGTGATAGGAATCCCGTCTTGTAAGATCACAAGGATGCTCGTTTCCGGAGAGAAGGCGAGCGTATATGAACTGGCCGATTTCGGAAGGGCTGTAAGAAATTTTTCTTCTTTGACTATTACATCATAGAGGCTTACTTCAGTGCCTCCATCTACAGAGGTCTTGTCCTGAATAACGCCAATGTATCTGCCATTAAAACTCTTGACGGCAGTCACGGCTCCAGGAAACGTGCTTACAGCCTCAGCCGTTTCATCCGCGTAGAGGATTGAGGTGACGTACGTTGTTTGTCCCGGAGAAACTTTTACGGAATCTTGCCAGGGAATGTAGCCGTTTTTTGTCAGGCGAACGGGTACAGTCTGGGGCAGGACGTTCTGGACTACGGTGGGGGATTTATTGGACGCGGTTTTTTCATTCACGGTTATGCTCGCACCCTTTGGGGTCGTTGAAACGGCAATGGCACCCGTCTCAAGCACTCGATAATTATTGAGGCTGATGCGGTAGCCTGCGGTGTAGAGAACTAAGAGCGGGGCGGAAATTAAAAAGCGCCAGCAAAGAAGTAGAAGAGGAGCTGTCTGGTTGTTTTGCGCATAACGATATGGTAACATGAATTCAACTGTATGAAAGCATCTTTTCGCGCGATCCCGCGTTCCTTTAAGGCACTTGTCGTGGTGGTGGGGGCCGTCTCCCTCTTCACGTCAGGTTTTGTTGTAGGCAGAATCCACAATGCGTACGGAGCAACTCCGGTTGCATCAGCGGATCTTATTGCCGGTCTTTACAGGGGCGCTCCATTCACTACCAAGGACGTGAACTTTGACATGTTCTGGGATGTTTGGAATTTGGTCAAGCAAGAATATGTTGACCAGCCGGTCTCAGATAAAGATCTTTTTTACGGGGCGCTTGAGGGCATGCTCTCAGGCGTGAAGGATCCATACTCCACCTTTTTTAATCCAGTGAACGCACAGGATTTTAATGATGAGTTGGACGGGTCGTTCTTCGGGATTGGTGCGCAGATTGGTCTTGATGCAGACGGCCTGATCACGGTCATCGCACCTCTGCCCGGAACTCCGGCGGATAAGGCCGGACTCCTGGCAGGAGACCATATTTTGGCGATTGACGGTGTTGATACGCAGGGCATGACGGTTGATGAGGCGGTGAAGCGCATCCGCGGGGCCAAGGGGACGCCGGTGAAGCTTATGATTCTTTCAAAGGGATCAAAAACGCCGAAGCCGGTAGATATCACGCGTGATGAAATTTCCGTGAAAAGTGTGACTTGGAAGATGCGTGATGACGGCATTGCCGTTGTGTCTGTGACCATCTTCAATGAAGATACTACTAAGCTGTTCGCGGATGCTGTGAAGGATATTCAGTCAAAGAAGGCCAAGGGTCTTATTCTTGATCTGCGAAACAATCCGGGTGGTCTTCTTGACGCCGCCACTAATCTGGCTGGGTATTGGATGAATGGCAAGACGGCGGTTATGGAAGAGGTGCGCGGAAAGCGTGATGAACTCACTGCGTCGGGCAATAATGAATTGGTTGGTCTGCCTACCATCGTGCTTGTGAACGGCGGATCCGCTTCCGCATCAGAGATTCTCTCCGGTGCCCTGCAGGATTACAAAATGGCCACGCTGGTTGGCGAGAAGACGTTTGGCAAAGGTTCCGTGCAAGAGTACAGGGATTTGCCGGATGGAAGCGCCGTGAAAATTACGGTTGCGCGCTGGCTGACACCGCTTGGACGTTCCATTAACAAACTTGGTATTCCTCCGGATGTTGAGGTGCCATTAACCGTAGACGATTTCCATGCCAACAGAGACCCTCAGCTTCAAAAGGCGGTCGATCTCCTCAAGAAGGACTAACGGCGCCCGTGAGCGCCACCGCACCGAGGTCTCTGCCGGAGGCCTAATTTTTAAGCGTACGCCACAGGGTCCGGTTTTTGCCATGGTGATGGATTCGTATGGCAAGTGGGCTTTTCCCAAGGGCCACGTGAAGCCGGATGAGCGGTACCGTGAAGCCGCCGTGCGGGAAATCCGCGAAGAGATGGGGCTCATGCGCCTTCGGCATATTTCGCGTCTTGATACGATTGATATTTGGTTCCGCGATCGCTTTGTTCATAAAGGTTCGCTCATCCACAAATACATTCATTACTTTTTGTTTGAGGCTCCTCCTGACGCTGTGCTTGTAAAGCCAGCACCTCAAGAGCAGGGGGAGACCATTAAGGACGTGGCTTGGGTTCCGGCCAGTGAACTGGCGCACCGCTCCAGTTACCGCGATATGGCGAGTATAATAAAGAAGGCTCTCAGACTATGCTCGTCACCCTCCTTGAAGATGTCAAAGCGCTCGGCCATCAAGGGCAGATAGTGGAAGTCCCTGAAGGCTACGCTACAAATTTTCTTTTTCCGCAACACGTGGCGGTTATTGAAGCTGTAAAACCTCGCGAGGAACTCGCCATGAAGGCGCCATCAAAGGAAGAACTGGCTGAGGAAAAACTGGCTGCCGAAATTGATGGACAAGAGATAGTCATCCCAATCAAGAGCGAAAAAGGGAAGCCAAAGACTCCGGTAACGGTCACGGAAGTTCGGAAAGGTTTGAAAGATCTTGGCTACTCAGTGGAAAAAAGCGCCATTAAGTCTGAGCCAATCACAGCCTTTGGCTCCGTGGATGTACCTGTGGAGTTCTCCTCTGGCTTTGAAGCCCAATTAAAGGTTACAGTGGAGCCGGCCTAAATAGCCGGTTCTTCTTTTATGCAACATTCCTACCTGTTCATCGTTGGCGGTGTCATGAGCGGAGTTGGCAAGGGTACGTCAAGCGCGGCGTTGGCTCTTACCTTAAAAGCCAAGGGCTACTCCATTACGATGATGAAGATTGACCCGTACGTTAACGTTGATGCCGGTACCATGAATCCTTTGGAACACGGCGAAGTCTTTGTCACGATTGACGGCGATGAGACAGACCAGGACATTGGCACCTATGAACGATTTTTGAATGAGAACATCACTCGTCTCAATTACATGACTACGGGGCGAGTGTACCGTTCGGTTATTGAGCGCGAAAGGAACCTCGAGTACGGCGGGAAGTGCGTTGAGGTTGTTCCTCACGTGCCTGAGGAAATTATTCGCCGGATCAAAACTGCAGCCGAGCATGCTCAGGCGGACATCACGATCATTGAGGTTGGTGGAACAGTGGGCGAGTATCAGAACATCCTCTTCCTTGAGGCTGCCCGCATGATGCAGGGCGAACTCGGGCGAGATCGAGTTCAGTTTGTACTCGTAAGTTATTTGCCGGTACCAAGGTCCATCGGCGAGATGAAGACCAAGCCAACGCAGTACGCTGTGCGCGAGCTGAACGGTACTGGCATTTTGCCAAACTTTATTGTTGGGCGTTCTGAACTGCCGGTAGATAAGCCTCGTAAAGAAAAAATCGCGCAATTTTGCGCCGTTCCGTCGGAGCATATTATTTCTGCGCCGGACGTGAAAAGCATTTACGACATCCCCGATATTTTTGAAGGTCAGGAATTTGCCATGAAGATTTTGCATAGCTTTGGCCTCATGCCTCATGGGAACAAACTTGATGAGTGGAACGATTTCACGGCCAAGATCCGCTCGGCCCAAAAAGAAATCCATGTGGGCGTAGTTGGCAAGTATTTTTCAACGGGCGACTTTGTCCTGTCCGACGTGTATCTCTCGGTGCTCGAAGCGATTAAGCACGCCGGTGCCTCTGTTGGCGTAAAACCCGTGATCGAGTGGCTGAACGCTGAAGAATTCGAGCAGAACCCGGCCAAACTTGAAACCCTTAAAGACTTGCAGGCGATTGTTGTGCCCGGCGGGTTTGGTTCACGGGGGATCGAAGGCAAGATCAAGGTGATCGAATTCGCCAGAACGAACAACATTCCATACCTCGGCCTCTGTTATGGCATGCAACTGGCCGTGATTGAGTTCGCGCGCAACGTTCTTGGTTGGACTGACGCGAATACCACTGAGATTGATAAGAACACCGGTCACCCTGTAATCGATTTCCTGCCCGGTCAGAATGAAAACGTCGAGCATGGAAACTACGGAGGAACACTGCGCCTTGGTTCATATGACTGCTTGCTCGCGCCAGGTACAAAATCCATTGAGGCCTACGGACGCACCACGATCAGCGAACGCCACCGCCACCGGTATGAGTTTAATAATGTGTTCCGCACTGAGCTCGAGCAAGCCGGTCTCATTATTGCCGGCACCTCGCCGGATGGTTCACTGGTAGAAATGATCGAACACAAGAACCATCCGTTTTTTGTCGGCGTGCAATTCCACCCAGAATTCCAGAGCCGTCCGCTTTCACCGCACCCGCTCTTTGTCGCTTTGCTCAAGGCCGGTGAGTAATTCTGCTTCTCCATCCTGAGCAAGAGCGAAGGATCCGCCCCTCACCACTGAAAGTCGGACTCTTCGCATGGCTCAGAGTGGGAACCGTTCCCACCGTTTCTTGTAGTATCATAGGCTCATATGTGGTGGATCTTGGTCGCGCTTTTTAGCCCGCTCCTTTACGGGGCGGCCAATATTGTTGATGAGTTTGTAGCCAACAGGCGGTTAAAAAGCTTATCAGCCTTTTTGTTTTATTCATCAACCTTCAATCTCCTCGTCCTTCCCTTTGTGCTGTTGTGGTCTCCGCCTGTCTTGCCGTCGCCTTTCTTATGTGGAATCATCGTCCTCCTTGGCCTCTTAAATTTCTTGTACGTCTATCCGTATTATCGCTCGCTCCAGGAAGTTGATACGTCTGTGGTGGCCTCGCTTTTCTCGCTTTCAAATATCTTCATTCCGATCTTTTCGTACCTACTGGTGGCCGAGCGTTTGGGCGCCTGGCAATACGCAGGCTTTGTGGTCATCATTTTAGCTAGCACGCTCCTCACTTTTAATCTTAAAAAGTTCCGCGTAGATGGCGTCCTGCCACTCATGCTTTTTTCTTCTGCCATGGTCACAGCGGAATCCATTGGGTTCAAATATTTGTTTGAACATGGAGTCAGCTGGGGGACGGCTTTTGGCGGACAGCTGTTCTTTTCCTTCTTGTTTGTTCTCCCGCTTCTTTTTTTTCCGGTGGTCCGCCATGGCATTCGTGCCAGCTGGGGCATGTTCCACCGTTCCGTTCCGCTCTTTGCGCTTGAGGAGCTCCTGACCTTTGGCGGGGCGGTGGCAAGTACCTACGCCATGTCATTGGCGCCGTTAACCCTTGAAAAAACGGTCGAGGCCTTTCAGCCTTTCTTTGTTCTCATCCTCGCCCTTGTGTTTTCCCGCTGGTTCCCTCGGTTATTTAAGGAACATACGGATCGCAAGAACCTCATGAAGAAAATGTTCTTTTTTATCATCATGGGTTTTGGTATTTGGCTAATGGCGTCTTGAACAGATTTACACAGATCTCAAAAGGCGCGACAGATAAAACACAGATTGAAAAAGCGCAGGATTATTCCCGCGCTTTTCTGTCTGATCTGTGTTTTATCTGTCGTATACCTTGATCTGTGTAAATCTTCATTAAACAATGGACACGTAGGTGCGCAACTTGAGGGCGCCGATAAAGTTTTCTGACTTCTTTTTCATGAAGCGGACCACGCCGTCCTTCATAGCGTACACTGTGAAATCCGTGCCTACGCGGACGTTCTTACCGGGGTGAATCACGGTTCCGCGTTGGCGGACAATGACTTCACCGGTTCTGACGGTGGTGCCGTCTGAACGCTTGACGCCAAGATATTTGGCCTGCGAATCACGGCCGTTTCTGGTAGAGCCTTGGGCTAATTTATGTGCCATAGTGCGGGAATAGTACAAGAATGCCCTCTGTTCGTCAAGGAGAAACCTGCTATACTGTGAACACTATGCGCGAAGCCGTGGAAACAGCCCTGGAGGGGGTCAGAATTGCCCTAAACCTTCATGCCGGGGGTATAGAATTGCTTGATGTAAACTCCGAAACAGGGGTGGTCCAGGTGCGCCTCACGGGTATGTGTTCCGGGTGCGAATTGTCTTCCGTCACCATGAAGGAGGGTATTTCCGTGGTGCTTCATGAGCAGGTGCCGGGGATCACGGAAGTCATCGCGGTAGCGTAATTTCATGTCTAACCGATTTTTCCCACAACCCAAAGACGCTGACAAGATGCGCAGTCTGCTGTTTTTTCGCGCGTGTTGGGGCGCAGTGCTTTTCCTTCTCCTATTTCAAATCTTGTTTCCCGCCTGGCGCATTCTCCCGCTCATTTACGGCCAGACGGCTGTTCCGCTTCACTACAACATTCACTTTGGCGTGGATACCATTGGCGAGTGGTGGCGAGTGTTTACGGCGCCTACGGTAGGCCTAGCCATTGCGCTCATTAACGGCGTGTCCGCCAAGATGCTCTGGAAACGGGAAAAGATGCTGGCTTATCTGGCCGTGAGTGCTACCTTATTTCTTGAGGTATTTCTGTCCGTGGCCATGGTCTTTATTGTCCTCTTGAATATTTCCTATGGTTGATACTTTGGCGATTACCAAAATCCTCATCCTTTCCACCCTGGCTTTCGTCGTCGCTATCGCGTGGACGCCGGCCTTAACGCATTTCTTGTATCGCTATAAATTGGGGAAGAGTATTCGGAGCGCGGTGAAGGCTCCGCTGTTTGCTGAGCTTCATAAAAAGAAAGCCGGCGTACCAACCATGGGCGGAATTCTTATGTGGGGGACCACGCTGGCGCTCGCGCTCATTTTTGCCGTTATTGCTTGGCTGGCGCCTGATTCTTGGTTTGCTTCGCTTAGCTTCCTCACGCGTTCTCAGACGTGGCTGCCGCTCGCCGCCCTGGTGGCTGCGGGGCTGGTGGGCATGGTTGATGACGTGTTTAACGTTTTGAAAATTGGTCCGTATGGGGGAGGTATCCGTTTCCGCGAGCGCTTGATCCTGTACACGATCATTGCGGCCGTTGGCGCGTGGTGGTTTTACGTCAAGCTCGGTTTTGATGTTTTGCACGTCCCCTTCATGGGCAACATTCCCATTGGTCCGTGGTACATTCCGTTTTTCATCCTCGTCATCGTGGCCACGGCTTTTTCCGTGAATCAAACCGATGGCCTAGATGGCCTGGCTGGTGGCACCCTGGCAAGTGCGTTCGCGGCCTTTGCCGTAATTTCAATGCTTGAAGGCCGAGCTGATCTGGCCGCTTTCTGCGGGGTTATTACCGGGGCTATTCTCGCCTTCCTCTGGTTCAATATCTTTCCCGCCAGATTTATCATGGGGGATACCGGGGCCATGAGTTTGGGCGTCACGCTTGGCATTGTGGCGCTTCTTTTGAATTCCGCCTTTGTCCTGCCGGTTATTGGTATCGTCTTTGTGGGCGAGGCCATTAGCACGCTCATCCAAATATTCTCAAAGAAAGTCTTTAGCAAAAAAGTATTTCTCATTGCGCCCATTCATCATCACTTTGAGGCCAAGGGCTGGCCGGAGCCAAAGGTGGTTATGCGTTTCTGGGTCATTTCCTGGATTGGTGCCGGCTTAGGACTCATCATCATTCTGCTTGACCAAGGGTTCTTGTCCTAGCGTATGGTAGACCGGAAGCTTCTTTTCCTCTTAGGCGGGCTCACGGTCTTCGGACTGGCCATGCTGGCCTCCGCTTCCTGGCCTTTGGGTTTTGATAAGTTCCATGACGGCTATTATTTTCTGAAGCACCAGGCGATCTTTGGACTCATTCCGGGACTGGTTGGCGCGTTTGCCGCCTCAAGGATTCCTTACGGTCAATATCGGAAATACGCCGGCTTCATGTTACTTGCTTCCATCGGTCTCCTTATTCTCGTGTTTATTCCCGGCGTTGGCGCAAATTTTGGCTCAGCGAAAAGCTGGATTACCGTTGGCACCTTTTCCGTCCAGCCTTCGGAAATTGTGAAGCTGACTTTTTTAATTTATTTAGCCGGTTGGATGGAGAAGAGATCAAAAGATGATCTGCATAATGTTTCAACAGGCTTGATTCCCTTCATCATTAGCCTGAGCGTCATCATGCTTCTCCTCATTCTTCAGCCGGACACAGGATCTATGGCGATCATTGTCACCATGTCGCTCGTGGTCTACTTTGTGGCCGGCGCTCCTTTACGGTATTTTCTGCTCTTCGGTGGGCTGGGCGTTTCTCTCCTGTGGGCGCTCTTTAAGATCTCGCCCTACCGCGCGGCCAGGTTCACCACTTTCCTGCATCCTGAGCTTGATCCTCTCGGCATAGGCTATCATATTAACCAGGCTATGCTGGCTATTGGTTCCGGCGGTCTCTTTGGCCTGGGCTACGGTCACAGCACGCAGAAGTTTGCCTATCTCCCGGAAGTTGAGGGCGATAGCATCTTTGCCGTGGTGGGCGAGGAGATGGGTTTCATTTTTACGATTGGTTTCCTCCTGCTTTACCTAGCGTTTTTGTTTAGGGGCATCAAGATAGCGGAAAAAGCCCCTGATGCCTTTGGTAAATATCTGGCTATTGGTATTGTGGCCTGGTTCGGCATTCAAGCCTTTGTGAATATTGGCGCCATGGTAGGCGTTCTGCCCATTACCGGCGTGCCTCTGCCCTTCATCAGTTACGGAGGAACCTCACTGGCCGTGTGTCTGACCGCGGCCGGGATACTGCTCAATATTTCGACGCATTTGAAAGAAGAATAATTATGAAAACATATCTCTTCACGGGCGGAGGAACGCTCGGCCCTGTCACGCCATTACTTGCTTCAGCCGAGTTACTGCGGGAACGCGAGCCTGACGCAAAAATAGTGTGGATTGGCACGCCCAATGGTCCAGAAAAATCTTTGGTCGAGTCTGCCCATTTTGAATTTATTTCGCTCTCCGCGCCAAAGTTTGATCGGACCAGGCTCTGGACGATGCCGTTCGTGCTCCCGAAATTTCTCTTGAGTTGTATTCGAGCGAATGCCATTCTTCAAGATCTCGAACCTCAAGCGATTGTTAGCGCCGGCGCGTATGTGAGCGTGCCCATGGTGGTCGTAGCGAAGACCCTCGGCATTCCTGTGATTATTGAGCAACTTGATGTCACGCCTGGCATTGCCAACAGAATCATGACGCCGTTTGCCTCGAAAATCCTGGTGACATGGGAAGAGAACATGAAGTCATTCCCAAAAAAGAAAACGGCATTGATCGGCGGAACTGTGCGCCGGATGATTACCCTTGGCCAAGCCAGTATGGCGCGGGAGCGTTACGGTCTGCGAGCGGATGCACCGACTATTTTGGTGCTTGGTGGGGGAACCGGAGCCGCCATGTTGAATGAACTCATGCTGACCATCGGTCCGGAACTCGCCAAAGAAGCAAATGTCATTCACTTAACCGGCAAAGGGAAGCTCATGATGGGCCTCTCGGCGATTGGTCATGGTTATGTTCCGCTTGAATTCTTGGGCGAGGGGATGGCAGATGCGTACGCGCTGGCAGACCTTGTGGTCGCTCGCGCCGGCATGGGAACCATCATGGAACTGGTCGCTTTGCGAAAGCCGACAATCCTCGTCCCGCTTCCGTATTCCCATCAGGAGGCGAATGCATATGCTGTACAGGCCCGCGGGGGAGCAATCGTTCTTGGCGCTGGCTCAACTCCGCAGAACCTCCTGCAGACTATTCGCAAACTCCTGAAGGATGAGCCGGCTCGTCAAACACTCGCCCAAAACATGGGCAAACTCTTCCCCTTGGGCGGTGAGGAAAAGCTGGTTGAAGCAATTCAGGCGATTGTGCTACCCTAGGGTTGTTAGAACCCATAGCGAGTTTCATACGAACTGTCTCAGGTTGATCATTGAGTAAGCGAGATAACGGAAACCCATGTGTGTTTCTTGTAACATCTCGTAACGTTGAGAGAGCTTTCGATAACTCTGTTTCCA
>JBAZWW010000005.1:0-106262 GCA_041660165.1 Patescibacteria group bacterium | reverse complement strand
GTCCGGATACTGCGGAAAAATATCCCTACAGGCGACGAACCGCTTCCGCACTGGCAAATG
Source organism: Patescibacteria group bacterium (assembly GCA_041660165.1). GTDB lineage: Bacteria > Patescibacteriota > Patescibacteriia > UBA9934 > UBA9934 > JAGORL01. The sequence continues at coordinate 106,202 of JBAZWW010000005.1, read as the reverse complement.
GCTCTCGGCACAAAACGAGTACCAAAAGCTCCCACACTTGAGGACCTAGATAACAGCAGACGTGGCCGACCGGTAAAATTCTACGGAACCACCGTTTATAACGATGACGAACGCCTCTAATAACGCAATATCTATTGTCTTCCTCATGCAATGATGCCGGATCCTAGGAGTTCCTCGCCAGCATAAAAAGCCACGAATTGACCAGGGGCGATGGCGCGCTGGGGAGAGTTGAAGGTGACGAGAAGGGTGATAGAGGGTGAGAAAGGGTTAGAGAGGGTTATCGTACAAGACGCGAGAGGCTGGCGGTAGCGGACGCGGGCTTGGATTTTCTTGCCGTAATATATTTTAAGGTTGCCCGGAATCGTTTCGGTGATGCCAGTCGCGGTCAACTGAGTGCGATACAAAGCAGGATCCTCGTCGCCTACGGCTACGATAACCTCATTCGTTTCTGGCTTGCGCTCGACGACATACAACGGAGTTCCTCCGCCAATACCAAGTCCCTCGCGCTGGCCAATGGTGTAAAACTCGAAGCCCTGGTGCTGGCCGATAATTTTCCCCTCGGTCGTTACAATATTCCCGGCGTGTGGAGTAATTCTCTCGGCGAGAAAATCTTTCATCGTCACCTGCCCGATAAAACAAATGCCTTGACTGTCTTTCTTGTTCGCGACCGACAAGCCAGCACGCTCAGCAATCTTTCGGACTTCCGGCTTCTCAAGATGACCAATCGGAAACAATGATCGAGCAATCTTCTCCTGCGTGAGCTGGCAGAGGAAGTAGCTCTGATCTTTGTTCGCGTCAACGCCGGCGAGGAGATGCGACGCGCCATCCTCGGACACCACTTTTCGAGCATAATGTCCCGTGGCAATAAAATCACAGCCAAGCTTGTCAGCTTCGCGCATGAACAGATCAAACTTCATGTACTTGTTGCAAAGCACATCCGGATTCGGCGTTCTCCCCGCCTTATACTCATTGATCATGTACTCGTAGACAAGTCTTCGATATTCGTCCTCAAAGTCGAACGTGTAAAATTCGATGCCCAACTGCGAGGCAACACGCATAGCATCTCGGCGTTCGGAGCGCCAATCGCATTCGGAGCCATCCTGAGACTCCCCCTTACCCCCCTCTTTGAAAGAGGGGGAACGCCCATCCTGACTCCAATTCTTCATGAATCCGCCGATGACTTCGTACCCCTGTTCCAGCAGTAAAACTGCCGACACGGAGCTGTCTACTCCGCCGGACATACCGAGCAATACCCGTTTGCGAGACTCGAAAAGCATCTCATTAAAAATGGCTAGCGTTGGCTCGGCCGTGACGGTTATTCGCTCTTTCGTGGTTGGACCGTCAAATGAGAGTGATCGGGCAAAGAGCGTAACCACCGACCCCCTCTTATCCCCCTCTTTGAAAGAGGGGGGTCGTCCACCCCGAGCACCGTACTTCACATCACCCACAATCGGCGTACCAAGTGAAGACATGGCTACGCGGATCTGGTGCGGTCGTCCAGTTTTCGGATGAATCTCAACGAGCGATTTATCATCTTTCGACACCAACACTTTATAGGTCAGCTCGGCTCTGAGCGACTCTGGAACCTCGTGGTCAAATGGGACAACAACATTCGTCCCCTCATTCTTCACAAGCCACTGAATCACCTCGCCGGCATCCCTAGTTGGCTTCCCCTCGACGACTGCCCAATACGTTTTCTCAATGGTGTGGTTCCGAATCTGTTCGGACAATCTTGAGGCGCCCTTACTCGTCTTTGCAAAAAGAACTACACCGCCGACCGGCCTATCGAGCCGGTGCAGTAAACCAACAAAAACATTGCCCGGCTTTTGATCCCGTTCTTTGATGAACTTCTTCACCTCGTCGAGTAATGAAATATCGCCGGTGTTATCCCCCTGCGTCAACATTCCGTGGGGCTTGTTAACCGCAATGAGGTGATTGTCTTCGTATAGGATTTGCATAGCATCGTCATCCTGAGTTTCAGTGTCATCCTGAGCAAAGCGAAGGATCTGAATTGGTCGCCTCCGGCCTGATCGGCCAATCAGATCCCTCGGCCGTCGGACGGCCTCGGGATGGCAACATCCGAATAACTGACCTTACCACGTCGCCCGAATCACAACGCCCGTCGGCAACTCAAAACCCCGCTCCGATTGTTCCTTGAGCGTCAGCTCGACACTTTCAATGTTCTTCGCAAATGGAACCGCTGAGCGCACCAAGTTTTCGATCGCGAGCGCGGGATAGCCGAGTGAATAGGCGTTAACGAGCAGTAGACCATGTTCTTTGTTGATGATCTGCGTGCAGGCTTCGACAAGCTCGGGAAGGTTATTCTCAAACTGCCAAACCTCGCCTTCAGGGCCTCGACCGAACGCCGGAGGATCCATGAGAATAACGTCATACACATTACCTCGGCGAATCTCTCGCGCCACAAACGCCATGGCATCGTCAACAATCAATCGTACTTTTTTCTCGCCGAGCCCGGATGCCTCAAGGTTCTCCTTCGTCCAAGTAACAACCGGTTTGCTTGCGTCCAAATGCGTCACCTCGGCGTCTCTTGAAGCAGACGCCACGCTCGCCCCACCGGTATAGCCGAACAAGTTCAACACTTTCATGCCCGGCTTCACGTACTCGCGCAAAAATTTCCAGTTGCTCGCTTGCTCAGGAAATAAACCCGTGTGCTTAAAATTCGTTGGTCTAACGATGAACGTGAGATCCTCCCACTTCACCTCCCAAGATTCGGGAACCTCCTGGTTCACCATCCACTCGCCCTCCTTCCCTCGGCGAGAATAAACCAAATGCGCCTGGTCCCAATGCGTCGAGGGATCAGACTTTCGCCACAAGGCCTGCGGTTCGGGGCGAACCATAAGGACGCCCCCAAAAAGCTCGCACTTTTCTCCGTCGCCGGAGTCAAGCAAGACATAGTCTGTCCAAATTGCACTTTCGCGTTTCAACATATTGTGATTATCCCACTCTGAGCCTTGCGAAGAGTCCGACTTTCACCGGTGAGGCTCGCCCGTAGGGCTACGCCCGAGGGGTCGGATCCTTCGCTCTCGCTCAGGTTGGGGACCGCCACGTTTTATCGAACGATAACGATCCCGAGCAAAATCAACCCGAACACTATCCTATAAATGGCGAACGGGGCAAATGACCACTTTTTTATGATCAAAAAGAGGAAACGGATAGCAATAAGGCCGGACACAAAAGCCGAAAGACACCCTGCAATAATCGCGGATACGGGAACATCGAGTCCGTTCTGGAGAACGTGTATGCCGGCAACTGCACCGGCTCCAGCAATGGCGGGGATGGCGAGCAGGAAAGAAAACCTGGCAGCGGTAGATTTGTCGAGTCCCACAAACAATCCGGCAGACATGGTCACTCCGGATCGCGATGTGCCAGGAATGAACGCCAACACCTGCAAGAGACCGATGATGATGGACTGCGCCCAGCTCATATGCTCCGGATCACGCACGCCCTTCAAGTAGCGTTTCGCGTATTGCTCGGCCAAAAGAAGTACAACACCCCACACAATGAGGGAGACCGCTACCACCGGCAGAAGGCGGAGCTGTTCAAGCGGACCGCTAAAAATTCCGCCAATCAAGACCGCGGGAATAGTTGCCACCACGATCTTCCAGAAAAGCGAACGCTCGGCAGGATCACCCTTCACAATCCCCTTCACCATTTTTGTAATGTCCTGACGCAGAGCAACAACTATCGCGGCCAGGGTGGCGACATGGATAGAAACGTCAAACGTGACGCTCTCCACATTCCAGCCGAACAATTCAGGAAAGACGATCAAGTGGCCAGAACTTGAAACAGGGAGAAACTCCGTCAAACCCTGCACCAAACCCAAGATAATCGCATGAAAAATGGGCATAGTTATTCGCCGAAGGAAATCCGCTCGCCCGGCAAAACGGCCTTGGCAACCGTCGGAGCGGGGCTACTCGGCGAAGCCGGGTGAGGCACGCTCATGGGCGATGATTCATACACGACCGGCGCTGACATACCTTCAGCCTTCTTCTTGCGCCGACGGCGTTTTTTCTTTGCAGGCGAGTCACCGAGCGGTGAAAGCGCGATCACCCCTCCGGCCACCGGGCTCGGTGAGCGTTGCGAGACAACTTCCCTCGGCAACGTAGGTACATGGACTTGGACGGGCATCGGACGAGCAGGCTCTACCAGTTGAGAGAGCGAGGCGGGTGGAGCAATAACGGGCTTTTCAATCACCGCGCCATCATCAACCTTTGGCGGGAGCGCATATGTAACTCCCGGCGCGCTTCGCTTTCCGCCCTTTTCCTTGGCCTTCTGGCGTTCTGCATCCACGATTGGTTTGCACTCTTCACAATAGATAGGACGAGCTTTATCAAGCTCAATCGGCAACATGAATGACTTTCCGCATCGTGTACAAGTATATTCAAAACTATAGCGAGCCTTCTTGGCATCCTTCTTGGCCTGCGTCACTTCAGCCATCTTCCCCTCTACATCAACATCCGCGCCAAAACCGCTCCAAACGGAAACCTTTTCTTCAATCTGCTCACGGTTGCCCGCATAACGCTCGCGCGACTGATCAATAATTTTCTGCGAACTGTTCATTTTCTGACCAATAGGCGGAAGCGTGAAGGCGGAAAAAGGCTGGCTGGCCACGCCGTCAATCATCAGCTTCAGATACGTGCCGTAACGCGGAAGATTGATTAAATCATCCGGCAGGAAGCGCGGCATGAATTCATTCTCCATGAAAATAGCGTCCGGAGAACCCACGCGGAACGTAATAATCGTACCCACGTTACCAAACACCGCATCACGCACGGCGGTACTGCCGTTGTTATCCAGTTGGGCAATGTACTGGTGCGCCATGATCAAATTCAATCGGTACTTTCGAGCCTCTGAGAGGATGCTCGCAAAAGAGTCCACCGCAAAATTTTGGAATTCATCCACGTACAAATAAAAATCTACGCGCTCTTTTTCCGGAATATCCACGCGCTCCATGGCCGCAATTTGGATCTTGGTAATCAACATACCGCCGAGCAAACGCATCGCGTCCTCGCCAACTCTACCCTTTGAAAGATTGATGATAAAAATCTTCTGATCATCCATCATCTGTCGGATGTTGATGGACGAGTGTGCCTGGGCCACGATGTTTCTCATCACTGAGGATGAGAGGAACTGACCGATCTTATTTTGAATTGGCGCCACGGCCTCCGACGCAAACTTAGCGTCATACGCCGCAAATTCCTGTACCCAGAATTGTTTGACGATGGGGTCCTGAATATTTTTTACGATCTCAAGCCGATAGACCTTATCGGACAGCATCCTGTTGACGCCGAGCAAGGTAGTACCCGGAGTGTCTAGCAGGGCGAGCACCGTGTTGTTCAGAATGTACTCCATGCGCGCGCTCCACACGTTCTCCCAAATCTTCTTGAAGATGGACATGAGGGCGGAAGCCACCAGGTTCTTCATCTTTGGATCAATAGATTCCAAAATGTTAAAACCAATCGGAAAATCCGTGTCAGACGGATTGAAATAAATAACATCGTTGATTCTCCAAGAAGGAATGAAGTCAATGATCTTTTCTGCAGTATCTCCGTGCGGATCTACGTAGCAACAGCCATGGCCGGCGTAAATATCGGCCAGAATCATGTTCTCAAGGAGCGTGGTCTTGCCCATGCCCGTCTTTCCAATCACATACATGTGGCGCCGGCGGTCATCCGTCTTAATGCCAAATTTCCGCATGGCATTACGGAAATTGGTCTGCCCAAAATAGATAATGTCATTCTCGTGATCGTGCTCGTAGCGCATCATAGGGGGTTAGATCGGCAAGTTTGACGGCGGTTCAGCTTCAGGATGCGGAAGCGGGCTTGGCGCGGGAGCAATATGCTCCGAAGGCGAATGCGGAGTAGGCAAAGCGAAGTTCACGCCAACATCCTCGCCAGCAGACTCTTTCTGCCCGTACAGCTTCTTCCAGTCCATCATTTCTTCATCACCCGGCGCGTACGGAAGCGTATTTGGAGCCTCTGAACGGCGCGCGCCAAGAGACGTGAGCACCGGCGTTCTGGCATCCACTCCCGGATAGTGATACAGGGTAGCAAGCTCCTCGCTGTTCAAGATATAGAGCGAGGCACCAGCGGACAGAGCCCGTTTTGAATACCTGCGCGTCAGCTTTGTCTGCTTGCCCGCATACTGCCATTCCATCCAGAAGTAATCATCCTTTGGAATGGACGGATTGTGCATGCTGAACTGGTTGAGGACGGAATTGGCGTAAGCAGCCATCATGCCCTTCATGCCGGCGGCCATCATGCTTTTCTGGAAGCGGGTCTTCTTTGCCGAATAGACCACGCGGATCTTTGTCTGCCAGCCAATCTTTGCAACCTTATCCGTCACCCCTTCAATCTGAACTTTCTCTGCGGGGGTCAGTTTGAAAACACGAAAATCATCAGCCTTTTTCTCCGCGGTTTTCTCGGCTCCGCCAAAGCCTACCAGCTGGGAGGCAACACCGGAGGGAATACCCGAAATCATTCCGCCGATTTCTTCCATCATGGTCTTGTGATGCTTCTCTTCTTTACCCATGACCTCTCCTACAAATTTAATACCTTCCTTTGTCCAGTCCTGGTCATCCGGCTGACGGATAATGATCTGCATCCAAAAATTTTCAATGGGGCTCATTTTGCCCATGAGCTCAAGAATGGAAAGAAGCGGATCCTTAAAACGTCCCTCTTTCTCCCCCTGGTGCTCAAAATCCTCATACGTACGAATAGGCAGGTACTGAGGATTTTTCAGTACGAACTCCGCCCCAAAGGCCTCCCAATCATTATCGGGATATTTGTGAGGAATCTGCGTAGTGTAATCTTCCACTTCCGTAATTTGTGCCTCAGGATACTGAGCGTATAAATCAGCTTCAACCAAATCTCTGTATCGCTTCGGAGCTCTAAAATAAAAGTGAATATCTCCCCCGTTGCTGGCAATCTCAAACGAAAATTGGGGCTGTTCTTTTCCAAGAAGCCAATGCTCTTTCCACGTAATGGTCTGTCTGCATCCAGCTAAGTTTGAAAAAAAGTTGTCCATGCCCTTTGGCGTCTGGATCGTATTTTGCGGAATCTTCACTTCAAGCAGGAAGTATTTTTCATGATGAGCATACTGTTCCTGCTTATAGTCAAGCCACACATGCGTCATACCCCAAACGATAACGCCAAAAACAGGGATCCAGCCGAAGACAAGGAGGGCCTGAGCCGCCATAACTTCCGGCGGAGTGATGGCCAGGTAATTCGTCACTCCTGGCGGAAGGTTGAGGATGATGCCGAGCATAAGATGTAAGTAGAATATCACAAAAAACGAGCTCCGTCTGGAGCTCGTTCTTGTTCATCTGTGTCTAATCTGTAACTACCCTGAGATCTGTGTAAATCCGCTCTTACTTTTTCCCCCATTTCTGCATGTACACGAGTAACGGACTGGCAACAAAGATGGACGAATACGCTCCGGATAGGATGCCAATGGCCAGGGCCATGACGAAGGGACGAGTTGTCTCACCTCCAAGGAAAATGATCGCCAGGAGAGGCAAGAGTGTTGCCAGCGTCGTATTGATGGATCGGCCGAGGGTTTCAATGATGCTTCTGTTCACAATCTCGCCAAAGGTTTGATCGCCGAACCGGTGCCGGACAAGGTTCTCGCGGGTTCTATCAAGCACCACAATGGTGTCATTGATCGAGTAACCAAGAATAGTGAGCATAGCGGCTACGAAAGCCGTGTCTACCTGATAGCCAAAGAAGTGGCCCAGGGCAGCAAAGACGCCAATCGGAATAATCACGTCGTGGAAGGCCGCCACCATGGTGACCACGCCGTACTTCCAGCTCTTTACCGGGTAAGACACCTTGCGGAAAGCCCAGGCAATGTAGAGACCGATCGCTACCAGCAGAACAACGAGCGATGTGAGAGAGGCGCGTTTCAACTCCTTACCAATAGTCGGGCCAACAGAATCGAATTTTGTTTCCTCAGCCTTTGGCGCGGCCTTGATGATAGCGGACAGCACGGCCTGATGCTCTTCTTCCGTCAGAGGAGACATGCGCACAAAGTACGCGCCGGTGTCGCTCTGTTGGACCGTGGCCTCATGGCCAGTTGACGAGGCCGCGGTACGCAGCAGATCAACCGTTGTATCCGGCGAGTGGATCTCAAGCAAACTTCCGCCCGTGAAGTCAATACCGAAATTCAGGTGGAAAACCACTACGGATAAAAAGGAAAGCGTGACGATCGTGCCCGAAAGCACCAGCCAAATCTTTGAATGTTTGATGATGTTGATCGTCATACTATTTTTTTACAGCCCGGGGCAGGCCCAGGTACAGGAACGGTTTTCTGAGTGCTTTCACTTTTGCAATACGCACCATGAAGAACCGAGTGACGACCATGGAAGAAAACATGGATACAAGGACGCCAATGGCCAGCGTCAAGGCAAAGCCCCGGATAAAGCCTGTGCTCATAGAATAGAGCACGGCGGTGGCGATCAAGGTGGTCAGGTTGCCGTCCCGAATACTAGGCCAAGCGCGGTGGAAGGCTTCAATGACTGAGCTCGGCACATCTCTGCCACTACGAAGTTCTTCTTTCAAACGCTCGAACACCAGCACGTTTGCGTCAACGGCGATACCAAACGAGAAGACGAACCCGGCGATACCGGACAGCGTCATAGTTACGCCAAAGAGCTTAAAGAGCGTTAAGACCGCACCGGCGTAGAAGAGGAGCGCCAGGCCAGCAAAGAATCCCGGCATCCGGTAGTACAAGAGCATGAAGAGACCCACCAGCAACAAACCTGCAATACCCGCGTCAATGCTCTTCGTGAGTGATACCGCGCCAAGCGTGGCACCAATGGTCTGCTGGCTAACTACCTTGATAGGCACAGGGAGAGCGCCGGCATTTAAGCGCTGAGCCGTTACCTTTGCTTCCTCAATCGTATAGCTACCGGTGATGGACGCCTGGCCTCCGTAAATAGCCTCACGGACGGTTGGCGTTGTGACAGGATTTCCGTCAAGAAAAATGCCAATCACTTTGCCCACGTTATCCGCCGTCAGCTTGCCAAAGAGATCCGTACCCTCTGCGTTAAAGTCAAGCACAATATACGGCGCTCCCGTGTTCGGATCAAACGCTACGGACGCGTGCTTAACGTCTTTTCCAGACAGTTCCGTGTTCTTCCACGGGTTCACCTTCACCACATCAGAGGCCGTGGTCCACGGCATTTCAATATGCGCCAGTTCGTACATTTTCACCTTGACGCTCGACACTCGGTAAATTAAGTGATAGCCAAACTCCGTTTCCACAATATCTGAGAATTTGCCATCCTTCATGGCGAACAGCGCATCGTTAAACGGCTGGACCATGGTCCCCGGCTTCACAAGCCCAAGATCTCCACCCTGGTCCTTGCTTCCCGGGTCATCGCTGTTTGTTTTTGCTAGATCTGCAAAATTTGTTTTTGTTGCCTTTGCTTTCAAATCAGTGATCAGTTTCAATGCCTCTTCCTTTGTCCGATCACTCGTTGAGCTTGTTGCGCCCTTGTAGGTGATAAGAATATGGGACGCGTTTGCATCCACTTCGTCCTTTCGTGAAAAGTACTTCATGATATGCATCCGGCTTGTTCCTTCATACAGGCCGTTAATCACGCCAGTCCGAAGTTTATTCTTGATGATCTCGTCCACAAATCCTCCGTATTCAGGGTCATCCGAACCAACAAACCCCAGGTAACCGCCGCCAAGCGTGGTCACACTTGCGTTACCACTGGAATCTAACACCGGAGTAACCGTACCGCTCGTAGACGTATCAATAGACTTTTCTTTGGCGAGGGCCGAGAAATCTTCGCCCTTCACCGCGCGGTCAAGCACGGCCAAGGCGTTCTTACGCTCAATCTTCTGCGCTTCCGTAATTTGCTTCTGTTGTTCTGCGGTGGGATCAATGCTCGGATTTTCATCCGGGGTCTTAAATTCAAGCACCGGCGTCTCCCCAATATCTTTCACAGCCTTAGCTACGTTCGTAATACCCGGCAGGTCCACCAGGATGCGGTACTTCCCGTCCGCATTGATGGTCTGCACAATTGGTTCGCCCACGCCAAAAGCGTTTACCCGGCGTTCCACCACATCGCGCACACCAGCCAGCGCGTTCGCACGGTCACCATCCGGCACAAGCGACATGTCCGCCTCATACACCAAGTGCGCGCCACCCTTCAAATCAAGCCCGAGCTTGTAATCAATGACGGGTAAATACGGCAGGTGAAAACCTACTTTTTTACCCATGGAAGCCATGGCGTCATTCCAAGGCTTGGGATAGCCGAAAGATCCAAAAAACAGGAAAGCCAGTACCAAGAGCACTCCGCCAAGTTTTTTCATAGTTCCCGCGCATTTTAGTGAATGAAATACAAAAAAACAAGCACCGGTGTGTACCGGTGCTGTAAATCCGCTAATCTTACGCCTTTTCAAAGGTCACTCTGAACTTTGGAACCCACCTCACCTGAATTTCATCCACAACCTCTACTGGCTCACTGGCCAAAAACTTATTCAGCACGATATCTGTCAACAGCTCTATATCCGTCTTAATGTCGAGACTAACCTCCTCAAGCTTGGCTCTATCCATCTCTCGCGACAGAATTTCATTCTCAATCGCCTTCTTCTCAAGCTTTAACTTATTGATTTGCTCGGTCAATTCCTCATGCCTGGCATGATTGCGCAGTTCATCCCGGAACGACTCCTTCAAATCCTTCCGTTCTGCCTTCTTAATCTTCAAACGGTTGTACACCTCTTCAAGTGATTGCATACGCGTCATCCTGAGTCCCGTTTGACGGGACGAAGGATCTGATTGGTAATTAGAATGGAACGCGAGTCATTGTAACACAGAGAGAAATACGAGAATCTTTTAAAGAAGGAGCTGGTCCCTGACATGAGGAAGGTTCGCCCGTAGGGCTACGCCCGAGGGATCTAGAGGTGGGTCATTGGCTGTCGAGAAAGGGATATTTATTATTGCTACATTGTAGCTTTAGCTAACGCGACTCAGTTGCGTTAATACAATGTCGTCCCCAGAAATACATCATCATGTCAGGGTTGGATGCCTCTCCCATTAAAAGATTCTTTCAGGACTAACGTTCAAAGTATTATCTTCGCCAGTTCAAAATTAACCGGTCTCCCATAAAACGTACTCGCCCGATTTTGTACAATTTGTACATTTCCTGTTGTCAGAAAAGTTCTCTCACCGGTCTTTTCGAGTCTTGCCTCAAGTTCAGCATGCCGTTTCAAGTACTCGGCCAGGCTCTGCGCCACCATCGCGCCCTGGTCATACACATGCACGCCCGGCGGGAGCGCTCGCACGAACAGGTGATGTACGAGCGGATAATGCGTACAGCCGAGTAAGACATCCTCCGGCGGAAACGCCAGGCCCATTACTGTCTTCATGTCGGCCACGCACCTCTCAATCTCCCCAAATAATTTCTCCTCGCTCTCCCCCGACTCAATCAACCACCCGAGATTTTCGCAGGCGGTTTGAAAGACATGAGCATCGGGATGCCGTTTCATAATTTCATGAACGTACGCTCCGCTTTTCACTGTGCCAGTTGTGGCAAAAATGCCAATAGTCCCACCGTGAACCTGCTCAACAGTTGGCACGAGGATACCAAGTACGCGCTTGTCCGGATATTTCGACGGAAGAATTTCTTGCTGAATTTTTCGCAGAGCGTTGGCACTCGCCGTATTACAAGCAAGGATCACCAGGTCGCATCCTTGCGCGAACAAATATTCAACTCCCTCTAGCGTACATTGAAAAATTTCAGCGGGTGTTTTTGGCCCGTATGGCGCGCGTGCGTTGTCCCCCAAATACACAAAAGAATACTCAGGAAACTGCTTGTCGAGTTCCTTCATGATCACCAAACCGCCCAGGCCGGAATCGAATACTCCAATCATAATTAGATGCTCCACCTCTAGACCCTTCCTCACGTCAGGGTCTGATGCACGCGTCCCCACTACCAACACTACCCGCCCGTCTTCGAGCTATTCCCGCTTGATGATCCGCCGAGCATTTTATTGAGCGCGGCCATCATTTTGGGGGCGTTCACCATGGCTGAGTGAGTGGCGAGTGACTGATCAAAAATTTTGAAGATGTTGTAGACCACTTCCCGCGCAATGGCCTGGCGCATCATGCCGTAAATGCGGAAAGCTTCTTTTTTATACTCGACCAAAGGATCACGTTGAGCGTAGCCTTGGAGACCGATCGTTCGGCGCAGGTACGTCATATCGTCGAGGTGCCTCATCCACATGTTATCGGTTGCTCGAAGCAAAGTACCGCGCTCTACGCGTTCAAGCATTTGCGCCTCAGGCAAGGCCTCAGCAACTTCTGCGTACTTGGCCTTCACCGCCTCCATAGCAACTTCAATCACACCCGTGCGCTGGCGGGCCAGCTCTTCCTTGTCCTTGGACAGCATTTTCAAGTTCTCGCGAACCTTTCCTACAGCCTCGTCAGACAGCGGTGCAATGGTGTTCAGCGTCTCAATAATTTCTTTCGGATCCCAGTCGGCCTTTGGCTTATCCGCAAACTCAACCGGCACCTCAACGGTGCTTGGCGAGGTATGGAATAACACAACGCGCTCCACCTCCCCCTCCATCATGCGCATAATTTCATCATGCGGGTTGATCTCCTTGCCGGTCAGCAAATCTTTGCGCTCGTCATACACGGTCAAACGGTGGCGGTTTAGCACGTCATCGTACTCGAGCACATGTTTACGCGTATCAAAGTGATGGCTTTCTACTCGTTGCTGAGCCTTCTCAAGGGACTTCGAAACCATCTTGCTCTCAATCGGCGTTTCATCATCAATGCCCAGCGTGTTCATCATGCCCTTCACCCGATCAGTACCAAAAATGCGCATCAAATCATCGTCGAGCGACACAAAGAATTGCGTGCTACCAGGATCCCCTTGGCGTCCGGCCCGACCGCGCAACTGATTGTCGATACGACGAGATTCGTGTCGCTCAGTGCCGATCACATGAAGACCGCCAAGCGCGCGCACTTCCTCCGCCTCCTTCTCATCTGGAGGATTTCCGCCAAGAATGATGTCTACCCCGCGTCCGGCCATGTTTGTGGCGAGTGTAACCGCGCCCTTGCGTCCAGCCTGCGCAATTATTTCTCCCTCTTTCTCATGGTTCTTGGCGTTAAGCATCTTGTGCTGAACACCAGCCGCGAATAACAGTTGCGACAATTTCTCATTCTTATCAATGGACACCGTACCGATCAAAACCGGCTGTCCCTTGGCGCTCCGCTCCTTCACCTCGCGAACCACCGCCATCCACTTGCCCATCTCGTTCTTGTAAATGCGGTCAGTTAGGTCTTTGCGATTGTTATCTCGATTGGTCGGGATCTGCGTGACGGCGAGCTTATAAATCTTGTCGAACTCTTCCGCTTCCGTAGCGGCCGTACCGGTCATACCGGACAACTTCGTATACAACCGGAAATAATTTTGGAACGTAATAGTAGCGAGCGTCCTGCTCTCGCGCTGAACCTTCACGCCCTCCTTGGCCTCGATCGCTTGATGCAAACCTTCCGAGTAGCGCCGGCCTTCCATGAGCCGTCCCGTGAACTCGTCCACGATCAGTACTTCGCCATTACGCACCACATAGTCGCGATCAACTTTGAAGAGCGAGTGCGCTCTGAGGGCTTGTTCAGCATGATGAACCATCTGCAGTCCTTCCTCGTAAATATTTTTGATGCCAAGCAGGGCTTCCAGCTTCTGCAGGCCCGGCTCCGTAAACGTACTCGTCCGCATCTTTTCGTCGAGCACGAAATCCTCAGTAACCACCAGGCCTTTGACCAGATCCGCAAACTTATAATAGAGGTCCGCTGATTCTTCAGCTGGCGCGGAAATGATGAGCGGAGTTCTTGCTTCATCGACGAGAATCGAATCGACTTCGTCCACAATCGCGTAATTCAATCCCCGCTGAACAAGATCCTCAACTCGTCCGGCCATGTTATCTCGCAAATAATCAAAACCAAATTCATTGTTCGTGCCGTAGGTAATATCTGCCGAGTACGCATCCCGGCGATTGCAGGGGCGCAAAAAATCCATCTGCACCAAAAATGAACCCTTTGTATCTTGATCTTGTTCTTCTTTTTCAACAGCTTCAGCCGGCTTTTCAACTTTGAACTTCTCGTCGTACCGATAGCCTCCCTCGTGTTGAATCACACCAACCGAGAGACCGAGGAAGTGAAACACCTGGCCCATCCACACGGCGTCGCGCTTGGCCAAGTAATCGTTCACGGTCACCAGGTGCACGCCTTTTTCGGAAAGTGCGTTCAAATAGACTGCCGCGTTGGCCGTCAGCGTCTTGCCCTCACCGGTTCTCATTTCCGCAATGCTCCCGCGGTGAAGCGCCAATCCGCCCATCATCTGCACATCATACTGGCGCTGGCCAAGCGTCCTCTTTGACGCTTCGCGCACCACGGCAAACGCCTCATAAGCAAGATCATCAAGCTTGGCGCCGTTTGCAAGTTTCTCTTTAAATTCTGCGGTTTTGGCTGAGAGCGCTTCATTGGAAAGAACCGAAATTGCCGGCTCCAGTGCGTTGATTTTATCAATTTCAGCCCGCAGGGCCTTAATCACTTTAGCATTGGGATCTCCCAGGAGTTTGGTCAATATAGACATAGGGTATAGCCCGGCCATAGTGCCTGAAGGCTTGAGGAAATTCAAGGAAGGGAGTAACGTCATCCGGCTTCAGGAGGCAACTATGCGGATCAAGCCAGGAATGCTATTCGCCGCAGTGATAGCGTACGGAGCCGATTTATACGGCCGAGATCTGGAATTCCAAGACGCGGGACGCAAGTTTCGCGGTCCGATTCAACTCGCTGAAATCTTCCGTGATGTAAAGACCCGCGAAATCCTCGGGGTCCTGATCCGGCTCCACTGGTCCGTAGAATCCCCGGCGGGATCTAACGAGTGGCTCGACCATGAGGATACCCACCGCCGGGACTTCATGTTCAGCCGAGAGGATCTTGATCGAGAGCTCGAGTTTGGCGAGGACGGCACCATCATCTGCCGTTTCCCGCGCCAGCTGGCCACCTTCAAGCCTAAGGGCGACAACCTCGATCGAGGAAAAGTTCCGAAAAAGAAGCGCTACTAAGCGCTCGTCGTTTCTCTAACGTCGCTCCCACGGGGCGACGTTTGCGCATCTATTTGACAAGTCTTCTCGCGATCTCATCCACATTCCCCGCGCCCATGATCAGTACCACATCATCCGGCTTGATTTCTTTTTCGAGTATTGCTTGAGCCTCGCCGAGGTCCTTGGCGTAAAACGTAGGAATCACCGAGGACACTTTTTCGCTAAACACCTTCAGCAAATCATGGCTGGAAATTTTCCCCTCTTCTTCATTGCGTCCTTCAACATGATAAATTTCTGGCAGCACGATCAGATCAGCCCCGGCAAAACTTTTCACAAAGTCAGCAAACAGCGCCTTCGTTCTTGAATGCTGGTGCGGTTGAAAGCAGAGGATAACTCGACGTCCCGGAAAAAACTCGCGAGCCGCAAAGATGGTCCCCGCCACCGCCGTGGGATGATGCCCGTAATCAGAAATAATTTCCGCGCCGTGATACAGACCAACGCGCTCAAACCGGCGCCACACGCCCGGAAACTCGGCGAGTGAGGCGTTGCTAACAGCGTCCGCTATCTCATACTCGCGCGCCAATTGTCTGGCAGCCAGCGCGTTCATCATGTTGAACTCCCCCGGCAGTTTGATCAAGAGATCGCCAAGCCGTTGCGCTCCGTGTTCAATCACGCGCTTGGCTTTCTTAAAGCCAAAACGGAAATACGGAAACCGTAATGGCGCGTCGAGCTCCATGCCAAAAAAACATAACCGCGCCGTTCCGTCTCCGCAATAAATGTGCCTGCCTTGCTCGAACCAATTCTGAAAAACCGTTTTCTTTGTTTGATGGCCGAGTTGCTGAAACGCTGACTCAATATCCGCCAAATCTTGATAGACATCAAGGTGATCCTCCTCAATATTCGTCATCAAAGTAGTTTCCGGATGAAGCTTCAGCATCTTTCTCTTGTACTCGTCCCCTTCGAGAATCAGTATGTCGCCCTTCCCTACTCGCAAATTTCCTAGTTCCCATCCGGGCACGAGCGTGCCCACAAAAACCGTTGGATCAAGTCCCGCCTTTTCAAAAATCTTGCCCGTCATCGCTGTAGTCGTTGACTTCCCGTTTGTCCCCGTCACGCAAATCGTCCGATACTCTTTCGAGAGTTCGCCCAAGAAATCAAAATGCCCCAGCTGTTTGATACCCAGCTCCTTCGCCCTCACTCGCTCAGCATCATCTTCAGGAACAGCCTCCGAGTAGACAATGAGCTCAATGTCTTTCGTAATCTTTTCGGCATTCGAGCCGATCCACGTCTCGACGCCAAGCTTCGCCACGCCGTCAACGATCCTCGACGACGCCGAGTCCGAACCGCTGACCATCTTCCCCTTCACCACCAAAAACTTGGCAATGGCGCTGATGCCAATCCCGCCCACGCCGATGCAGTGGATTCGGTTGTAGTGATCGAGAAACACAATTATCGCTCTTTACGATCCACTAGCTGTCTCTTCAAATCATCCTTAGCCTCATCAATCGCCGCGTACAGATCATCCTTCACGCACTCTGCGCGCAATAGCTCGCCGGGAATGGTCATGTTAAATTCTGCGCGGAAGATTTCGCCCTTGTTGTGATGATTGCTGGTTTTGCCTACGTCCACAGCGACCACGCACGGGTTATACCGCTCCGTAAACTTATCAAGCATGTCCAATTTCTCTACCAGGTACGTTTTGATGGCCTCTGTCAGCTCCATGTTTGTCCCCTTGATTTCAGAAATGTTCATAGTGGTGCGGTTAATGTTCCTATAACCTACCACAAAACACCAAACACGGTCACCCCTAAAAGCACAAAACCCGTCCCCAACGTAGGGAACGGGCATACCGCGGACACTTTCCGCACGCGCGTTACCGAACAAACGCAGGCCTCCACTTCTCAATGAATTCCACATTGAAATCATTGTTCCAAGAAAACCCGCCCTTGAAGCGCTTGATGATCATAACCTCATTCTGATCAACTACCGTCACCGGCTGGCCGGGGCTGTTGATCGGCATAATCTCTATTTCAAGCCGATCGCCCGTCAGGCACGTGGTTTCGACTTTTCGAACCACAAGGTACGCCGTACCCGCTAACAAGTTAGCGCCCTTTATCACCTTCCCCATCCGTGTAGTCACCCCAAGGATTGGCATGGTACGGCTGACACGAAACAAGTCTCCCTGTTCCAACTGCGTGATCTTCATGAAAACTCCCCGTCAACCAGGCAACGTTAGCAAAAATGAAAACAGTCCGCAAATTCTGCACAAAGCGCAACACCCGTCTCCCACGAGGGAAACGGGCGTTAGTCGAGCCGTTGAATAGATGAGGGCTACCACCCCCTGAGAACGTCTGCCTTACTCGCGATGCCCGTCATCAAGCGGAAGACGGCTGAGGCGATTCCGCAAACGTCGTCAAGTTCGGCGCCGGACTCTATCGGGTGGCCCGCCATCTCATGGCTGATAACGGCTCGGAGAACCCTGTTTTGTCCCTCGGTCCGTTCGACGAGGACAGCAACAGGAACGTCGGTCTTACGACTCGCTATCCGGTACCGCCCCGGCGCGAGCAGATCAGGCGCCCCGCGGAGACCGACCACCACCCGCTTCAACAGGTCTGGCCGGGTCCTCATCCGCGTATCGGCCAAAAGCGTAAGGCGGTTGGAATCGGGATGCCCCTGGAACAGGCGGAGCGGATACTCGTGCCCGTGATCCAGATTGAGCTCGTGATCCTCAAAAAGCCGGAGGAACGGGTCAGCGAAGCGGAGCGACGCGCCCCTCTCGTGCCACTGCTCCAGCTCCTCCTCAGAGGAAACCGCGCTACGCTCCTTGAGCCAGTTATCTAGCTCGGGCATCTTGTGGTGATCCAGAACAAAGTGAAATACTGCCTGCATGCCAAACTCCCTGTCAGCCGGGCAAGACTAGCAAAAAGAAAGGCGAGCAGCAAATTCTTGTTATAACCTAAAATCAGTTAAAGATACTTGATAAATTCCGATACAGATAAGTGAAGTTGTCGAAGGAAGCCAAATAACAACCCGCGCTTGATGTCCCTTGCATGATCCGGCACAGAAATAACAATCTTCTTTTCCGGGTGATAATAAATTTTATGGCTCCCTGTCTGGCGCTTAAACACAAATCCGAGTCCCTCAAGAACTCGGATCAATTCTTGGGGCTTCAGCTGTGGCAAATGTTCCCCCATACGCCAGCTATCCAAACGCCGGAACGGCTACAAACGCGGTGATCTGTTCTTTGTCGCTCTTCGGGACTTCAACCCCCTCATCCCGCATCACCGCCAAACATCCCTTAATGGCATCTTTTACATTTTCTTTTGCCTCCTCAAACGTCTCCCCCTGCGTCATACAACCAGGAATTGAAGGGACAAAAGCAATATACCCGCCTTCTTCAGCTGGTTCAAAAATAACGTTATATGTCAGTACGGTTTCTTGGGGAGTCATATCTACTAATAAAATAACACATTAGCCCAAAAACTGCACCTCTTCCTCTAATTGGATCCCGTAGTTATTGCGGACCTTCATTTTAACAAGGGAAATGAGTTCAGCAATCTGGCTGGCCGTGGCCTTACCGGTGTTCATCAAAAAGTTACCATGTTCTGTTGAGACCATCGCGTCACCCATTTTTGTACCCTTCAAACCTGCTTGGTCGATCAACCAGCCGGCGGCGAGACGCTTCGACTTCAACATTGCTTCTGGAATGTCGGCATCCTGTTTTAGCTTGTCGAGTATTGATTCATCCGTATACTCAAAATTCTTAAACATGCATCCCGCGCTGGCCGAACCAAGAGGCTGGGTTTTCTTTCGTTTGTCGAGGTTAGCCTCGATCAGTGCGAGCGCTTCGGCCTTGTTCCCCGGCGTCAGCTTGAATGTTGCCTCAAGAACAACATCTTGGTTGCCGAGTTCTTTCAGTACACTCGACCGATACGCCATTTTGAGTTCGTCCGCTGGAACCTCGATAATTTTTCCGTTGCGCAACAACTTCACTGAGACAAGAGCGTCCTTGGTCTCGCCACCGAAACATCCGGCGTTCCCTCGCACTGCTCCCCCGATCGTGCCGGGCAACGAAACCGCCCACTCAAAACCTCTCAGTCCGGCGTTAGCAGTTTGTCGAGCAACCGTGGCAGAGATCGCGCCAGCCTCAGCGGTGACAAGCTCACCGTTGATTGTAATTCCTCGGTTCGCTGTCTTAATAACGAGTCCCTCAAACCCATCATCAGCCACCAGCGTATTAGAGCCTCCACCGAGGATGAAAAACTTCACGCCATTTTCTTTGGCGATATTTACAGCGTCCGCAATGTCCTGGCTGGTTTTGGCTTCGACAAAAAACTGAGCTGGCCCGCCGATTTTCATGTTTACATGCTTAGCGAGCGATTCATGTTCTTTGAATTGCGTACCAAAGCGATTTTGGAGTTGTTCGGCAATTTGCATAGTTTGTTTCTCCCTTGCACTTTCCGTCATTTTATACTACACTTCCGCGTCGGAATCCACACCCACCGACCGACTCGCGTCCTGGAGGCCACATGTTCCGCATCTTCTTTCTCGTCGCACTTTCGCTCACCGGCTGTGAGCACAAGCCGGCAACGAACACGGTTGCAATGCCGTCCTTCAGCTGTGTGACCGGCTGGCAGGACCTGTCCGCCCAGACGTTCTCGGATCCGGAACCCGGGTCCGTAAACGAGATAGGACAGTACGCGATCTATGACCTGTGGCCGGACGGCGAACCGCTCCACAGCTACAAGTGCGCCCTGAACAAAGGACGCCCGGTCAAAACGATGTGTTGCGACCAAGGCATGGTCGTTACCTGGTAAACGTACTCCGCCCCGCCGGCAGAGTCCTCACAGCGAACTCCGGTCCGCTGTAACGCAAAACCCCTCACAGCAATGTGGGGGTTTTTGTTTGACATTTTTGAAATTTTTGTGTACACTCGCCCGTTCGGAAGCACACTGATATTGAGTGCTCGAACCAACCTTTCTTGCCAGGAGGCAACTTGACGCTCGACATGATTCGCCAAGAAATCAAGCGATTCTTCATCTGGATTAACGATCTCAGCGACTCGCCGGCCCGCGAACACAAGACCGCCGTCCAGAAAGCGATCGACGCCCTGGCCGAACAGGGCGTGACGACCTCGAACAGGAAGATCGACTACGGCGCGGTGCCCACCATCAACGGCGGAATCCACGTGGAGAGCAGTTTCCTCATCGCCTTCCGCCTGATCCGCGAGCAGTTCCTGAAGGTCTACAACGCCCACCTGCGGAAACGCGGTCTCAATCCCATTCGTCTTGCCGTCTAGACGCTCAGCAGTAGGCTTGACTTTTCGCCAGCCTTACCGCATTATCCTCCGGCTACCGGCTCACACAGGGTCTGGTTGAACAAGAGGGTGACATGAGCAACAAGAAGATGCCTGCAGGCAAGAAGCCGTCCAAGAACGGAACGCCGTCGCGGATGCTCGCCAGGATGTTCCGGGTGGATGCCCGAAACTTCTGGAAGGACGTACGTTCGTTCGGCAACCCCGAACTGACCACCATGGTCACGCGCTCCTTCACCGGGATGCGCATCACCATCCTCCCCGGTGGCGACCTCAAGTTCAGCAACAACCACAAGACGCAGGACGGCAAGTTCGCCCGTTCCACGGTCGTCAAAAAGCTGAACGGCGTCAAAAAGAACTTCAGCGACAAGAAGCGCGCCCTCATCGCCGACGCGCTCCAGATCGCCGGCCGAACGCACGCACCGACCGCCACGCCGACCGCCGGCTACACGCCTCCCGTGGTCGAGTCCACCGGCGCTCAGCCCCAGGCCTAGCGAAAAGCGGGCACATCGTGCCTCACAGTGGAGCGTCTCGCGCTCCACTGTACTGCAAAACCCCTCACAGCAATGTGGGGGTTTTTGTTTATTCTCAGGAAACTAATCTGAACCATCAGGTTTCAGGTATCAGGTGTCAGGTTATTGAGCCTTAACAAAGAATTAAATTCAGAGATTCCCCTTCATTAACCTGACACCTGATACCTGAAACCTGACTTCTCAAGACATCGCTCTTCAGTTACACTACCCGCCATATGTATGAACACCTTAAAAATGCAGACCCGGAAATTGCCGAAGCGCTAGAACATGAGCTTAAACGCGAACGCGAAGGACTGGAGCTTATTCCGAGCGAAAATTTTGTGTCGAAAGCGGTGTTTGAAGCACTCGGCTCAGTGGCTACAAACAAGTATGCCGAGGGTTACCCTGGCAAGCGCTATTACGGCGGTTGCGAGGCGGTAGACAAACTCGAAACGCTGGCAATTGAGCGAGCCAAGCAATTGTTCGGCGCGGAACACGTGAACGTGCAACCGCACTCCGGCGCACCGGCCAACATCGCCGTATACACCGCGCTCTTACAGCCCGGCGATACTGTGCTCGGCATGGACCTCTCGCACGGCGGACATTTGACGCACGGGCATCCCGTCACGGATAGTGCCAAGCGCTATAATTTTATTCGCTATAAGACGGACGCCGAAGGAAAGCTAGATTACAACAACCTGCGAGCCATGGCGATTGAACACAAGCCGAAATTGATTCTAGTCGGCTACTCGGCCTACTCGCGAGAAATTGATTACGCCAAAGTAAAATCTATCGCGGATGAAGTTGGCGCCATGACCATGGCGGACATTGCGCACATTGCCGGCCTCATTGCTGCGGGCGAGATGAACAATCCTGTTCCCTTGTTCGACGTCGTTACCACCACCACGCACAAAACTTTGCGAGGCCCCCGCGGAGGCATGATCATGTGCAAGGAGAAATTTGCCAAAGCGATCGACAAAACCGTATTCCCGGGTTTACAGGGCGGTCCGCACATGAACACCATCGCCGCCAAGGCAGTTGCGTTTGGCGAGGCCTTAAAGCCCGAATTCAAACAGTACGCCAAGCAAATCAAACTGAACGCCAAAGTGTTTGAACGCGAGCTTTCGGCTAAAGGCTACAAGCTCATGTTTGGCGGAACAGACAATCATCTGTTGCTGATCGACGTAACTTCTAAAGGTGCAACAGGCGGAGAAGCCCAACACGCGCTTGATTCCGCGGGCATCACGGTCAATAAGAATATGATCCCCGATGACCCGCGCTCGCCCATGGACCCATCAGGCATCCGCCTTGGCACACCGGCCATCACAACCAGAGGACTAAAAGAAAATGATATCGTTAAGGTTGCCGAATGGATTGACAGAGCGATCATCTCAAAAGATGATGCTGGCAAACTTGCTCAAATCAAAGAAGAAGTCCGGCAGTTCATGGCCCAATTTCCATTGTACGAGTAGTTCTCCTATGACCGAAATACTGAACGGCACCATCTTGGCCAAAGCCATCCGCACCAAAGCAAAAAAGCGCGTGGCTGGTTTTCAGCATCCGCCGGGACTGGCCGTTATTTTGGTCGGACATGATCCGGCCAGCATGCTGTATGTCCGTCTCAAAGAAGAGGCGGCGAAGGATGTGGGTATTTATGTGGAGCGCCACAATCTCCCAGAAAAAACAAAAACAAAGGCGCTGGTCGCGCTAATTGACTCGCTCAATAAACGGAAAGATATTCATGGCATCCTGGTTCAGCTTCCGCTTCCCGCGGGGCTCGACACTAACGAAGTTATTAACGCCATTCATCCTGTCAAAGACATTGACGGCTTTCATGCGGAAAACCGAAAATCGCTTTTGGCGAATGCGCCGATTCTTGTTCCGCCAGTCGCGCTCGCTATCATGCGTCTCCTCCAGGCCACCCGGCATCCGCTCGTGAATAAAAGCGCGGTCATTGTAGGCAACAGCGAAATTTTTGCCGAACCACTTATAGAACTCATGCGTGAGGCGGGCATCTCCGCCACCTTTGCTAAAAAAGATACCTCGGCGCTGTCCGCCATAACCCGTGCCGCCGATATCATTGTGGTAGCTGTAGGCAAGGCCGGCTTCCTCACGAAAGACATGGTCAAAGAAGCCGCCACCATCATTGACGTTGGCACAAACAAAATACATGGGCACACCATTGGCGATTCCGCTCCAGACCTCATCAACCATGCCGGCTTCATCAGCCCCGTCCCCGGCGGGGTCGGCCCGCTAACCGTGGCCTATCTCCTCATAAACGTCATCAAAGCGAAAGAGTTGCAAGAGAGAATATAGTTACCATCACCATACCCGCGTACATCAAAAATGTGAGCAACACCAGCCATTGTGGAATGGCCAAGGTATTTTTTGCCAGCTCATGCGAATTCCTGGCGCGCTCATAGGCAATAATGAGAAAAACGCCCATGAGGGCCGCCAGAATTCCGCCGGTCACGCCAATGACGGACACCAAATTTGTTGCGCCCGCCAGAAAAATGAGGAGGGGAATAAAAACCGTCGCTCCCCATGCCAGCACAAACCTTGTTTGAAGATCATAAACAAACGTTCCCGTGAGACTTGTCCCAACGGCAAGAAAGGCTCCCGTCACAATCGCCAAACCAAGCAGGTTGCCAATGATGCTGACGAACGGTCCAGCCAGCCCAGAAAGTCCTTCAAGTGCTTGTTCAGTAGTAGACTCGCCCGTCACGCTAACAACCAGTAGTGTAAAGAAAACGTAGAACACGAAAATGAGGAGGATACCTACAGACAACGCGCGGTACATGTTTTTCCTATCGCCGTGAACCAAGTCTCGAATTTCCGGAATAGACGCAATGCCTCCAAAGGCAAAAAGCGCGATCCCAAACGGCAAGGTGAAACGGTCAGGATGAAGCACGAGCAAGTTAGCAACATGAATCTGCGGGCCAAGCACCACAGCCAAAATAACGACAAGAAAACCAAGGAGCGGAAGGAGCCAACCCTGCACGCGCAGAACAAGCGAAGCCCCGCCAAGAAGGAGAACGGAACACCCGGCCCAAAACACAATGACATACGCGGACGCATTGCCATGAAGAAACGGTGAGAACGCTCCGTACGCAAAAGATCCACCGGCGATAAGATAGGCAAGCAAGGTACCGAATTGCGAACCAAAGAAGGCCAGACCGGCCAATCCGCGCTCAATAGGGTTCAAATCCTTTCCCACCACGGAGAGATATCGCCCATGGTCTTTTCTCACGAGCAAAAGATCTGCATACAAGAGCAGCGCCACCAGCGTGAGCCCGCCCACCGCCAAAAGCTCGAGTAAGCCAATACCGTACCCCGCCTGGGCAAAAGCATACGGCAAGCCAAAAACACCGACCCCCACAATGGTGCCGAATAATGGTCTCATGGCCCGCCAAATCAGAGAAAACCGCATAGACTACTCCTCAGTATAGCTTATCCCCGATTCGTCCACTTCCACCCCTCTGCCAAGCGGGTTACTATCACGGGCGTCTATGGCTGATGGCGGGAGAATTCCCCCTCACAATCTTGAAGCTGAAGAGAGCCTTATTGGTGCTTTGTTTTTAGATACGGAAGCCATGCTCAAAGTGGGTGATCTTGTTCGTGCCGAGGATTTTTATAAAGGCTCGCACCGGCTGATTTACGAAACGATTGTCGAGTTATTCGAACGCCATGAGCCGATTGACATTTTAACGGTTGGCAACAGGCTTGAAGAAAAAAACATTTTAAAACAAATTGGTGGACGGACTGTTTTGGTCGAGTTAACCAACTCGGTCACAACGAGTGCACACGTAGCCCACTACGGAGAAATCATCAGCAAGAAAGCGGCGCTCAGACGCTTGCTCAAAGCCGCGGGAGAAATTGCCGAGCTTGGTTTTGACGAAGAACAAGATGTTGATCAGATCCTGGACGATGCTGAACGAAAACTTTTCAACGTTTCGACCAACTTCATCAAACAAAGTTTCGTTCCCCTTCACTCGGTGCTCTCCGACGCCTTTGAACGTATTGACGAACTTCACAAAGACCAAGGGAAGCTCCGCGGTGTGCCTACGGGTTTTACGGGACTCGATAACTTGCTCGCAGGACTCCAGAAATCAGACCTCGTCATTTTGGCCGCTCGACCGTCCGTTGGTAAAACATCCTTCGCCCTAGACATCATGCGCTCCGTAGCCATGAAAACAAAACTACCTGTCGGTTTCTTCTCGCTCGAAATGAGCAAGGAACAGCTGGTTGATCGTTTGATTTGTGCCGAAGCTGGCGTCGATTTATGGAAGCTCCGCACGGGCAGACTCTCAGACAAGGACGATGACTTCCCGCGCATTGGCGATGCCCTTGGCAAACTGTCTGAAGCGCCCATCTACATTGATGATTCCCCAGCGGCCAGCATCATGAGCATTCGTACCAAAGCCCGGCGCCTACAAAGTGAGCATGGGCTATCCATGATCGTGATCGACTACTTACAGCTCATGGATGCTCGAACTAAAACCGACAATCGAGTACAAGAAGTGGCTGAAATCTCTCGCGGTCTCAAACAGATCGCGCGTGAAATGAACGTGCCAGTTCTAGCGCTCGCTCAGCTCTCACGCGCCGTCGAACTGCAAAAACCCGCTATCCCTCGGCTTGCCCACCTTCGAGATTCCGGTTCCATCGAGCAAGATGCGGACGTGGTCATGTTCCTCTATCGCAAGGCGGCGGACAGAAACTATCAGCCCGAAGAACTCACGCCAGAAGAAAAGAATTCAGCCGAAGTCCACATTGCCAAGCACCGTAACGGCCCCACCGGCATGGTGAAGCTCTTCTGGGACGGAGCAAGGGCCTCGTTCAAAAACCTTGATACGCGGTATTCAGGCGGACCCGCGCCAAGCGCAAACCCGTTCCCCCAGCCATCCGAGTCCCCCGCATCCCCTCCCCGCCCCAACCCTAACATTGGCCTGGCGCCTGGTATTCCCCCAAAGGGGTATAGACCCGTATAATATTAGCGGGGTAGCATTACAGCCGAGGATCTTAATTCACTCAAATAAAATACTATCCCTCCTAGCGTCGGGATAGGAAACTAACCTCAAAATATGTTTCAAAAGTTAAAACAGTTCAAAGACATGCGTGATGAAAGCAAGAAGATGAAAGCCATGCTCGATGAGATCGTGATCGTTGGTTCTGGCGCAGGCGGAAAGGTGATGATCACCATGAACGGCAGTCATGAAGTCATGGGCGTCACAATTGAAGATGGGCTAGAAAAAGCCCGGATTGAGCAAGGCGTCAAAGAAGCCATGGCGGACGTGAACAAAAAACTTCAAGGCGAACTCATGAAGAAGATGCAAGCCATGGGCGGACTTGGCGCCATTGGAGACATGATGAAAGGGATGGGGGGATCGTAATTTGTCATGCGCAAATTTCCCGCTCCCATCCATAATGCCATGTCCGCGCTTGGCAGACTTCCTGGCGTGGGGCCGAAGACCGCTCTTCGGTATACGTTTTCATTGTTGCGGTTGTCCAAGGATGAACTGGACATTGTGGCGCGCAGTATAGACAGCCTCAAACGCGTGGCCACCTGCACCACCTGCTTCACCTACGCGGAAAGCAGTGTGTGCGACATTTGCGCTGATCCCAAGCGCTCGGCAGACGTCCTGTGCGTGGTGGCCGAGGCTCGCGACATTGCAACTATCGAGGCGACGGGAATGTACAAAGGCAAGTATTTCGTCCTTGGCGGAGTCCTCAATCCGATTGACGGCTTCACGCCCGAAACCCTGCACGTCAAACCGCTCGTTGCTCGGTTGACGGATAATGCGCCCGTCACCGAGGTGATCCTAGCCTTCTCTCCCGACGTTCACGGCGAAACCACTATTTTATATCTTAGCCGAGTGCTAAAAGGTCTCGGCAAAAAAGTTACTCGTTTAGCCAGGGGATTACCCATGGGCGCGGATATCGAATACGCAGACGAAGTAACGCTGGCGAGCGCGCTTGCGGGAAGGTCAGAAACTTGATAATTTCCCCGCGGAGGAAACCATGACCATAGCCTTAAACGGTCTACTGATTGATGCGCGCCGAATTATCAAGTCCGGAATACGGTCGAGCGACGAAATAACGCTCCTGGAAACCGCCCTTCGGCGATTCGTAATCGGCCCGGCAAACGCCGTCAACACGAACGGCGCGGACCACTTGGCAAAATTCTCGCTCCGCATCACGGACGCGGGGCTGTCAAAACGGACAACGAACTACCTGGAAATCCGCGGAGTGCTTCTGGTGGGCGAGGCCTACTTTCTGTACTACGGAAACGGGCACAAACACCACCGCCCGGATGTGCTTGCCGAGCTTGAAGAAAAACTCGGCATCCCGCAAAACACTCGGCCCGTCAAGGAAGGCTGGAGTCCGCCATACTGGGATGATCCCGTGTTCATGAACGCGCTCAACATGACGCCAAAGCTCTACGGCAGGGAGTACAAAAAGCCCATTTCAACAAAGAGCGAAACCATGTCGGAATTTCTCATCGCGAACCGAGGAAATCCGAAGGAGCCCGACGTGGACGGCCGGACATGGTTCAAACCAGGCCGGCTGGAATCCCTCAAAAAGCGCCTGCAAAAAGACAGCATCTTGCACGCCGCCGCCGTTCTCCCGCCGTAATCGTACCCCCTCCCGCCAGCGTGGTGCGGAGGGGTGTTGCCGTTTTACGCAAACAAAAAGTGCCGGCAACGGCCTGCCAGCACGCGTCCGCACCCGGACGAACTTCTTCACAGAGGCCAGTTCTCCGGCCGGCCCGCCCTCCGCCACTGGACGTGATGATGTGAGCATAGGTTGCTCCTCATGGATCTCTGCTCTGGACATGAAGGGTACCTGCAAAGCGGTCTCTCAGGCATTGGGAGATCCCATTTTTCCGGCCTGCCCGCCTGGATCCACATTCGATTATGCCTTCGGCAATAACCGTTTGCCCGATAAAGCTGTGGACACCACGGAACACGACAGATATGTACCAGGGGATCCTTCGCGGACACTACGCCCAACCGAAGATGCGCAAAAGCCCCGGGATCCGTTACTCGGCGCGAATAACACACGGTACACAAACCGTCTTGAAACGCTTTCCGCGGACAGCCCATGACGCAGGGCTCCCGCGGACCCTCAAATGGTGAAGACGCCACGGCACACCCCCTTTTGAAAATGCGAACAGCAGTAAAGCAGATTTCTCATCGCACGTCAATATAAAATCAGTATTTTTCTAGCGCCTCCCCGCGGGCTTCACCTCCCCTGTTCGTTCAGCGTCTTTTTCTTTTTTCTGAACAGCTTCTTTCCATTCAGCGTACTGGTAAGGAAAAAGATTTTCTAATCTCTCAAACTCTTCATAAAAATGCTGATTACGAAGTTTAAAAAGTTCTGGAGATTCTTCAAGTACTTCCTGCAATTCTTCTGCAGTAATCCCTACATCATTCATGCCCGAATTCTCAAATTCACTCGCTCGCTTTCCACCAAAATTAGTTGTGTCATCATTGAGTGTTTGTACTCGCTCACTTGCCCACTGCTCTTGGGTTAATTGATACCCCGTCAGCATCTTGTCAGCAATAAAAGACACTTTCTTCTGAAGCGCTTTTTCATCAATAATATCCTCCTCGCCGCCTATATAGCTTGCTTGGATATATCCTGAACTCGTTATATCAAATAGGGCCCTCATGGTGCCCCTGGCACCTTCAGGGCCAAACGCTTCACTCATTTGCGGACTATCAACGCGCGTTAGCTTCTCTGCAATTGAATAGAGGTTCTCCGTCAGATAACTGCCGTCTCGCTTCTTCAACGTCTCCGGCATCCCCATATTATGCATTTTCTTCAACCCATAATGGTGAAGCGCATAATTATGCGCAGCTTCATGCATCAGCACTCCCACATCAATATAAATATAGTCAGGATCATCCTGTTTTTTCTCCACCACAATCCAAGAATCCTCAAAATCACGCTCCCGATGCGGGCCCAGCATTCCACCTTCTGCAAAATAGGCTCCCCATGAATTTTTTTCTGCTCGTTCCAAACTAGCCAAAACTCGGATACGATCATGATCCGCATAATAGTGCACATCAGTCTGAAGCTGTCCGATCTGGCCTATAAGCACCGTGTTATCCTCATGTTCTTTGCGCTCAAGATCAAAAAGCGGGTCAGCCCTCTCAAGAAGCCGTTGTACAAACGGCGTCTCTGCATCCACGGTCTTAAGTACGTCATTAACTTGTTCTTGTTGCCACTCCTGCAATGGCTCTGTGTTTGGTGGCGGGTTGCCCTGGTTCCAAATAAATGCAATCAGACCAGCGGCCTTCAAGGTGTTTGGCATATTGCCATAGTTTAACATAACCCAAACAAAAACGAGGCTTTTTAGCCTCATTCTTGTTCACAGACTGATTTACCCGATCTTCTCAATCAACAGCACCGTGAAGGGGTGATTGACTTGTTCCTAGTCAAGCGGTACCGTCATCAGCCAGTCGTTCCTTAACCATGGAGGCCACGTGGCTACCAACCTCAAGAAATTCGAACCGCTCTCAAACGCCTTCAACAAGAAAGCGAAGAAGATGGCCAAAAAGATCGAGCGGGGAGACAAAGAAGAGGCACGCATAAAAAAAGACTATAGACTGGCCCAAGTGTGGTTCCTGCTCTATATAGGTGCGCTCCTTTCCCTTGCGGCCCTTGGGGTTAGTTCCCTCATCTTTGGGATCCTCCTCCTTCTCGCTGGATACTTCATCACGTCAACAATAATCTTTAGCCTAGGCGCATTTCCCTGGTTAGGAGCGTGCTTCTTCACCCTCCTGTTCAGCAATGGCTACCTGTGGTCAGTCCGCACTCTCTTCCCTGGCGAGCAGGTCAAGGACGATCGTCTGCCGGGACTACGCCGTATGCTAGGGGCCATTGTCGCCTGGGACAGGGACGTAAAGCGGATGAATCGCCTGATTGATGAAGTGGATCTCGGCCGACTCCAAGAAGACGAGATCCGGAAAATGCATGACGGCCTCAGGACGGATGAGGAGTTCATGCACGGCACCGCAGAACGCTTCAACCGCCTGTCGGATGAAGGCCCGCTCGGGTCGTCTGTGGATCTAGTCGAGGATTCGGACAAACTCATCGAACAGTTTGACGAGCGGATACAGCGGATCAACGATCACCGCGCGGAGCTCCGTGAATACGCTCGGCGAGTCGAAGCCGCCGCGGAAATCAGCCGTCTCAAATAACCGCTCAGACGCGCACCCCCTCCCCGCCAATTGGCGTGTGGAGGGGTGATCTTTTTCAAAAAACGAGGCCCTTCAGCCCCGTCCTTAGTGAGGAACTTATTCGATGGTTAAATTCCACTTTTCTGGATGCTCGACAACTTCACCTACTGCTTTCAAAAATAGCTCGATATCACCCAAATAATCATGAGTAATCCCGTAAATACGAACGGGATTAATATCAGCGTATTGATGAACAAGAAGATTTCGTAACTTAGCCATCGGTACCAGTTTCTCATTGGCGAATTTCTTATCGACTATTCCCAACTCGCCAAGCTTCAAAGCGATGCCCGAATACTCAACAGCGCGACCGCCAGGGATACGAGACAAAATGTGAGAACCAAGATGGAAAACGCCTTCAAGCGCAAGACGGAGATGATGTTGAGCCAGATCAAACGCATCGCCGGTCTCAAACTTTTCTATCGGAAGTTCTCCGAGCGATCGTAATTTGGCGATATTTTTCCGAATACCGTCTAGCCGAGGTAAAATGGCTTCTTTTTCAAGAGGTAAATTCATAGCGAAGCAAGAATAGTTTGATCAATGATGTTTTGATGTGGCCTGAAATCAGCAGCTTCAAGGGTTGTCTCTTCTTCAAATTGACCGCGCTCGAGCGGGTTCGATTCGAATAATATCTTTCCGTAACGAATAATATGCGCCTTGAGCTCAAGCGGAGCGTCCCTCAGGAATACAATGTCTATCACATCATTTTCGAGTGTCCTTGAACACAACGGACTCAGCAAATCGTACAGCGCATCGTATGTCTTGTCTCCTCGACTATGGCCGGCATGATTCATCAACACCGCAAAATCGAAGTCCGACAACGGGCCCTCCGCTCCCATCGCACGGGAACCAAAAAGGTACAGGGCCGAAACGCCCAGTTTCTCTAATTGCTTCTGTGTTTGTTCAGGAATCTGTAAATCCATACCCGCCGATAGTAACATGCTGGTGCAAAAAACAAAAACGAGCCCGTGAGGACTCGCTCTTATATCTGTGTTCAATCTGTCCCGCGCCTTGATCTGTGTCAATCTGTTCTTTACCCAATCTTTTCAATCAACAGCACCGTGAAAGGCTGGCGGTGACCAACGTTACGGCGGTAGCGGACCTTGGGTTTATATTTGATAACGGAAATCTTTTTGGCTCGGCCGTGCTCAGCAATTTTAGCCGTGACAGACACGCCCTTTACTTCCGGGTTGCCTACCTTTACTTCAGAGCCATCCTCGTTAGCAACGAGCATGGTTGGGAAAGTGATGGTTTCGCCCTCTTTCAAATCAATCAACTCTACCTGGACGGTCATGCCCTCTTTGACAAGGTACTGTTTACCGCCAGTGGTAATTACTGCGTACATAGGTTTTTGTGCTGCTCGGGCGTCATCGAGGAAACTCGATAGAACTTTAAAGCCTTACGCAAGCCGAATTCAAGAATTGAATCCCGGAGAGTTTAACAAAGACAGCCAATTTGGTCAAATGCCGGCCGTGCTATAATTCCCCCGTGAAAAAGGCCAAAAAACACTTTCTTCGGGACCACTTCCTGCCCCACCGCGGAAATAAGCATACGCCCCATGCCATTGGGCATACGGCGCTTTTTGGCTATAGCGTGGCCTTAGTCTTCCTAAAATTCTTCGCGCTCTCAGCCGCTATTGCCCTGCCCGCCGCCAGTCTCTTCTCCTCAGCTATCACGCCCACCAACATCATCTCGCTCACGAATGAAACTAGGAAAAACCTCGATCTTGGGACACTTCATGAAGACCAGAAACTCGACGCCTCGGCCCAAAACAAGGCAGAAGACATGATGGTCAATCAATACTTTGCCCACAACTCGCCAAGCGGTGTCACGCCATGGTCATGGATCAAAGGCACGGGGTACCAATACAAATACGCCGGCGAGAATCTCGCGGTGTATTTCACCCAGGCAGAAGACGTGAACGCGGGCTGGATGGCCTCGCCAACTCATAGAGCGAATATTGTCGATACCCGCTACTCAGACATTGGCGTAGGCGTGGCCCAAGGAACGTACAACGGCTACCCCGCGGTTTTTGTAGTCGAGCATTTCGGAAAATCGTCGAGCATCCAAGCCCCCGCTGAGCCTATTCTGGAAGCAAACGTCTCGGTAACCCCCGCTAAAAATTCTTACAGCGTGGCGCTCACTGCGCCCACAGCCGTCAGCGCGTCCGCTCACCTTGGCAACGCTTCCGTTGAGCTCAAACAGACCTCAGCCAATACCTGGCAGGGATCCGTTCCTTACGATAAAAATACCGTTTCAAAAAACGGCGAACCGCTGACCATTGTCACAAATGGAACTGGCGCCGAGTCAGTCAACCAAGTGGCGCTCGTTGCTCCCGGCTCAACTCCACAAGATGTGTACGCCTTTGAAAGCAACTCGCCTAAAGTAAAAGTCCTGGGCGTTTTCAGCGTCAATAATCTCCAAGATACCGTAACAAAATTCTACCTCGCCGCCATTGTCTTTTTAAGCTTCATGCTCATCATCACGCTCATGGCCAAGATGCACTGGCGCCGATTGCCACTTGCTGTCCACGTCATAGCCGTTATCGGCATTGCCACGGCACTCATGGTTATTTAACGCCGAGGACCGAATCGCCAAGATTGAGATGGTTCGTTTTCACAAAGCCCGCCGGAAACTCAAAGACCGTTTCTACCGCATACGGCGCTGAGGAAATCTTGGCCGGTTTTTCTTTTCCCTTCGGCGCAGGAATATCCTGATCAATTTTTACAATCAGCCCATCGTGCACCCAGAGAAAATCCAAGGGGAAAAGCATCCGGCGCATTTCAAATGTTCTTTCCTCAACGGTTGGAAACGTAAAGATCATGCCTTCGGCGTGCATACCCTGAATGGTCTTGCCCGATAATCCCTGGTAGCGTCCTTCGGGCGTGTTCGCCACAAGGACGTCATAGCCTCGGCCAGCGATCGTTACAGTTTTCGTGGTTGATCTAAACGAGACCTTCGAGAAAACCGTCAGCGCAATCATCAGTACCACAAAGACGCCCAACAGCTGAAGGCTGGTCTTCACAATTCCCGGCATGCCTGATTGATGTTCGGACATAGTGTTATTTGTGTCATCCCGAGCAAAGCGAGGGATCTGAATTACCATCAGAAACTATCGTTCAATGCAGATCCCTCCTCACGTCGGGATGACAACATTATGCTTATGATACAGGAAGCTGGCAACGACTAGAAAGAGGATCGAGAGACCAAGCAAAATGAACAACTTGTACGCATGTGAAAAGAACAGCGTGGCACTGCCAAAGGGAATGGTAAACAGCGCGTACACCGCCACCACTTGTCTTTCGCTCAAGCCTGCATCGAACAGCAAATGATGAAAGTGGTATCTATCGCCGGACGTAATTGAACGTCCCTCGGAGTATCGCCTATACGCTACGTGAATAATGTCTAGGCACGGGATGCCAAGGACCAGGAGAAGCGTGATCATCTTGCTCCCGGAAATAATGGCGAGCGTGCCAAGGGTGAAACCCAGAAACGTACTCCCGCCTTCGCCAAGGAAAATTCGCGCTCGTGGAAAGTTCCACAGCAAGAAGCCGAGCAACGAAGCCGCGAACATCATTGAAAGAAGTGCTACATCAGGCTGGAAGTACATTTTGCTAAGCGCGAGGGCCGTGATTGCGAGTGAGGCAGTCGTCCCAACGCTCGCCGCTAAACCGTCCACACCATCGAGCAACTTCGTCGCATACGACATGACGAGGAGCCAGACGAACGTCATTACGCCAGACACGATTGGCATGACGAAAATGGCACCGCCGAACGGATTCGTGATTTTCGAGACGCCGATTCCTGCAAGACTCGCAATCAAGGCGGCGAGCACCGGGAACCAAATGCTTTTCTTTGGCGAGAGATTAAATTTGTCGTCGAGTATTCCACCGACCATGAGAACCGTTCCAGCCAACGCAAAACCGAAGTAGTGCCGAAGTCCAATCTGCCCGCTCGTCAGATGATTGCTTGCCAAAAGAACTACAATTACTGGAATGAGAAAACCAAGGAACAACGCCAGCCCGCCCATGAGCGGAGTTGGTAAGGTGTGAATCTTCCGTCCGCCAGTTGGCTTGTCGAGTATCCCAAAACGCTTCGCAACCGCAATCACCGCAGGGACGAATAGTGCGGTCAGGACAAAGCTTGCGATGATGGGAAACGGGAACCAGATCGGCATAACCACTGTCTCCACCCCGACGTGAGGAGGGGTAGCATTCTAGCCGAGGATCTTCGGATGAAATACTATCCCTCCTGTCGTCGGGATGGGATCAAAGTTTCTCCGCCTTTCTTACCTCAATTTTCCCCCCTACGTCAAAAATAATTGTATCTCTCCGCTCAAATGATCCCCGCAACAATTCATCAGCCAGCTTGTTCTCAAGTTTTTCCTCGATCGTTCGTCGCAATGGCCTGGCGCCAAATTTAGGATCATAACCAAGCCGGCCAAGCTCGTGAATGGCTGCATCGCCCACCTCGAGTGAGATTCCCTTAGCCTCCATGCGCTTTTTCACCTTGTCGATCATCAAATACGCAATCGCGGTGACATCCGCCTCAGTCAACGGCGAGAACACGATCACGTCGTTAAACCGGTTAAGGAATTCTGGCCGGAATAGGCTCTTGAGCTCGCCCGCCATCAGCGCCTCACGGATAATCGGCAGTCCGGTTCCCTTGGCTACCTCGTCTTGAATGTATTGAGTGCCGGCATTCGAGGTTGCAATCAAAATGACGTTTGTGAAATCAACCGTCTGGCCGAGTCCATCGGTCAACCGCCCATCATCCATTACCTGAAGGAACAAGTTCAAAATGTCGGGATGCGCTTTTTCAAGCTCGTCGAGCAAGAGCAAACAGAATGGATTGCGCCGAATCGCCTCGGTCAGCTGTCCGCCCTGGCCGTTACCACCAATCAACCTCGAAACCGATTCCTTGTTCTGATACTCGCTCATGTCAAAACGCGTCATGGATTGCTCGTTGCCAAAAAATACTTCGGCCGTGGCTTTTGCCAGCTCGGTTTTTCCAACACCCGTGGGACCAAGGAACAAAAAGTTCGCGATAGGTTTCCCTTCGCTCCGCATCTCAGTTCGTGCTCGCCTAAGTGCTGAAGAAACAGCAGAGACCGCCGTCTCCTGGCCAATCAATCGCTCATGCAATTTTGCCTCAAGGTTCAAAAGCTTTGCCCCCTCATCCTGCGTGACCTCCGTGACAGCAATGTTCGTCTTAGCGTGAATCATTTCCGCCACGTCTTCCTTCATCACCCACTGCAAGCCTGCGCCTTTTTTGGAAACCGTCAGCGCTACCTCGCGCAGAAGGGCAATCGCTTTTTCAGGAAGCACGCCGTCATGAAGATAACGGATAGAGAGATCAACCGCGGAAGCAAGCGCTCCGTACGTGAAGACGACATGATGCTTCCCCTCAATGCCTCCAATTTTCGCCTCGATAATTCTGATAGCGAGATCCCGATCAGGCTCGGCGATCACAATCCGCTCAAGTCGCTTGCCGAGGACTGATCGCTCGACCGCTTCGGTATAACCTTGCGCAGTGGTAGTCGCGATGACAAAGGTGTAGCCCTTCTCAAGCTCGCTCGACAAAATAGAAGAGAGATCAATGCCCGTTCCTGACCCCGTGCCAACCAGCTCATGGATATCCTCGATCACAAGGACGATATTGCCTGAATGTCCCACTTCTCGGAGCGCGTACAAAAGCCGTTCCTCGGCACCTTTTCCACCTTGCGCGCTCACAATGTGCGGGATCGAGATTTTGAGTAAACGTTTGTCTTCAAGGATCTTCGGCACCTTCTCTTCAACCATGAGGTCTGCAATGCCGTCGATGATTGCCGACTTGCCAACACCGGACGGGCCAACAAGCACCACGCTCGTATTGCCTCCCTCAATAGCTCGAAACACTGATGCGAGTTCCTCATCGCGCCCAACTAGCAAACCGGTTCGGCCATACACCGCATCACGCGTCAGATCCTCGCTGACTGAGTCAAGAAACGGCGTAGCAATAGCCGTCATAGCGCGATCCATGTTGCCCGTGGGTTTGAAGGCCGCGGCCCTGCGGAGCGAGTGATAGCGTTCCTGCAATTCTTCGGTAATAAACATCCAGTGAAGCGCATTGTTGAGTTCTGCGCTTGGAATGCTAAATTCCTCAAACAACTGCGGGAAAAATTCATCCGCAGAATAACAGGCCGCCAAAATATCTAAACTTGAAACATGCGGGCGCCCGCCTCTTTGCGCCAGCATGAACGCCCGCGCCAGGATGCCCATCGCTCTGTCATCAAAGGTCGTCTCACCTTTTGTTTCTATCCCAAGATGACGCCTGAGCTGGGCCTTCATGCTCTCAATGCTCAGACCGAGTCTAGCAAAAAGAATCTGCCCGGCAGGCGTGCCAATGGCCCCAACAAATAAATGAATCGAGCCTACGCTTGCATCTCCGTTTTTCTCTGCCACCGCAAACGCGTCTTCAACGGCCTTCACGGCCTCAGCGTCAAACATTTCAGAAAAGTCTCCGCTCATTTGCGCGTTCACGCCTTCCTCATACTCAATCTCTCCTGCCGGCATCTTGGCAATGACTCGCAAAATCATCTGGCGCTCAAAAAAAGCAAAGCAGAACAGCAATAGCCCAAGCGGAAGTAAAGCTACAAGCGAGTGCGGAGTGGTGAAAAATGCAACGCCCGCTCCTGATTGTTGCTCTGCCAGCGTTAGCAATCCTGCAAAACCCAAAATCGAAATAACACTAAGCACAAAGCCCGCCATCATGGCAACTTTTCGCGCCTTCAATAATCCGCGGGCATGGGCCGTGGCCACGGAATTTACCTCCGCTTTCCAAACGTACATTCTGTCGCCAGCGCGAACGCCGGGGCGGTTATCCTCCATATGATGCGGATCCGCTTAAAAAACCGTGATAGACAAGAAGAAGCACGAGCGCGATGGGCCCAAAAATGTACAAGCCAAGAAGCACAAGCGCCAGCACAGAAAAAAACACCAGCGCGAGAAACCTGCCAATAATCTGCACGCACCGCATGAAAATACTAATGAGTCTGCTCTGCCAGTCATATTGCCCGTACATGGGCGTGAAAATGTTTCGGATCCAGAGCGTCAACTGCAAGCTCCTCGCACTCCCCTGGATCAGCTCCCCCGTCCCCTTAAACCTTTCAAGCAACCCCGCCGAATACCACCACAACGGAAAATACGCTACGTCGAGCGTCAGATCACGCACAATGCGGAACGTGGCCTCAGCTGAGGGCATACGGAGAGATTATAGCAGTCTTTGCAAGACCCCGCTCTCATCCCACCCCGAGGACACGAGGGGCAGTATTGGTGGCATCCTTGCTACCCTCGGGCGTAGCCCTACGGGCGAGCCCCTCGTTACCTCGGGGTGGAGATAAACATACGCAATTCCTCCATCATCCTTATATAGAATCTAATATTCTGAGCAGTAGCTATTCTGAGTCCCAGCACTTCATCAGTCTTGAACAAGTGGCGCACATAAGCCTTCGAGTATTTGAGCGAGCTCGGACAGTCGCTAAAGGGATCGAGCAGGCTCGCGTCCGAAGTGAACTCCTCATTTGTAATCTGTTTCTTCTCGTATAACGCCTCGGCAATGCGAAAATCTGCGGCGCCTTCCTGGGCCCTTGTAAACGCCTCGCGCACACACTCGGCAGGATTACCCTTCCAAAAAAACATCTGCCCATGACGAGCGTTACGCGTTGGCAAAACACAATCAAACATGTCTATGCCGTTCGCCACATAAAACATGATCTCCTCCGGCATTCCCCCGCCCATAAAATACCTTGGCGAACCTTCCGGCAATGCGCTA
Organism: Patescibacteria group bacterium; assembly: GCA_041660165.1. Taxonomy (GTDB): domain Bacteria; phylum Patescibacteriota; class Patescibacteriia; order UBA9934; family UBA9934; genus JAGORL01. Next base: position 68,236 of record JBAZWW010000005.1, on the reverse strand, counting down.
GCAACCTTCTTCGCAATTCGAAAACCATCCTCGCGCGACTCACCAACAGACAATCCACCGATTGCGTATCCATCGAATCCGATATTGACGAGCCCCTCAACGGACTTCATTCGCAGATCCTCATGTGTGCCTCCCTGCACAATCCCGAACAACTTCGATGCCGGACGAGCATTGTCATCCCGACGTTGAGCATTGTCATCCCGACGTGAGGAGGGATCTGATTGGTCGAACGCGTCTTTAGACATCTTCGCCCACCGCAACGAGCGTTCCATCGCCTCAACATATCTTTCCCTCGTCGAGGTGCCAGCGGCCACGTCATCAAACTGCATCAAAATGTCCGCCCCAATGGCTTGTTGCGTCTCAATTGAACTAGCTGGCGTCAAGCGCACGGTGTGACCGTCAATGTGCGACTGAAAGGTTACGCCCTCCTCGTCAGTTTTATTTATCTTCGACAAGCTAAAAACTTGATACCCGCCAGAGTCCGTCAAAATTGGCCCGTCCCATTTCATAAAACCATGCAGTCCCCCAAATTCCTTTAACAGCTCCGGGCCCGGCCGTAATAGCAAATGGTACGTGTTACCAAGGATGATCTGGGCACCGAGCTCCTTCACCTCATCCCCCGTCATGGTTTTAACAGCCCCCGCTGTAGCAATGGGCATGAAGACCGGCGTCTTAATCTCCCCATGAGCCGTCTTCAGTACCCCCGCCCGCGCCCTCCCATTTTTTGCTACAACATTGAACATATATTGGCCAAAGTATAGCACCCTGAATGGATAAGAGGGTTGACCTGACGTTATCTTTACGCTAGTATTGGCCGTTCTTGCGGAGGGTGTGAAACCCCGAAACAAGAAGAACAGCGGGTTGGTTGGGTGGCAGGACGAATTCCGGCAGTTCCGCCGGCTAAGTCTCTCACGCCAAAACTCGCCATTTCTTTTCGGCAGGTCTCGCAAGAGATGCCGGAGGGGAGTTCAGATGAAACAGTTCATAAACAAGGCGGCCGTCTGGCTCCGCAAGGCCCTCATCGTCATCTCCGTACTCGCGGGGAGCGCCGGTGCTTGCCTGCTCGGAGCGTGGACGGCGGTGTACATGATCACCAACTTCGGTTGGGCCTTCACCGTCATGGCCGGCGTTATCGTAGTTCAGTGCCTGGTGATCGGCGTGATCGGAGTCTTCGCGCTCGTCCTCGTCATCATTGTCCACATGGCCGTGGACATGCCGAACGGCTACGAATTCGCGCTCGCTCGGGCAAAGGCGCGCGCAGAGCTCATGAGGCAGGTGGCTGAAGACCGAACGCTCATGCACCTGCACGCGCTTCATCAGGTGATGCACGTAGGCGCACTGCTTCTCCAGAGTAAAGGGAAGCACGATGGCCCGCGCCAAGTGGCCCAGGCGCGGGATGAAGCGGTGCTCATCGTTCTGCAAAACCTGGCGAGCGCGATCGCCGTGGACCGCAGGCTCGACAAAAGTTCGTGGGACGAACAAATGCTCGACCGGGTCTTTCAATGCGGCCACATCAGCCACGACAACCTCCATGAGTTGCTGTGGGACGCCATGCGATACCGGGAAGATGACTTCACAGCTGTGGTCAGCCAGCTTCCCCCGGACGTCGCGGACTACATCAAAGAACGGGCCATGGTTCTGCGGACCATGGGAACCGACGGCATCGAGCACTAGGCCTCGGCCAACAACAAAGCCACCACCTTGAACGCCGCCCTCGCGCGACGACTCTAAGGGGGTGGCTGTTCAATTTAGGATAATTCGTACAAGGCAATCGTTGTCGCCATGGCTACGTTCAAGGATTCGAGCTCTACATTTTGCGGAATATACGTTGAGAGCGCATCGGGGATCTCAAGTGTAACACCACGACCTTCATTACCGGCAATGAGAACGAGCGGTTTCTTTGGGATCTCGTTAATGGGTTTTGCACCGGCACGGAGTTCAAGCTTGTAAACCGGTCTGTCCAAACCTGCGATCATCTCAACCGCTTCAAACTTGCCCGTCTCAATCCACGGCGTTTTCAAAATAGCAGCCGCGCTCGCTCTAACAGATTTCGGGTTTGTCGGGTCAGCGGAATCAACAAGGATGAGGCCGGCGTCAAAAGCAAGGCAAGCCCGCATGATCGTCCCCACATTGCCGGGGTCTTGCACATTGTCGAGCACCACAATCACTTTGCACTTAGCTACGTTCTCGATAGTGAATTGCGGGATCCTTGCGACTCCTGCCACTGACTGCGGAGTCTCAGTCGAAATCAGATCTCGAAAATTGTAAGAATCTTTACTGGTAAATGAAAACTCCAAATACTTCTTCGCATCCTTCACAAACTTTGCCCCCTCGATCAAAAACATTCCACGCTCCCGGCGGGTCTTTTTGTTCGAAACAAGTTCCTGAATCAATTTCTCTTGGGCTTTGGTGATCACAATTTAGGCTGCGATTTTATCCTCAAGTTTCAAAAGACGATTTTCGTGTTCTTCGATCTGAGGAGTAATACCGCCGTCAAGCATCTCGCCCACTCCCGTCAAGATCTCGTCCTTCATAACGTGCATCTCCTGCCGGATCTCCTTAGTAGTAGTGCGAAACTCCTCACGCAACTCAGTCTTCGCGGCTTTTATATCTTGTTTCAGCAAATCAACCGTATCCCGGTTTTTGTCATCAATATGCTGTGTGAGCTTAGAATAAAGCTCGTCAAAGTCTTTGATCATAGGGTGCTGCTGATAAGCAAGACTATTACACCACACTTCTACAAAACTCGCACCTGGCCCTTTTCAGCATCTACTTCTACTAGAATCCCCTCTTTCAGCTTACCTGTTCCATTCTTTGTGCCAATGATGCAGGGTTTCTTGAGTTCTCGCGCCACAATCGCGGCGTGGCTCAGGATGCCTCCTCGATCAGTTATAATTGCCCCGGCTTTTTGCATGAGCGGGAGATACCGAACGTCCGTGTTGTCGCATACTAGAATGTCGCCAGACTCGAAGAGTGCGGATTCGAGGGATGCCTCGGTCACAATCCGTACCGTCCCTCTTGCAATCCCGCCAAATGCCGTTGCTCCCCACCGTTCTGTGTCATTTGTGTCCGAGTGCAATGGCAACGAGACTAACTTCTGGAGTACGCGATTAAAATCAATGAAGTAAACCTTGTTATCCGGCCACACCGTAGTTTCAAAATAGCCAACAAGATACCCCTTCACAAACTCGACGCCAAGCTTTTCTTTAAGCGAGTGTTGCACATCCGGATTCTTGACGAGAAGCAACTCGAGCGTTCGATTCACCTCGGCCTCAGCCTCAACACTTGATTCCGACCACTGCCAGTTATTCCAATCGTATGAAAATCTATAAACCGTCTCTTTGCTTTCCCCGTGTGTTAACTGCGAATGCCCGCCGTGCACAATCTCGCCGATGATCCCCTCATAGCCAATAACAAAAGTAGACGCCCACAGGAGCGCGTCTGCGTGCGGGCAAACAAACGCCGTATATTTTGCCGGTTCAATGTCCTGTTTCTTGTACCAATTCTCATATGTTTCTTTCAAAGGAAGCCCGCGTTGTCTCAGCTTCGGCAAACTTGAATCCTTCGGCACAAGTCTAATCGCGCACAACTCATCTCCCTTTTGTGCGAGTACATCCGCAAACCTCGGCGAGCACTCGGTAAGTTCCACGGCCTCAAACGCCTCCGGCCGTTCATATGGCAGGCCAATTTCCTGAAACAACGACTCTAAGCGATCAACTTTCTTATTATCCTCCTCCCGAAACGCTGAAGCCTCAGCCTCATTCCCAATAGCCGAAAACCATTCGGTTATAGAAGGTTGGTTTGAAGTGAAGACGGGTTTATTCATAGTTTTGTGACAATGCCCCTCTCAGCATCAACCTCTACCAGATCCCCATCGTGCAACGCTTCGGTCGCATTCTTTGTCCCAATGATACATGGCTTGCCAAGTTCCCTGGCCACAATCGCCGCGTGGCAAGTGATACCACCCTCGTCCGTCACAATCGCGCCGGCCAGTTTTATGGCGGAGAGAAAATTTGGCGTCGTCATTGGCATGACAAGGATGTCGCCTGAGTGCATACGCGGAATATCGGCAACCGTATAGAGCACCCGAACCTCGCCTTGAATAATGCCGGGACAGGCACAGATACCAGATACCGCTCGAGGATCAGCGTCAGGCACTTCCACCGCAAAATCTCTCGCCACCAAGAACTCGTCGAGTGACATAAAAAGCAATTCACCATCTGAAAAAATATAACCGCGCTTTCTTTTATCAAGCTCTTCTCTAGCTGGAAACTTGCCGGTCAAAATCTCAGCACGGCGCAAAAACTTTACGTCATCCGCATATTCCGATCCCACGAGCGCCTTGGCCATCTCAATCATCGCATCTCCGGCGTCATACGCAACATGATCAGTCTTTAAGCGGAGCGCAAACAAACTATCCCGAATCTCCGGCTTGGCTACTTTTGCAAAATCACCGGGCAAATTACTCGCTACAATCATGGGCCACATGGCTATAACTTCATCATGAAGCAATGCAAAATCCTCTGGTGATGCCCACCTTATGAGCTCGGTCACTTTCGCGCATCGCGCCTCATGGCTGGCAATCCAGCCGAAAACTTCGCTTTCATGCGCATTGAAATGCTCGGCCAAACGAATAGGATCATCCTCCTCGCTATACCAATCGTAATGCACGCCCACGCCAAAACCCGGCGTAGAGACAAAGAAGGGATTCATTCCATACCCAGATCCCGAAAACATCTTCGAAATTTCTCTGCGCTCCCCCTCCCACCAATATTCGCACCCAAACAACGCCAAATCGCGCGTCATGTGTTTACGATAGATGGTGGGCATAGCTCTATATCTTCCGCACGATCCCTGTATTTGCGTCAACCTCCACTAGATCTCCGTCCTTCAAAACCTGCGTCGCTATCTTTGTGCCGATAATGCATGGGACGTGAAGTTCACGGGATACAATCGCGGCATGACAGGTGACACCGCCTTCGTCCGTGATAATCGCGGCAGCCTTCTTCATGGCGGATACAAAATCCGGATTAGTCATTTCCGTAACAAGAACTTCGCCTTCGAGTAATTCACCAATCTGACTCTTCAAAAGTACTAACCGAACTTTACCGATGGCCTTGCCCATGCTTGCAATGGCCCCCTTGAATTGAGTGATCTCTGCAACGTCAACAGAAGCAAATACGAGGCCATCCTTCTCCATTTCGATTTTAAGCTCAGGAAGCAAATACAGCTTTCCGTTTAACAACCCATATCCTTGAAGGCGTTTTTTAATCCCTTCAATATCAATGGCCTCAACCCCTTCCCTACCCGCCGTCATTACTTCATACGGCGAAATGACAAAAGCAACATCCGCAAACTCGGGGTAATACTTCTGCCAATACTCGATACAGAGCCGATCCATGGTATCGGAATAACTTTCAACCGCCTCGCGCTGCTTCAATGCTTCATGCTTAATATTTTCCGGTACATCAAGATTAGGAATGAAGAAGAAATTGGCCATGGCAGACCACCAGGAAACAATTGCCGTGTAGTATTCGGTAAATTCATCCACGTTCGTGATCATTTTCTCGCGCGTCAGATAAGGTAACGCAACAGCCCAATGCTCGGCCAAAGATTGTTTCAGCCGATCGATCAATGATGGGTCTTCAGCTACTTTCTGAGCTAAAAGCTCATGCCAACCGTTAAACTCACTTGCCTCATACCAACAAGAAACCTTATTGGTGGCGCCCTCACGAAGATACAAAGCATTCTTCAGACTGTACCCAAGCCACTCCCACATAGCCCGCCGATCGCTCTCCATGAAGAGATTTACGTAAAACAGCGCACGCTCCCGGGAAAATGTTTTCGTCAAAGTAATCATAGACTTTCCGCTTGACCTGGCCATTATTTGCTGTTAGCCTATCCCGTCCGGCGCGCAAATGCAAATCCCGGAACAAGTGGAGGGACAGTGATCATTGCCATTTCACGGCACGCCAAGGCGGCCAAAGGGAAAGTGGATATCGAGCGACCGTTGGACAAAGACGGTCTGGCGCAGAGACAGCATCTGCATCAGAGCCTCACAGCGCGGGAAATTCTGCCCGCGGCCATGATCCTGTCTTCGCCCGCGCTCCGGGCGATTCAGACAGTGCAAGACGATGCGGTCGGCAAGCACACCGTGCTCCCCGAGCTGTACATGCCGGCAGACCAGACCACGGACGGCGATGAATTCGACCACCTGTTCCAACGCCACGGCTACGCCCCGCTGGCCCAATACCAGGAGGACGATCACACAGACGTGTTGAACCGCTGGGCGAAGAAGGCGCTCAAAGCCGTGCAGGACGCGGTGTTCCAGAACTGGCGTCCGGGCATGAACACCGTCCACATCGGCTGTCACGCCGTTCTGTCCAACGCGCTGGCCGTGGCCATCATTGGCGGTCGGAACTGGGACGCCATCGGCCACGTCACGAACCACGCCCTCGGCCTCGGCGGGACCATCATCATCTACGCCAACACGGGGCAAGCGAAGATTCTCGAGCTCGATGATACCGAGCTCGAATAGCCCCGCGCCCCGCCACCGGCCCGCCTCCGCCCGTCAGAATCCGTCCGCAGACGGGGTTCTCCGGGCGGTTTTGATTTTTATATTTCTTTCGCCGCTTCCTGTATTGCCTCGCTAAATAGCTTCTCCAAAGCCCTAAAATCTCCAGCATCGGCAGATTGCAAAACTGAAACATATTTACGTCTTCGCGCCGGAGTCTCTACGCGAAGTTCAACGGGAGGAAGATCGAAATTCAGCAAAACCATGTTCACGAGCAATCGCCCCATTCGTCCGTTGTAATCCTGAAACGGATGAATCCAAAGAAATCGGTGGTGCGCCCAAGCAAGGAGCTCGATGAGTCTATCCAAAAACAACACGTTGTCGATTGAAGGAAAGTGACGCATCCGTTCAGCTAAGTCAGCACAAAAATCTGCCATCAACTATGGAACACGTAGAAACTTTGGAGGCTGGTGTTTGGAAACCTGGACGTCGATCCGTCGAAACTTTCCGCCGAACTCAGGAAAGATCCAACCAAAACCAATTTCATGAACGCGCTTCAATAGTATTGGGGTTATAGCGATCAAACCAGCTTGTCGTTCCTGTAAAACAAAATCCCACGCTCGGCGTATCCCCTCAATCTCAAGCGGGATAAGTTTGGAGCGTGGAATAATACCGAATGCTGTTTCTTTATAACTTGTCTCTCCTATTCTTCGAGCCATAAGTGATGCCTACGCGCGTTTTCGCATCGCCAGCGAAACCATCTTCCGAGTTGTCTCAGGATTCTCTGTTTTTGTGGTGCGATAAAGCATCTTCGGCAAAAAATTGCGAAGATAGTTCTTCCGCGTAGCGCTTCCGCGTGCAGAACTGCGATAGCGGAGCAATGATGAAAGCAGACCTTTCTTGGACATATTTTCTCAAGTCTATCATTTTTCGTAACTATTCACAACGTCGTAATCGGCCGGCTTTGCACCACGTAAAAGGTACCGGCTTCCATAGCCCATTCAATGTCACAAGGAAAGCCGTAATGCTGTTCGATACGAACGCAAAGCTCGCCGATTTCCTTCAGCATGTTTCCCGCAACTTTTTGTTTAGCAAATTTTTCGGCGGAAACTTTGGTGCGCTCGTTGCCTTTTTCCCCCCTCGTCAACATGAATTCCTGCTCGGACACGTTGACGTCAACGAACGAGCCGTCCCGTTTGTCAATGACGTACGAGTCAGGCGTGACGACTCCACCCACAATGTACTCGCCCAAACCCCAACAGGCTTCAATAATCATCTGGTTCGTATCTCGAGTTACTGGATGCACCGTAAACGCGATGCCCGACACTTCGCTCTGTACCATTTTTTGGATAACAACGGCGACCGAGACATGACTCTTACGCATCCCCCTTTCATTGCGATATACAATCGCCCTTGGCGTAAACAGCGAAGCCCAGCATTTCTTCACGTTGCCAAGCAGGGTCTTCTCTGTCGTGTTCAAATAGCTTTCGAGCTCCCCCGCCCAGCTTGCCGTTGACGAGTCCTCAGCAGTAGCGCTCGATCTCACGGCCACAAATTCAGCGCCGAGCACTGCAAAGTCCGTCAGAATCTCGGCTTCTATATCTTTTGGAAACCGCGCGTCATGAATGAGGTCGTGCAAAACTCGAGAGGCGCGCTCAACGGAAGCAACGTCATCGTAATTCACTTTGTCGAGTTCTGCCTCAACCTCCGCCTTCAAATTCGTCTCGTCGAGAAATTTGTCGAAGCAATTTGCGAGTACAACAAACCCCGGCGGAACCGGAATCCCCGCCTGCGTCATTTCGCCAAGTGAGGCGCCTTTACCTCCGGCTTCGTGGACGGAGTGTTTGTCGAGTTGTTCGAATGGTTTGGTGAACATACGAGGCTATTCCACCCTGAGCGAGAGCGAAGGGTCCGCCCCTCTCCACTATTAAAGGAGAAAGTCGGATCCTTCGCATAGCTCAGGATGGAGAAAGAAGAAATGCGGTAATATAAACGTCTTACCCGATCAAACAACAATCGGCAACTGATGCATAGTGAACGGCCGGCCTCGCACTACATCCTCGATGCGATACGCCCCATGCGTTGGCGCGTTGATGTAGCCATTCCACGCCATTCTCGCAAACGCACCGCCGTTGATCCAATCCCATAACCACTCATCTGCGTAGCGGGGATCAAGCGCCTTTACGCCAGCACCGACTTGGAAAAGCCACTGGCGATTGAAATCTTCCTGACTGCCAACCGTTGGCGCCATGAGAATAGGGATGCCTAGCCCGGCGTAGAAAGAAAGTTCTGACGGCTTGGTCCAAAGAATATCCGTCTTCATCATGAGCTTGTTAAAGGACGAAAAATATTCCTGGCGGTCTTTGTTCTCAATAATGTTCACTCGCCCATCTTGGACAGCATCGCCCAAACCGCACTTGGCCAGTTGAGTACGGAAATACTCGCCCACTTCCGGCCGAATGCCAGCCACCAGGTTCATCTGTAGTTTTCCCGCCAAAATACTTTGGGCGAGCGAACAGGCTGCGGTCACCCCCATCTCTCGCTGTGCACCCGCTCCCCCAATCGCAAACGTGAGTGAAACCGCCTTACCGTTTCCCTTTTTGACGGCCGAACAAAACTGACTGCCCATTTTTGCTTCAAGCATGGGCGCGGCCTGCTCCATAAAAATTCCCTGCGGATCAAGGTGGCACATTCGTCGAGACAAATCTTCAAGTGCTTGTTTTGACTCAGGCCCGCCAACTGCTTCCGGCGGAAGCGGGAAACCGGTGAGATGAATATTCTCACTCCGCACGCCGTAGAGCTTCAGCCGTTCAGCCACTCGACCAGTCGGCGCCAGGTACTGAATCCGGCTCTTATACGGATTAAGCGGAGCCCATGGGCGGGCCACATCAGCGTCACAACATACCAGAAAAATATCACCGGGGTAGTTATTCTCCTCCGCCGCAAAAGCCGCCGTCATAAACGTACAAACGAGCGGTTTGGGTTTCTTGGCGAGTTCCTCAATCAAATGCCGGCACCACCCGCTTCGGCGAATAAGCGCATACGTTTGGCGAAGTTGCATGGTGGGCGCCGAAAGGTCTCGCCTGGGATAAAATGGTTCAATCTGCTGGATCCAATCCATGACGCCAAAAGCCATGGGGCCTACTATCGGCACTTTCTTAAAACGCGAAATCCGCTCATACCACCGCCGGCTCAAATCCCACAGTTTTTTATCGCCCTTCGGGATCCCCTCATACTCATTCGCTACAATCACTTTTCTCCCTTCAGCAAAACCCCGCAGGGCGCTGGCTGCCCGCTCATGCCCATAGCCCATGCTCACGGCAATAACATACGCCGCGCCTTCTCCCCCGCTAAGCTCTTTCATATTGCGTAAAGTATAGCAGTTGACTGAATAGAAGGTTTAACGTACACTCTCGCAATCAAATTTACTCATATTTTATGGCAAAGATCTGCAAGATCACGGGGAAACGGCCTCTCGTTGGCAACAACGTCAGCCACTCCAACGTGAAGACCAAGCGCCGTCAGATGCCAAACCTCCAGCCAAAGACCATCATGAATCCTGCCACAGGCAGAGCCATGAGAATCCTAGTCTCCGGCCGGGGCCTCCGTACCATCCGCAAGTGGATGAAAGAAGGCAAAATGTTTGACCTCCGAGTGATCGCATAAGAAAAAGCTCCCTCATCAGGGAGCATTTCTTTTTTAACTTTTCGCTTTTTTAACTTTTTTAACTACTTCGCTATCTCTCCCAACAACTTTTTACCCTTGACTTCCCAAACTGTTAATCCAAAATACTCTTTCTCCAAAATGTAGTCGGTCACGAGTTTTTGTGCAGTTTCTGGGTCCGCCTTGCTAATCGTCAGCACGTATTTGTCGAGGTAACGATATTGCAACTCCTCGCGTACGTCTTGATCCTCAACCTGGCGCCACATTTGTTCAGCAAAGACGCGCTTCATGGCTTCGTCGTCTGCCAGAGCGTCGCGAAGATACGTGACCAGCTGGGCTTGGACCTCGCCCAAAGGCGTGAGGGAAAGATCAACCGGAGAAACCTTACCCTTCAAGAAATCGATCAGCTTGCCAACCTGGGCCGGGGCATTTTCCGGATCATAGTGAATATCCGCCACCGGATAGAACGGCTTCATGACGAGCGTGATGGTGTCCGGATGCTCGCCCAAATGCGCCGTGTAATACGCATCGTAAAGCGCCTTCACTGTATTGAAATCCATGTCCGTGTGAACAAACGAGTAGAGAATATAAAGGAATGGTGCAGGAATGTGATTACTCGATAAAAGTTTCAGCGCCGTGTCCTTAATGAACAGCCCCTGGTTATGACTGCGCTGAGGATCCCCGATCTGATAGCTCCGGCGGTGGCGTAGAAACTCGAGTGTATCCGTGGTTGGCAGGTCGAGCGCTCTAAACATGCCAAGCGCTTCAGAGAAACCAACCGTAGCCACATAGTCAGCCTTCACACCAGCCACTTTCTCAATCTGTTTGATGCCATATGGCAGACCGCCAAAGTAACAAGCATTCGACAAGTAGTAGTCGGTCACCAAGTACTCTCGTCCCGGTGGGAGGGGCGAAGTGGTCCCTCTCGGCACAGAAGTGATCGTGATCGTCCAGTTCTTCAGGTTCAAACTGATCATGTGAATAGCGTCACAATGGGCATAATCTCCTTCTTTCCTGGAGTCTATCCCGAGCGCCAGGATGTTAATGGTGTCCTTATCGCCAAAGGGAACCTCTGGATTTTTCTCAATTTCCTGCTCTCTAGCCTCAATAATCTCCTTCACCGCATCCCTGGCAATAGGCGCCGCTGCTGCCAAATCCGCGGGTGCAGACAGGGGGTGGGCCACAATAATGCCAAAGACAAAAACCACCGCCACAAGCAGGCTTACGGTAAAAAGAGTAACAAGTCTCCTCATACGCTGGATTTACACAGATCAGGAATCTACGACAAATTTAACACATATCAGGAAAAAGAAAATACCGGGGTAACCCGGTATCCTCTTATCTGTGTACATCTGTCCTGTCTAGCGATCTGTGTAAATCTACAAAAGGGCCTCCTTGGCGCTCTTAGCCACGGAGAACTTCAGCACGGTCTTAGCTCCAATCTTGATAGCCTCGCCCGTGGCTGGGTTCCTACCCATGCGGGCCGGGCGGTGCTTCTTAACCAGCTTTCCCAGGCCTGGCATAACAAATTCGCCAGCGCGCTTGATCTCAGAGAAAACCACGGCCATGAACTTGTCATACATCTCACCGGCATCCTTCTTGGAAACGCCCCAGGTCTCTGAGAGTGCGGACATGATCTGTGCCTTGGTCAATCGGTTCGACATAGTGGTCGGGTTAATTCATTAGTGTTTTACGGGTCAAAGCGTAACATAGAGGCAAAAACATTGAAGAAAGCTGTCCACAGGGGTCATTTTTGCTCTTCGAGCGTTAGCTCAACCGTTTTTTCTTTCCCGTCATGCAAAATCTTCAACTTTAATTTTTCTCCCACGGCGTGCGCGTTAATAATGTTTGCCATCGGCACGTCTGCCGTCACTTTCTCACCATTGATTTCCAAAATAATATCGTTCTCCTCTATGCCCGCTTTATCAGCGGGTGATCCAGGAATGACGGCCAGGTCTCCCGCCTTAGCCCCGCGTAAAACCAGCGCGCCGTAATCAACGTCAAGATTGTTCGAGTCCTTAATCTCTTGCGTAACCGGCACATACCGCACGCCAATGTACGGACGGATCACTCGCCCATTTTCTCTGATGGAGTCAATGGCCTTCTTGACCGCGTTGGCCGGAAGCGCGAAACCAATGTTCTCCGCACTCCCCGCACTGGCCGCCACGTTCACGCCAATGACGTTTCCGTAAAGGTCGAGTAATGGCCCGCCTGAATTTCCCGGATTGATCGCCGCGTCCGTCTGAATCACGTTCGGTAGTGTTTCCGCACCGCCGTAACCCGTGCTCGCCAAAACCGAGCGCGCCAGGCCCGAGACAATACCCGCTGAAACGGTATTTCGGTATTCGCCAAGCGCGTTACCGATCGCGATCACAGACTCGCCCACCTGCACCTCATCAGAATTAGCGAAGGCGAGAAACTTTGCATCCTTGGCGTCTACCTTTAAGAGAGCAATATCGAGCACTGTATCTTTCGCGATGACCTTCGCGTCGTATTTGGTCCCGTCGTTCGAGAAGACAGTGTACTCGGCCGTATCGTCATGCACTACGTGGGCGTTCGTCACTACATACCCATCGGCACTAACGAAAAATCCCGAGCCTCCCCCCACTTCCTGCTTCTTAGTGCCGTTCTGCCGGTACTGCGGAATCTGAAAACCCGGCGAGTTTCCGCCAAACGGATTGTAATTCTCAAAATACTGCTCCATGACCGGCACGTCTTTGCTGATGACAATAGAAACAACAGCGGGATTTGCCGATGCGACTGTGGTCACCACGGAATTCTGCCGAGAGATCCCATCGCCGATAACTGAGTTCGTATCGCCCTGTCCCGATGTCCCCTCACCTGGCCTCTCCCCTAGCGGGGAGAGGAATCGCCCGTCCTGAAAAAGACCGTTCGCGCCCGCGTAGGACACGGCCCCCAGGATCAGCACCGCATTAGCCGTACAGGCGCCCAAAAACCCAAAGAAAAATACTTGGCGAAGTTGATTATTTTCCATACAATGGTTAAGTGCGAAAGTAATTATTCTCTTCTTATACTACCTGTCAACTGTTATACTTCTTTCATATGATTGTCAGCATAATTGGCTACGGAAATATTGGGACGGCTATTCACTCTCTCCTCAAAACACAACCCAATGTAACCGTCAGGCCGTGGGACGTGAATACAGCAAAGTACCCAAACCAAGGCACGCTTGAATCCGCCGTTAAAGAAAGCGACATTATTTTTCTTTGCACTCCTTCATGGACGCTCCGCGGAGTCCTTCACTCCGTTCATCTTTACCTTAAAGAAGGAGTACCGCTTATTGCCCTAGCAAAGGGTATTGAATTCGAAACCTGTAAAACGTCAGACATCCTCATGTCAGAGTTAGTGCCAGGCCATCCGGTAGGCCTCTTGGCCGGTCCCATGATCGCTGAGGAACTTATAGCCGGAAAACACACCACCGGCATCATTGGCAGTGACAGCGCCGTTGTCCGCAAAATGGTACAGAAACTTTTTGACGGCACCCCCCTGCACATTCGCGGGAGTTCTGACGTTCACGGCGTGGCGCTCTGCGGTATTCTTAAAAATACTTACGTCGTCGGTCTTGGCATTGCGGATGGGCTGGAACTTGGCTCAAATGCCAAAGGCGTGCTTGTTTCCCGCGCCGTGAAAGAAATCAATTTCATCGTCAAACAACTTGGTGGAAAAACCAGCACCGTTTTATCCGAAGCCGGATTAGGCGATCTCTTCAGCACTGGCGATAGTCCGCATTCGCGCAACCATACGGTGGGCGTAGCTATAGGTAAAAACACTATCGGCGCTGATCTTACCAGTGAAGGAACCCGGGGAATCTCCTGCTTCAATAAAATCCTGAACGGCCAGCTTGCACGCCTGCCCTTTCTTAACTACCTTATTGAAGTAACAGCAGGCAACGTCCCTTCCGATGAAATAATTCATTTCCTTTAATTATCTCCTATGATCGGCTTCATTGCGTTCATCGTGATTGTGCTATTCCTGGCTACGCTCAGGCAGGTGAATCAATACGAACGGGGCATCCGTTTCACCATGGGCAAATACTCAAGTGTAGCTGAACCGGGCTGGCGCGTGGTGGTGCCCGTGTTCCAGTTCATGAAAAAAGTTGACCTGCGCTTGAAGGCCATTGACGTTCCCGCCCAAGATACGATCACTAAAGACAACGTCTCAGCCAAAATCAACGCGGTTATTTACTACAAAATTGTTGATCCCGCTAAAGCCATTATTGATGTCGAAAATGTAAACTACGCCGTGCTTCAGCTGGCGCAAACCACCATGCGCAACATCATTGGCGAGGTGACGCTGGACGAGCTCCTGTCTCAGAGAGCCACCATCTCCGAAAAAATCGAAAAACAAGTTGACGAAGTAACCCTTTCTTGGGGCGTGGAAGTAACGTCCGTCGAGCTGAAGGACATCAATCTCCTTGGCGACATGGTCCGCACGATTGGCAAACAGGCCGAAGCAGAACGCGAACGCCGAGCCGTCATCATCAACGCTGAGGGCGAATTAGCCGCTGCCACAAACCTGGCCGCCGCCGCCAAATTGCTTGGTGAAACTCCTGGAGCTCTTCACCTTCGAACACTTAACGCCATCAATGACATCAGCTCGGATCAATCGAATACGGTCGTGTTCACAGTACCGCTCGAAATTCTACAGGCCATTAGCGGGTTTAAGAAGTAAATATCTCCTATGAAAGAAGGCGAACCGGATCAAAAAAATAACCCAAAACGCAAACTCACGCCAGAAGAAGCACTTCATAAAGCCAATGAACTCGTGCGGCAACACTTTGCCGGTGGACAACGTCAGGGAGACTCTCAAACTAATGCGGAAGCGATCGACAAAAAGGAACCAGACGTAACAAATAGTCCCGACGATGCCTCCTAAAATACTGATACAGCAAACATATTAGACTCTGGCGCTGAAGGCTCGCCCGTAGGGCTACGCCCGAGGGGTCTAGAGGTGGAGCGAATCGAAAATACAAAGATCGCTAATAATATGCCCGAAAAATATTCAAGAGACGAATGGTGGGCGAATAGAGCAAAGTTCGAGGAATGGCTCAAGGAACATCCGGTGGTGATTCCACCGGAAATCCTCGCGCATATTCTTGATCTACAAAAAAAGGCAGACGAAGCCACCACACTTGAAGAATGGCAGGAGGCATTGGAAAACATCCGAAGCAATACCGGCGACTACCAGCTCCTCTATCTCCTCCGAAATAATCCAAGCCAAGCTAAAGGCAAACTAAACAAACTTGAAGAAAAATTATCAGACTGTTACTGCAATAGCGGTAAGAAATTCATTGAATGCCACGGGGCGTAGATTATGAAAACCCTCAAATTCGCCCCGAACCTCGTTCCACTCGTCTTGTCCGGTGAAAAGACCTCAACCTGGAGGTTATTCGATGATAAAGATCTACAGATCGGCGATGAGCTCACGTTCGTCAACAGAGAAACTCTTAAAGAATTTGCAAAGGCGATCCTTACCGGGGTTCGGGAAAAACGACTGGGCGACATCACCGAAAATGATGAGACCGTAGAAAAACACGAACACCTCGGAACCAGTCAAGAACGCATGGAAACATTCCGAAACATCTACGGCGACAAAGTGACGGCAGACGCGATGGTGAAGATGCTGAAATTTGCGTTAACACACGTCTTATGAACATCCTCCTAGAAATCACCGAAAAAGATTTAGGCATTGATGGATCAGAACGGTATGACAAACCCTATCTTCTGCGAAAAACTGCAAGAGCCGTTCTATTGCGAGAAGACGGAATGATCGCGCTCCAACACATGTCTAATCTGGGATATTACAAACTCCCCGGCGGAGGTCTGGATCCAGACGAGAACATTAAAGATGCTCTATACCGAGAAATCAAAGAAGAAGTTGGGTGTGACATAGAGATCACGAACGAACTTGGGGTGACGATCGAGTATCGCAATTACATCGACCTGCTCCAAATATCCTATTGCTATCTTGCAAAAGTGGCGGGCAACATCAATCAACCAGAACTGACGAAGGAAGAAATTGAAGAAGGCCTCATACCCATGTGGGTCTCATTTGATGAAGCAATCAGACTCTTGCAATTAGGCTCAACACATAATGACGGCAAATTTATTACAACCAGAGATTTAGCCGTCTTACTAGAGGCGCGAAGACATCTCCGATAATATATGAACCCCATCCCGAGCGTTGGCGTACTTATCATTCAAAACAATAAGGTGTTGCTAGTGAAACACAGAAAAGGAGCTGGCAACATTGAAGGCATCTACGGATTGCCAGCCGGAAGGATCGAGTCCGGCGAAGATCCGAAAGACACCGCCGTACGTGAGCTCCAAGAAGAAACAGGACTGACTGCATTGCCAAATGACCTTGTTTCTTTGGGTCGCGAATGGAAAGCTGTAATCAAGAGAAAGGAAGGACCGAAGGAATTCACCATCCTCGTGTTCCGTTGCAATACTTTCCAGGGAACACTCGCCCCATCAGACGAAACCATTCCGGTATGGATTGATATCAACAAAATTGATGGGTATCCCCTTCTGCCGAATATGAAAGAGATAATTATGGAAGGCGGCCGGTTATGAAATTCCTTCTTATTTCAACATCCATTTCTGTCGGCGTGATTCTTACGGTTATTGCCGATATGATCCTAAAAAAAGGCGGTTTAACCGATTGGAGATATTTGGTTGGGGGATTTCTTATTTATGGATCGATCGCCCTACCTGTAAGTATTGCCTTTAAATATTCTGACTTTGGCCAGCTTTTTCTCGTTTGGGAAGCAGTCGCCATCATCGTAGGGATTTGCGTAGCAAGTTGGTTTTATGGGGAAACGTTTACAAGCTATCGCGCGATCGCCCTTTTGCTTTCACTCGGCGCACTTTGGTTTGCCTACAAATAACGCTATGAAAATTGGTATCACCCACGGCGACCTCAAAAATATTACATAAGACTCTTATATAATTTCTATGAAAATCTCTCACAAATCTGAAACGCATACCAATAAAAACAGCAACGTCTGTATTGCTGTCGAGTATCCAATGGACGACAAGGATATTAACGGCGCGGTTGTAGAGCTAACCGGTAGATACCCGGCAACGGGCAGGGTCACGAACTTGGAATGCAAGGAGATGGGCTACGTTATCAAAGGCGCCGGCAAGATTGTCATCGAGGACGCCGAACATGCCCTTGCCGAGGGCGATTTGGTGCTCATTGAACCTGGAGAGAAATTCTATTGGGAAGGAAATATGACAATGTTCATGCCCTGCACACCGGCGTGGCACCCGGAACAGCATAAGGAAGTTGAATAACGTCAGGATCTTGAACTCCGCTCAATGAGCTCGTCTAGCTCCTTCAGCCTCGTCGCCTTGGCTGGGGCGTAGTCAGTTGGATTCTCAAAGAAGTAGGCGAGAATTTCGCTCTTCTCTTTTTCCAGGAGGGCGAGTTTTTGTTTTTCGCGCTCGGCCCTACGGCGCTCTTCTTTTTGGAGCGCATGCGCCTCGGACTTGTTCAGGGTGGTGCGCTCCCCCTCCTTCCAAGAGGCTCGCCCGTAGGGTTGAGGGCTACGCCCGAGGGGGGCTACGGGGGAGTCGGTGGTCAGGGTGGTCGCGTCCGCCAGGTCAGCGACATATTCTTCATACGTCCCCACATAGTGGCGCAATGTACCCCCGCGAATCTCATAAATCTGGTCCGCGAGCGCGTTTACGAACGTGCGGGCGTGGGATACGAAAATAACCGTCCCGCCGTATTCCTTGAGCGCCAGCGCCAGCGCTTCGGCGGTCTCAACATCAAGGTGGTTGGTCGGTTCGTCAAGGATCAGCACGTTATGCTCGTGCAAAAGAATGCCAGCAAGACAGAGACGAGCTCGCTCACCACCGGACAGCACGCTACACGTCTTTTCGAGGTCATCATTTCGAAACAAAAAGTTGCCCGCCATCATCAAAATCCGCTCGCCGGAAGTGTGAACTGGCGCCATCTTGGTGAGATAGGCAAGCACGGTTTCTTGCGGAATCAGCGTGGCATCAGTCTTCTGATCGTAGTATCCAATATCCGCCTTATGCCACCACTTAAAGGATCCTTCGAGTGGCGAAATTCTGCTCGCCAGCGTTTTCAAAAGCGTTGACTTGCCCCGCCCGTTTTCACCGGCAATCACGATCTTCTCGCCCCGCTTGAACTCGAAAGTAATGTCACTCGCAATCACTTTGTCCGAGTAACCGATGGTCATCTTCTCTGCTCGAACTGCCGTACCAGGAATAAAGTGCGGAGTGGGAATCACAATCCTTGACGTTGTCAGCGCGCCATGAACCGTAGCGATTTGATGGCGTAGTTTCGCGATATGTTTGATCTTGCTTTGAGCCCTCGATGCCTGACTGGCCTTATAGCGGAAACGATCAACAAAGTCCTGATGATGAGCTATCTCCCGTTTCAACCTTTTATTTGTTCTTAACTGAAACTCCTTCTGTTCTTCTTTCCACGCAAAGTATTCCTCAACCGCCCCAGGATACGTGGTCAGCTCGGCGCGTTCGATCTCGAACGTATCGGTGCAAGTATTCTGCAAGAATTCTCGATCATGCGCCGTGACAATGAAGCTCCCCTCGTACTCGAACAAGAAGCGCTCGAGCAAGAGAAGAGTCGAAAGGTCGAGGTAGTTCACCGGCTCGTCGAGCAACAGCAAATTCGGCTCAGCGAGAAGCATCGCGACGATCTTCACGCGCATCTGATATCCGCCCGACAGCGCGCTTGGCGGTTTGCCAAGTTCTTCGAGACCAAGTCCAAACTTAGCGGCGAGTTTCCTGGTTTCCCATTGTGGCTTTCCGCTTTTGATCTCAAAGTACTGCTCGGTAGAAACGTCACTCGGTAATATTTCATGCTGATGGACTACGCCAATCCTTGTCCATGGCAAAATAACCACTTCCCCACTATCTGATTCCTCCTTGCCTATAAGGATATTAAGGAGCGTCGATTTACCCGCCCCATTTCTCCCAATAAGCGCAATCTTCTGCCCCTCAGACACCACAAAAGACAGGTTGTCGAGGACTACCTGTTTGCCGTACGTTTTGTGGAGACTTTTAACTTCTAGAAGAGGACGCATAATGATGCGCAATGATACTGAAGAGAGCCTTTTAAGGGAAGAGCTGAATTGAGTGGATCAGGCTCTGACGTGATTAGATCCTGACGTGAGGAAGCCCGTCCGACCGGATCGTCCGGGCGGGGGTCTAGAGGTGGTCGCCTCCTCTCAGATGGAAGACCTCCATAGTGCAACAATGTTGCATTAGCAAAAGCTACACTGTAGCTATAACAAAGACCCACCTTTTTTACTTACAAGGAATTCATAGAGTCCGCGCGAATCCCGTCAATCAACACCCGCACTTCATCCCCAATCCCCGGTTTGCCAGAGGCAATTCTCGACGCATCGAGCGCAATGAGCTCGCCGATCATGCTCGTATCAAATGCTCGTGAAGGAACGCTCGACACAACCTCACTGATAGAATCATCCTTCGCAATTCTCTTCTTCCCCGGCAAAAGAATACACGCCGAGAGGAAACCAAGGAAGGCAAAGAGACCACCAAAGGCCAGCGTCTGCTTGCTGGCATCAACGGTTGCTTGGTGGCCAATGCGCAGGACCTCGGTCTTCACGTCATCAGACAACTGGCCGTTAATATGCGCGCCTCCGCCGAATTCAACATTAGAAGATTGCGTTTGCATGGCACTCGCCAAAATGGGTTTCAACTCACTCGGAATAACAGTGCTCGAGTCTACTCCGCCGGCCATTTGCGAACCAAGCGCGCCGATCAAAATGGCACCCATGATAGCGGAGCCAAGCGTGGAGCCAACTTGCCGAAGCGTGGCGTTCAAACCCGAAGCTTCACCAGCTTGCTGAGGTTTGACAGCCGAGAGAGTAATGTTGTTCACCTGGCTCATCACAAAGCCCATGCCAATGCCAAAGAGCGCCAGGCCGGGCATGAGGTCATGGCTCGTCGTGTCAAGATTCAAGGTGTGATAGAGGACAACGTACGCCAGACAGTTAATGAAGAGACCAAGCGCAATCAAGACCTTAGGCGAAATCTTCTTGCTCAAGATGGCTGAGAGCGGAGCCACGACGAGGAGCGACAATGACATCGGCAACAAGCTAAGGCCAGTATGGTATGCATCGAGCCCCCGAACGGATTGTAAAAACACCGGCAAAGAAAAGATGAGGCCCGTTTGGCCAAGCGACATGATGGCGGTGGTGGCAATGCCGGAAGTGAACGTTCGATTTTTGAACAGGCCAAGTGAAACAAGCGGGATCTTGCCCCTCTTTTCATACAAAGCCTCCCAGGTGAGGAAGATCCCGAGAATGATAAAACCAACAAGGATGAAAATCGGAACGACGGACAATCCCCACCACGGCGTAACAAGGTAATCAAAGGCCGTGAACACAGCCTTGGCTTTCCACCAGCCGTAAGTAGAGGACTCGATCAAGCCGAAGACAAGCGAGAACATGCCGGTAGCTGAAAGCAAAACCCCGACAAAATCCAGCCTTGGCTTCTTTTCGAGTATTTTCACTTTCGGAATAAGAAGCGAGCCAATGATGAGGAGACCAACGACGATGAGGTTGACCCTGAAGCCCCAGCGCCAGCTGTAATTCGTGGCGAGATATCCGCCAAGGATGGGACCAAGAGCAGCCGAAGCACCGGCAATACCGCCCCACACGCCAAAGGCAATCGCCCGTTCGCGCCCAAAGAAATTCTCGACGAGAAGTGAGGCGGTAGCCGGCATCATCAGCGCCGCGCCGATTCCCTCAATGATCGACTCCCCCGCAATGAGCATCGGCACGTTCATCGAAACTGAAGCTATGAACGAACCAACCGCGAACAGCACGGCTCCGAACATGAACATCCGCTTCTTGCCGAAAATGTCGCCCATGCGTCCGCCCGTAATCGTAAAGGACGCGAGGGTGAGCGAGTAGGCGGTGATGACCCACTGGATGCTTTGAATGTCTGTTTGTAAGTCTCTAATAATGGAGGCCAGCGCCACGTTCAAAATTGTCGTGTCGAGAATAATAACAGCCAACGCCAAGCTTAACACCACGAGCATGCCCCATTTGCGCACCGGAGAAACGACAATCGGCAGAACAGCAGGAATGTCCATAGACAGAGGGAACTAAAAACCAAGAGAAATTATTAGATAAGTATCTTATATAATTTCCTCCTGTTCGTCAATCATTCATGGCTAGGCCATTTCTCTGATTTCCTCTTGAATTTCCTGCTCTAATTTCTCTACATCAATCATATCTTTCATCCCCTCAAACTCCTTGTCATCCTCATGGGAGATCTTCAAATGATGCCTAATTTCATCCAGCATTCTCAAAATATGCGTAATCTCCCGCTCCGCCTGCACATTCACCTGAAAATCTATTTCCTCACGTAGTTCCGCCACGCGCGCCGCTCTGTTCTCACTGATCAACACAATGATCGAAAGAAAAATCGCTTCAAGGGAAACAAAGGTTGTTAAAAGGAAAAACGGGTACGGATCAATGGCCGGAAAAAGCGGAAGCGCTTTTGTATTCACTAAAATCCAAAATAGAAATAAGAGCGCGTTCCCGCCCAAGAAAGACATACTTCCAAACGAGGACGTCATGATATCTGCCATCTTCTGAGCCAGGGACCGCTGGTGATTCATCTTGGCCGCAAAAATAGCAGCCGAGCGTAAAGCCGAGGCGCTTCGTAGAGTAATTTTTGCTTTCTTTTTTATCTGCGTCTTCCTTTTTGCCATAGCACCAGTATGATAACACGCTACAGCTTCATGGACTTCAAGAAAGCCAAGGCGCGGTTTCTTTCCTCAAGCGCTAAACGAGCACTGCGCCCGTATTTTGAAACGAGCGCCCGCCAAAACGGCCGAGAAATGTCCGGCAAATCCTCGCACACCTCCCCGGCCATTTCCACATGCGAAAAAATCCTGGAGCACGCTCTTTCTAAACTCTCTGACCAATAGATTTTCTGCATCTCCACGTGAAGCGCGTCCATCCAATCAACGGAAGAAAGATTGAACCCTTTACTTTTTAAACGAGCAACCACGTCCTCATTCACCACCGTCATTTTTCCCTGCCTCAAGTCTTCTTCCCAAGTTCGAGCATCTTCCGTCAATTGCTTGGCCATCAGAAAATGCCGAAGATACTCCTCAAAAGCACGAACCTCTTCCCCGTCAGTCCTATATCCAAGAGCCATAAAAACTTCTTTCGCGGCTGAGAGCTCATCCAACGTCCCAAAAGTATAGGCCAAGCACACGCGCAAAAAGAAATCATCCGTCAGTTCTTCTTCTCGATCAAGCGAAGATGCCACCAGATACGGAAACATGGATTTTTCGCTGTCCGCGCTTACTCCTCCAATGACCGCCAAACGTTTCACGGACTCCTGAAGCGTCATCATCCGTTCATCCGGCTTTAATTGCTCGCCTATATGAATGGCCTCTGTCAAAGCAAAAATTGCGCCCGCGCTGGCAGAGAGAGTGATTTCTTTGGCGCCGGCATAATACGGCTCATTCCCCTTCATGCGGTCAAGACAAACGGGATACGGAGCCACGCACGCTCCGCTCTCCGCATCGCGCAGGCATGTCTCAAGAATTTCTTCGAGTATTGCCCCATCCGCGTGAGCGTTCACCAGCGCTACGGCCAGCATGGCCCGATCAAACGGATTTTCAGCTTGCAAAAATAACAACTGAGCCTCCGCACGAACAAACCAAGAAAATGTCTCTCGATCCGCTAAAGACAGCGCGGAGATAAAAGCAACGCGAGACGGATAGTAAGGAGAAAGAGCGGTGGTGTCCTTCAAAACAGCCAGTACATATTCGTCGAGTCCTGAAAGCGCGCGGTCCTGACTAGAAAGCACGGACGCAATATTTGCGTTCACCACGGGGTCAACATCTTGCCAACCTCGGCGAGCGGATGATGCCACAAGCCAGGTGGCGTACGGGCCAGCCTGCGCAACCTCCGCTGTCATGAGAAGCTTTGCGTAGTTTGCTAGAACGTCGCCCGTCAAAAAGTCCGGATCAAAAAGCGAAACGGCCTGGAGACAGATGCTCGTAGAATCCAAATCATCAGGAAATGGCATTCGTTTAGCGTCTGAGGAAGAACGAAGCCAATAATTCCATGAACCGTCAGCAGACACCTCCCTCTTCAACCGCTCTGCAAGCAAAGCGCCGGCGCTTTCCGCCTGCGGGATCTTGGCAATAGACCGCAAAGCCAGGCCAAGCGCAAAGGCGGACATTCTGCCTTCAGAATTTGTAAAATCGGCTGATGGAGAAACGCGCAAGAGAAAAGACCCGTCTTCAAGGAGCGACTCCGTGAGAAGCGCTATAAGTCCGCCAAGCGCCTTTTGGGCGCGATCATGAAGCGGGGTGGCCATACCTTAAGATAGACCGAACGAACGCCCTTGTCATCTTTTTAGCTCGGCCAGGATCAATCCTGCAGACTCTTCCGGCGATTGCTCCGAAGTATCTATTTCAAGATGCTCGCCCACCAGCGCCCCAGCGAAAACATCGGGCACGCCCTCCAACTGTTTTAAAAGGGCCTCGGTCGTGGTCATTTTGAGATGCGCGGACCTCGAATCTCCATGCACGCGCTGAAGCAAAACGTCCTTTGAGGCGATCAAATGCACAAAAATTATCTGGCCTCCATTGTCCTCAACAACCTTCTTTGCCTCCTGGATAAAATCATCGTATGTCTCTCCTCCTCCGCCAAAGGTGGTAATCAAGCTCTTACCGGCTCTGGCCGCTGAGCGAAAAAGCTCGATTCTGAACTCGTGTCCCAAACGGCTCCGCTCCGGGTGATCCCACCCGAAAATCTGCGCAATCGGATTCACGAGCGAGTGGTTGTCCGCGAGCGGGATGCTCGTCAACCTAGACAGCTCCTTGGCAATAGTCAGCTTTCCCACCGCCGGCGGGCCGTACAAAAAAATGAGTTGCATACTCCTACTCCTGTTCTTTCTGCGGGGTTTCAAGCTCAATCCACACATCATCGCGCTTACACATCTGTTTTGACCAGTCATAAGCCTTCCGGCCCGAGGCATCATAAGTTGTTCTGGTAGATTCAACGTGCATGTCGTAATTGCAGATAGGACATTTCATATTCAAAGAGCCTAACGCAAACACCGCCTTATCGCAATACGTAAACTTACCTTCCGAACAAATTCATTACGAAACCTTCAATTTGGG
Organism: Patescibacteria group bacterium; assembly: GCA_041660165.1. Classification (GTDB taxonomy): domain Bacteria; phylum Patescibacteriota; class Patescibacteriia; order UBA9934; family UBA9934; genus JAGORL01. The sequence continues at coordinate 43,860 of JBAZWW010000005.1, read as the reverse complement.
ACACAACAGATCTAAGGAAGCTGGCTATTCGCTCAACAATCGCCACTCGTCTCATGAGATGTGTAGCATCAACGGTTGAGTGGCCATTCAACGGGTCCCCAATAGTGAGATGAACAAAGGCCGTAGGGTCAAGATCAATAATGTAATCAGCCCAGTGCGTGTCAAACAACTGAACGGCCAGAATTTCTGTTGGAATCAAGTGGATAAGCGGATTGTCTATCGTAGCATTTGGATCAAATGCATATACATCGGGCGAACTCACCATTTTCAAAAGTACCACGCCAGGCTTTGGCGGCATAGGCTTGCCAATGGGATAGTTTCTCAGCTCTTCATCAGCCAATACACGCACCTGAGAAAAGTCCTTCTCATACGTAAAGAACTCCGTGGCAGAATAGAACGGCCGACGCAGACCATCAGCACTAATATAGTAGACCGCGGAAGAGGACGCCGTTCTCACATAAGAACCAGCCTCAAGAAGAGGAACAGTTGGCTGAACTGGCTCAGCTGGTAAAACCGGAGGGACCGCGGGCTCAGCGGGAGGTTCAACGGGCACTACGGGTTCAACCGGCGGAATGACAGAACACGCGGCCGAAAGAGTGATCGTGTCCGAGACCTCGGAAGACACGCCTCCGGTTGCGGTACGGAACTGCGCGTAGACGGTCTTCTCACCATCACCCGAAGAAAGAGTCCACGGTAGGGTCATCGTACGAATAAATGAGCCTGAGGCGCTTGGCGTAATGGGGATATTCTCATCCGCAACAAACGAAATGTATTCGCTCGAGTCTCCCACGGCGAACGGTTCGTTTGACACGCGGACGCTCGAAGCGTTCGCTGCCACAAGGTGAAGCGAGGTATCAGCGGTCGGGGTGCACGTTTCGTCGTCAGCAATCGAAACAGATGCGTTCGTCACACTCTGCGCAACGGAAGAACCCTCGCCTGCCAGCGTAAACACTACAGAGTCAACCGCGGGGTTGCTGGTCACGCTGTCAGCTTCAAGAGTGACGGCCAGATCAAGATTGGCAGTTGTGGTGGAGAAACCTCCCGTATTTGCCCAATTGCCGGGAGAGATTCCAGAGAGATTCGTACCCGTCATCCGATTGTTCGTGGCGCCATTCTCGACCGCAAGAGAAATTGCTTCCGCAGAAGTGTTCGTCGGCGCCACCGACCACGCGCTTGCATCGTTCCTGTAATACCAATTGCCGTTAACGCCACCGTGGTCAGTGGCCAAACTCGACGCGACCGTTCTCCAGCCACCACTAAAGACCTTAAAACTCTGCCGAGCATTGAAAGAAATTGTGTAGTAAGCATTCCCGCCATCGAGAGATTCTGAGGCAACCGCCGAGGCCATTTTGTTTGTCCCGGCAAAGTCGAGGTTTGAAGATGCAGTCGTGAGCGTGGTGTAGTACTTACCGGCGGGAGATGCGCCAATTATTAACTGATCCAACTCATTATCAGGATAGGAACTGTAGCTCCAAAGCGTGTTGTTGCTTTGAAAGGCGAATTGCAGAAGACCGCCACTTATAGGATATGTGGCCAATCGATCACCGGTATCCGCATCAAATACAATGACCCCTGTTGATTCGCCTCCAGGAGGCCCAAGATCAACGTTAGAATAACCAACATATACCCTGCCTAGAACCGTATCAACATCAAGACCCTCTGCATAAGTACCCGTGTCATATGAAGCCAGGACATTTCCCGTTGCGGCGTCTACTTTTACCAACGGATCAGCGCCGTCAGCTTCAAATGCAGACAGCACCCAAATAGTATTTCTTGTCGCGTCAAAACGAATCGAGTCGTCCCCGCTGTCCGCATATCCGGGGATCGGGTACGTACTCGCTAATAACGTTCCATTCGCAAACGTCCCCGTTGTTGCTGAGAATTTATACAGAGCGGTACTGAAAGTATTGCCACCAGAAATCCAAACAGCGTGCTGAATGGAATCATAAACAATTCCATTAGCCTCAATGCCCAAAACGACCGTATCTATCACTGCTCCATTTGCTGAATTCACTCTTATGAGTTTGCTCGACGGTAAGGTAGCAACCCAAATCTCATCAAGGTCTGGGTTATACACTACATCCCATGCATGGCCAGAAACCGTAAATGAACTCGCCCCAAGCGTCCCGAATGCATAATCACCCGTACCCGCATCAAACGCAACCAATTTGTTACTATTATAATCGGCAAACCAAAGCCTATTTCGCGTCGGATCAAGGACGAAATTATATGAATAACTGGTCATTGATTTTCTTGCTACTTCAAGACCGGTAGCCATTGAAACCTCGATCAAAGCCGGAACACCGGCGTTACCCAACCAAATACGTCCATTCGTTTCATCCGCCAAAATTCCACCGTGTCCGGCACCGGCCGACAAGAGATTCAAACTCCCAACAGAAATACGCGAGGTGCTACCGCCAAGTTGAGCAGTATCAACCGGCTCTGTGGTGCAAACAATCTTTGAAACCGCGGAATCAACAAGTGTGAGATATATTTGATCAGGAGACGTTATGCCGTCCGTGAGAAGCGCTTGTCCGGTAGTGATCGGGCTTACCCGTAAAATTCGATAATCAACTCCGCCAACTGTGGCCCGACAACCCGGCAGGATCTTCGTACCGGTCAGACTCACCGCAGATCCGCCATCTCCCGTACGGAAAACGCCCTCGCCCTGATCTGTCCGATCAAACCAGGCGACGGTGCCTTTCACATCTTCTTCGGTCAACGTTGCGCTATTATCAAAATCAACGGTCATCAAATCCTGATCATCGTCTTCAGTAAAGAGGGAAACGTCTACGGGATTCAAAACACCATAGAGCGTGTCAGCGCTCGTGGGAACAGCAAGGACGATGGAGGAAGCGATCCCTCCGTCATCCGTGGTGTCATCAACGCCCGTAACGGTAACGGTCTGCGGGGTTACGTAATTTAACGAGGTGAAAACAAGAGAGGCGGGTGAAACGCTTGCCTCTGTAGAGTCTGATGCCGATACAGGAATGGTCACGTTCGCGGTGGGCTTGCCACGAAGTGCCACGGTAAACGTTGCAGTTGCACCAGCCTCTGTCACATTATTAGATGCTTGCGTAATCACAAATCCCGGTTCGCCGAACCGAACGTTCGTATTGTTTCCGTTGTCAATGCATTGGGAATAACAATGTATTTGACTAGCTCCAACATTATTCACATCAGTAACATGAGCTGCGAACATGGCGAGAGTCCCCTGAAAATCCACGCTCGTCTGAACACCGGAAGAACTACTGACAATTGTCAGCTTATTATCAGCAGGCGTGTTATGCGTACTGGCTAAAAGTCGCGTAGTGCCAAGCACTGTCGTGGTAAGCGACGCAGGCAACGTCAACGTGACGTCAAGATTTGTCGTTGTTGCAACGTAAAAATTGTTAAACGTAGTAGCACCAGAAAGTGTCGGGGTTGCACCCGAGAGCCGTACCGTTCCACTATTGTGCGTAAACGTTCCTGCCGAGTGCGTGAAGTTCCCACCAATCAACATGGTACCCGATGAAGCGGTAAACGCACCGCCCGTCAATGAGAAGTCTGTGCCGATCGTTAACGACTGGCTGTCTGCGGTAAATACTCCGTCAGCCTGGGTGAATATCGCACTCGTCGTAAGTGATCTGGCCATGGTGATGGTTCCCGTATAACCAGCGTTCATGCTGATACTCGTCACCGTTCCCGCAAATCCTGCATCAACCGTGGCGTTCTTAGTCGAGGTTGCATCAAACACAACCGCATCACCGGCACCCGGCAGAGTGTCACCCGACCAGTTCAACGCACATGACCATTTGTTTCCGTCTCCTGCTCCGCCACCACATGTGCCATCCGCACCACCGCCGTCCCACGTAATGGTCGCTGCGTAGGCGGGATGGAGAAGGAGTGAAGCTGTCAATGTTGGTACCGTGATCGCAACAAGAATCGGCAAAATGATCCGATGTAATCGGTGCTTAAGCCAAAAACTTATGCGCTTGTGAAGCATATTACTGCGCCTCGCCAAAAGCCTCATCTGCCTTGTCTTTATCTGCGTCTGCCTTTGTCTTTTGAATACGCCCGTCAATATGATTCGGCGGAGCGTACATGGTCATGATCTTCATGGGCACCTTTCCCGTGTTCTTGAAGTTGTGCTGTGTTCCTGGGGTGACCACAACAATATCGCCAGGAACAATGGCTGACGTCTTGCCGTCCAAAATGGCCTCGCCCGTGCCTGTTTGGAAGTACAGCATTTGTTCAACGTCCTTGTGTGTCTCCTGGCCTACCTCTCCTCCTGGCGGAATGCTCATAACCACCAATTGAGACGTTGCACCAGTAAAGATGACGTGCCTGAAATCCGTGTTATCCGCGGTAACTTTCATGATGTTCGTTTGAAAGGGCATATGATGTGTAATTGGTTTCTTTGAAAGAAGGAAGACTGAGACGATCAAGCTTGTTCCAACGATTCCCCCCGCAAAACCCATGGTGATAAACGCGATATTTTTCATATTATATCTGTTTGGCAGTACGCAAGACGAAAATGAGCGACAGTCCTGAGAAGGCAGTGGCGAGCATAGTCCAAAGGAGATTCATTACTGTTGGAGTATACCCGGTATTCGGGAGTATCGGCACCGCGGAGGCAACGGTGACCGTTGCCATTCGACTTATTCTCCTATTTTATCAGCAAAGACCACAATCCGCTCGGAATATTGCTGAGTCTTCTTATCCCACACTCCCCCGCAGGTGATAAGATTTAAATGCGATTGGCCATCGCCCGAGCTAAAAATCTCCTCCGCATTCGCAGATGGGTCGAACGTTCTCACCTCATGAACCACAAAAGTAACGGCCTTGCCATCCTCACTGCGCACCGTAATTTTTGCACCAGGTTTCACCAATTGAAGATTGGCAAATACCCCAGTTGCCCCCCTAAACCAGTTAACATGCCCATCAATAACCGCGCTCCCTAGTTCTCCGGGACGCGGACCAAACTCATACCAACCGGCGTTCATGGGATCTCTTGGTACGCCCATGGATCCCTGCGCGGTCAACCCAACATGTTCAATAATTGCATTCACACCAAGGCTCGGAATAGAGAGCCGAGACGTCGGTGCCGTTTTTTTAATAATCTTCTTTGCGGCTGTGGCTTCAATCTTTCCCGCCAGCACAGGTGCCGACGCCGTTGCTGTCAACCGCGCTTCTGACGGGACGATCACGCTTGCTGGAACGGCCGCATAAGAAAGTACTCCGTGGTACAGGAGCAGACCAAAAAGCGCTAGCGTCATGGCGCAGCCCGCCAAAATGTTCAATAGCCAGTTCCGCATAAGCCTGATACACGAAGAGCCGGACGAAAATTCGTACGGCTCAACGCTTCCTTCCTTCACTAATTTACTAGGCGTTTTGTTTCTTCCTCAAGATGAATAAGAGAGAAGCCACCGATGCGCCGGAGGCCAGGAGTGCCCACAGCATGTTCATCTCCGTTGGGCCAAAACCAGCGTTTGGCAAGGCTGGAACCGCGGCGGCTACCACTACCGTAGCAATGGCAATGTCCCGAACCGTGTAGCCGTTGCCCTCGCCCGTGGCAATAGCCGTATTCGTCATTGTGGCCGTAAGATTGGCTCGGCAAGTGTATGTCCAGGTCTCCGTTGTCTGAAGAAGCGAATCATTATTCGCGTCTCCGGAGACGTACGCCATAGGACTACACTTGTCGTCAACCAACCGGACGTTACTGAGCGCGACAGTGCCTGGATTGGTAATCTTTTCCGTATACGTTACCGCTCCCCCGCCAGCCCGAAGCGCAAGGGGACTCGGCACTTTTGTGACGTGAATAAGCGGTGGAACAACAGGCGTACCCACAATCACCGTGGCGCTGGCAATGTCCGTAGCACTGATCCCGTTGGCCCAACCCGTGGCCACCACCGTATTGGTGTGCGTAGCCTGGAGCACGGTGGTACAACGGAAAGTCCATGTTTCACTCACTTGAAGCGTGGCATCCGAGTTCGCATCGCCAGAAGACAGCACGATCGGACTACAGGTATCACCCACCAGCGTGACATTCGTCATTGGTACGGTCCCAATGTTGCGAACGGTATAGGTGTAGGTAACGGATCCGGGACCTGCCGGCAAGGCCAGGGGACTCGGCACCTTCACCACATCAATCACCGGTGGCACAGGCGGAACAATAATAGCTGGACCAATGTCATTATTGGTTATGATACAAAACAGGTGCTGAGCCCCTTGTAAATACATGACGCCATTCTCATCACAATCACCAGAAAAAGTATGTGCGTAGCCAGCATTATTCGTTTCGCTCACCGTGTACAAGGTGGAATTTGCAGGAAAACTATTGGTGAATCCGGAAGTAACGGGAACGGTGTTTACAAACAGCGGAAAATCCGAAACCGTCTTGGTCCCTCCGTTATCATTCACCACCAGCTTCACCACATTAATCGTGCCAGTGTACGTGCTGGAAGCCACCGGAGGAGCAGCCGCACAAACCGGTTCAGTGATTGTGTCATTATCCAGGGTTACGGCGGTGTGCGCCCACGCCCGGCCCTGCAAAGACACGCCCGAAACCATTGAGATGAGGCCGGTGTTCGTAATAATGGTGCCGGCAATGCTCCCCGCGGCGGCAAAGGTCATGGAGTTAGGAATCTGCCAGTAAACATTGCAAGCGGTAGCTCCGCCCGTCAAAAGCATGGTCCCGCCTGCGCTCTGCGCAATACTTGATGTACTCCTAAAAATATACACGCCCGCTCCAGTCAGTGTCAGGGTTGAGTCAAAGGCGGTAGCGGCTACGTCATATACGCCAGGTCCAACTGAAGGAGACCCGTGCAGGTCAAGGATACCAACGCCCGTTTGCGCTTGGGTGTTCAAATCACCATAGGCTGAAGAAATTGCGCTGACAACCGTAGGTTCTGCCACGGTATGCAGTGAACCTGCCATCTCGCCTGCGGTACTGCCGTCTCCGGCGCCGTTCTCACCTACATCTCCCCACATAGATGACCCGCCCGCGTCCGTTACTCCGGCACTGCCAAAAACTGAATACCCGGATGCCGCGCCAAGAGTTGGCGCCGTGGTGGCTGCCGAGACTGATACTGGCCCGATCAGACCAAGGAGCACAGAACACACTGCAACTCCCCCAATAAACCGCTTCACCATCGTCATATGCCTCTAATAAATAATATATTTTTATACAGCATAGCACGAACTTCTGGCTATTTCTGTTGACGGGCTCGCCGGAACAGCCGGCTGGAGTTCATGAGTGGCAGGAAATCCGTGGCAAAGTTATAAAAGGCGGCCAGGGCCGGGCCGGCAATGCCAGTAAAAACAAGGCCAAAGCCAATAACGTTCGACAACACCCAAATAACCGCATCACCCTTCACCACTGCAAATGTCCTTCTGCCAAGTTCAACCATCTCCGGTAAACGCGAGAGATCATCCGTCATGATAACAATATCCGCCGCCTCAACGGACACCGCGGCTCCCCCGCTACCCATAGCAATGCCCACATCAGCGCGCGCCAGTGCTGGCGCATCATTCACACCATCGCCAAGCATACCCACTGGCCCCTCAGGCAAAAGCTCTTCAAGCGCCCGCAGTTTTGCTTCAGGAGTCATGGCCGAGCGATACTCCTTGATGCCAAGCGCCTTAGCTACCTCAGTCGCTACCCGTTCATTGTCCCCCGTAAACATGATGACCCTCTTGACGCCGAGTTTCTTCAGCCTTCGCAAACTCTTCCCTGCCTCAGGGCGTGGAACGTCTGCCACCTCAACCGCCCCGATTTCCTTGCCATTCACCGCCACCCAAAACACGGAACCAAGTGCCCCCTCGAAAGATTTTGGCGCGCTCAAACCAAGCTCGGCAAACAGACGCTCAGTGCCAGCCACAATCTTATCATTCCCGACTCGAACAACCACCCCGCTTCCTTTATAGAGTTTGAACTCGTCTGGATCACTCGCCTCGCCAACCCTGCGGACAGCCTCCTTATACGCCGAACGTCCAACGGGATGCTCTGAATACTTCTCTGCAGAAGCTAGTGCTTTCCAAAAAGTATCTTTTGAGGTTCCCTCGTTCACTCGGACGTTCCTCACCGAAAGATTGCCAAGTGTCAGCGTACCCGTTTTGTCGAGCACTAGAATCTGCATTTTGCCCAGCACCTCAAGCGCTTGCCCACCCTTCACAATCACCCCGCGCTTGGCAGCCTGGCCAAGTGAGGCAGTCATGGCCAGCGGAATTGCCACCGCCATGTCATCTGCGCAAGCGATCAAAAAAAGCGCGGCCACCATCAACAGATTTTGCGTCGCGATATACGTTACAACGCCAAGCACGCCCACGAGCGGAAGAAAAATCATCGCAAACCGGTCTGCAAGTTTCTCAGAGTGCGATTTCTTAAGTCCCGCTTGGCGCATGAGTTCCGCCATCCGCTCAATGGTCGAGTCCTTGCCAACCTGCGTTGCCCTAACCGTCAGTGCTCCCGCCTCAACAAGCGTAGAGCTAATCACGCGGTCCCCGGCCATTTTCTCAATCGGTTCAGACTCTCCCGTCACCGTGGCCTCGTTGACGTGACCGGCGCCCTTCACGATCACTCCGTCAACCGGCACGCGCGCTCCACTTTTCACAAGAACAATGTCGCCTGTCTTGATCGTGTCAGCCTTTACCTCGACCATTTTTCCCTTCCGCTCGACCAAAGCCGTGAGCGGTTTCAAGCGCATCAGTTCCTCAACCGCGTTTTCCGTGCGCTGTTCCGTGCGCCAATCAAGCAAACGCGCAAACGTCAGCATGAGTGCAATAAACCCCGCAGAATAGGCCTCGCCCGTAGCAAATGAAACAATCACGGCAAACGCATTGAACGTATCAATGTTAATGCGGAATCGTACGATCGCTTTTCCCGCATTCAGAAACGTAGGGATCACCGCCAGACCGGCAATCACAAACAGCACCATTGGCTCATGCACAAAAAGATCAACGCCAAACGCCCCGGCCAACAGACCGATCAACAGATATTCGCGCTGAGGCTCAGCAAAAAATGCTCGCATAGACCCTAGTTTACTCCCAAACAAAAAATCCCGCTCTGCCGAGCAGGATTTCTTGTAGAACCGGGAGCTTACGCTGCCACCTCTTCTGTAGCTACCGGAGCAACTGTTTCCTCAGTTGTCTCTTCCGTAGCCGGAGCCGTTACTGCCGTGTCATCAGTCGTCACCGTTGTGTCGTCCGTCATAGTGTTGTGCGTACCGGAGCCTTTAAGGTGGCGTCCATTTGATAGGATCGCACCATAACAGCATTCCTTCAGAATAGCCAGGGGCAACATGTCTATAAACAGCTCTGCGCCTTAAAGTAGTCCGCCGGAGTGATGGTTGACCCTCCCTGAATCTCCTTAGCGCGGGCTTGGCCAAGCTTTGTAGTAAAGCAATCAATCAACGCTGGCGTCACACTCGTGGGAAGTGTTCGAGTATCCACGCCAAGCGATTCAAGCGCGCTTTCCTGCTCCGTAGTCAACAGTGGATGGTCATACGTGCTTTTCACTTTCCCCGTTCCCGCCTGAATAACCGCACCAGGAATACTCGTCAATTTCACGCCAAACGGCTTGGCAACAGCAATGTAAACAGCCACAGCAACGAAGAGGAGGACGAAAACTCCGCCAATGATGGCAAGAATGATAAGCGCGATTTTTTTCATATTTTTTGTCGGGTTCGGCTTCACTATACATTCTTTTTGTTCAGCTCTGCGAGTAACGGGTGATCCGGCATCAGCTGTTTCACGATCTCCGGCATTTTCTTATACCACTCTCCCACAACATCAACGTGCGGGATCCCTTGTGCTTGGCGTTCTCTAAAGTACTCAATCTTCTGTTTTTGAAACTCGTGATGCTTTTCCAATCTTGTTTTATCTTCGAGCGTCCAAAGTGATTCCCGAAGCGCGGCGTGCTCCTTTTGCTGGATGACGTTTGGATCAAGATATCGGTTTTTCGAGGCATCAAAATCAATCGCCTCAACCGTGCACTCGGATCCGAAAATCATCTGCGCAGTTTTCACGATTCGCTCGCGCCTGGTCTCCTCACAAAAAATCGTTATCGTCCCGGCAAGTTTTTGTTCGTCAAGTATCCGCTTTGCAAACACCAAATTTTCGAGCGTGGAAAGCGACTGGTCTTCAAGGATCGTCTTCCAAGCACTCGTAGCCTGTTCGAGTTTCTGATTCTCAATCTGCTTGCGCAAATACTTGGCTATTATCCCCGCCTCAGTTCCTTCATACGGCGGTTCCATAGCCGTTGGCCCTCCACAAGGAATAATCTCCATCTCTTTCCCCGCCGAGATCGCATACATCTTATTAAACACCACGCTCAAATACGTCCGATAATTTTCATCAGTAAAAATGTCCCGTGGAATCCCATACCCGCAGATGAGGAAGATGTGCATAGATTCAAGATGTGTATCATCTTTCCGGCCACTCGACAATTTCGCCCATGGCAACTTCTACGGGATCGGCTTTTCTAAGGCGGGCGATTTGGCTTTTCGTTAAGATAGGCGAGTGCGGAATAGTCAGCAGATATTCCGGGATGTACCAAAGAGGCTCTGCGCTCGTTTCCCACTCTTGTTTGTCAAACCGGGAAAGATCCACCGGCTTTGAAAAGGCTCGTAATGTTTTGGCGCGCGTGGACTGCAAGAAATACTCGTGAAAGTAACTCATCACGAGTTCTCGAATCGTTCGATAGACCGGCTCGCGGTATCGCAACACCCCATGATTCGTTTTTGAAATCGCCCCCCAGTGCCCGTGAATTTGATAGACCGTAATCACGTGGTCGTAATCATTCACCGAGGATTCCAGATCGACAATGAGCGGTGGGAAACCATTCACTCGTAAAGCCGACGCAGCGAACATGGCGCCCTCTATGCACTGCGCGTTTCTTTCCTCAAGCACTCGGCGGGGAGACAGACACGTCTCGTTATCACCCGATACTCGATATTCAAGCGAGTTCACAAAATCCTGGATCTTGGCTGGCGTAGACAGCGTCTTCAATATTTTGCGCTCGGCCGGAGTCCAGGCAGTCATCATAAAATAACGCTGAACCAAAATTACTTTTGCACGGCGTTCCAAAGAGTACCAAGGACGTAGCCAATGATGTAGCCAAAGGCTGATGTGACAATAATGAGCCCAAGCGCCATGAGCGGAGCAAACGGCAAAACCCTGTATGACAATTCAATCATGTGAAGCTGAAGGATCCAATCCATGAATGGCTGGGCAATGCCAAGCGCCACCATGACGGACCACGCCAAATGCCACAACCCAAGCACTCCGCCAAAGGCCAGACCAACGCGATGCGCACTGATCACATTTTTCATATGCCCATAGTGTAGCACGCGCACGGTTTTTTCTGCCTGTCTCCGCCCAACAGAAACGCCATCACCGCAAACACCGCCAACAAACCGCGCCAGCCGGAATGTGGGCAAGGAACATAAATTAGTGAAGCTAAAATTCTTTCCGTACTCGTTGCATGAGCATCTTGTACACAACGGAGCGATGTTCAATAAGATACACCTTCACTTGGCTCCGCCCGATACGAAAGATGACACGATAATCCCCAACACGTAGTTTTCTATCGCCTTTCTTGGAATGACGGAGCGGTAGCCCAAAAATCTCCGGTCTGGTCATGAGCCTACTCTCAATCGCACCCCTAATCCGCTTCTTCGTGACAGAACCAAGCTTGGGAGTGTAACACCCGTGTAACACCCGGTCAAAGCTCCGGCCGAACTTCTACTCAACGTTGAACGTCCTGGCCATCTGCATGAACTTCGTGACCCGTTCGGCTGTGATTTTATTTGAAGTTTCTGAGGAAATTATCAGGCTCAACTGATAATACGTTGTCCCGCCAATTGTCCCCATAACATATTCATTCAAAACCACGCCTGGATGGTCAAATTGCCCGGCATCCAGCTGGTAGTGAAACAAGGAAACTTTTGTCCCGCCTATCGTCCCCGTTGATGTGGCGACAAGTTTGGCACACTGTCCTGTTTGTTCGCAGAGCCTCTGGTGGCTGTTTTTGATCAGCTTATCTGGACCGCCGGAATAGAGATCGGCCCAATCCTTGGGCGGTAATGATTCTGTAGCGAGGTAATGCACATCAATGGTCGAGTCCACCGCCGTAAAAGCTCCCGGCCCGTCTTCTGCAGACGTGGTCCACTCTTTAGGGTACAGATCAGCCCGCCAGGATTTTTTGCTTCAAATTCTTCGGTTTTGGCGATGCCGTGTTCATATTGCTTTCATTAGAACCTTAACGCCTCGTCTGTCCACGTCCCGTCTTCGTGTTCAGCGGAGTATGTAATCACTCCCTTGCTAACTGTCAGGAAGTCTACATACTTAAAGGCTTCTTGCCCCACATGATTGATGACAACCCGCCACTCGCCATTGGTTTGCGCGCGATAGACGAATGTGTCGTCATCTACCCAAATGAGTGAGTCGATGTAGTCATAGTAAGCTCCGTTGCCGAGGTCTGAGATAATCGCGAATGAATCTGGTCCTGTCCAATGATTCGGGTCATGACTATTTACACGAAAGGCATAATGCGTCCCGGTGTTATTCAGGGCTGGCTTCTGAACGTCATTTCCGCTGATGAGTTTGTTAATGATCATCGTTGGCTGACTGTGCGATATTCTGTGTAGCCGCCTTCAAGATTTCTGATGTTTGTGTAACCCATCTTAAGAAGGGTTTGGCCACAGAGAGCCGACCGGCCACCGGTTGCGCACTGAACAATGATCGGGGTTTGTTTATCCGGGATCGATTCGGGAATTTTGAATTCCAGGAGACCTCTTGGAATGTGGATCGCGCCTTCTATATGGCCGGCCCCCCACTCATCTTGTTCGCGGACATCAATGAGCGTGTGCGGCTCTCCTTTGGCTCGTAACGCGAGATAGTCAGTACAGGAGATTGCAGGCACTTCGCGCTTAGCTTCGGCCACCAGATCCTGAGCAGACAAATCCATATATTTAAGCTTTTGGAATGAATAGTTTCAAGGTTCCGTCTGCAATATCTGGTCTTAGGGCGTCAGTTTTTAAGGCTACATCTGGCAATTTAACTCGGCGTTCAAATGAGCCGCGTTGAATTTCTTTATGATAGTAATTTTTGTCTTCGACTTCGGTTGTTTTGTCACGTTTACCGGAAACGACGAGCATACCGTCCCTCACCTTCACGTCATAAGCGTCTAGCTTGATGCCGGGGAGCTGCATTTCTACAGTTACGCCTTCCGCGGTTTGGTAGACGTCCGTAGCCAGGTCAATACCAGTCATATTGAGCTCGGGAAGATCTTCGCCGAAGATGTCCTTGATCGGTAGTAACGATTCCCAGGAAATTAGATTCATAGAACGGGTATTAAAATTCTTTTGTAGAGTATATGCCTGGTAGACTATTTTTAGTGAGTGGGTGTGTGTTTAACGAACCACTTCACGGTAAGCTCAGCTACTTTTTCAAGGGCACCTGCTTCCTCGAAGAGATGAGTGGCACCGGGAATAACTGCCAAATCTTTTGGTCCAGCCAGTTGACTGTATGAATCGCGGTTGAGGGCCAGTACCTCGTCATCCGCCCCGCCGACAATGAAGAGGGTTGGCACGACGACACGCGAGAGGCTATCACCGGATAGGTCCGTGCGCCCACCGCGAGAAACTACGGCCGCAATTTCATTTGGCCTGCCGGCGGCTACGATAAGGGCGGCCGCCGCTCCGGTGCTCGCACCAAATAATCCAAAGCTTAATTGTTTGGTATTTTCCTGTGTGCGCAGCCAGGCGAGAGCGCTCAACAGTCGGTTAACAAGAAGATCGATGTCGAATCTGGCGGCGTAGGTTTCGTCCTCGGTTTCAGTCAGGAGATCAAAAAGGAGGGTGCCGATCCCGGCTTGATATAGGCTCTCAGCCACGAATGCGTTACGCGGACTTAGCCTACTACTACCGCTCCCGTGCACGAATACTACGAAAAGCGAGGTATTTGACGGCAGACGAAGAATGCCTTCCAGTTTTTTTCCGTCAACTGGAATGATGATATTTTGTTCAGTTGACTTTGGCATATTGCTTGAGTGCCCGCTCAAGGAGTGGCGCGACTGAGACGTAGGAAACCCATGGCTCGTTTGTTCTTGGCGCGAGCGAGTCGGAAACGATCATTTCTTTTACGCCAACGTTTTTAAGCTTCTTCCAGGCGTCGCCGGTAAAAATGCCGTGCGTCACTATAACTAGGATTTCCTCTGTGCCATGTTCGTGGAGTCGCTGAGCAGCCTGAAGTAGAGTTGCGCCAGTATCAAGCTGGTCATCAATGAGAATACAGCGCTTGGTGACTTCGCCAACTAGATCGTGCAGAATGACGCCATCTGGGGTCCGCTCTTTTTTAAAGTACGCCACGGGACGAGTAGGTTTAAGGGCTTGGGCAACTGCCTCGCATCTGTGGACTGCACCGTTATCCGGCGCGACGAGCGTGGCATCTGTCCAGCCACGTTTCGTAATTTCATCGGCAAAAAGAGCGGCGGTAGAGAGGGAGATTATTTCGACCGGAACAAGCGCTTGGTCATGTTGGCTATGGATATCAATGGTCAGGAGCACATCGATGCCAGAGGCTTTGGCCATAGCCCCAACCCAAGCCGTGGTCAAACTCAGACCAGGTTTTATTTTATCATGTCTCATGTAGGCGGCGAACGGAAGTACAGCGATGACGCGCTTTGCCCCTTCTTTTTTGAGAGTGTGGGCCGCTAGGAGAGTCTGGAAAAGGCTTACATCCGGCGGGGAGAATGAACCAAAGAGCACAGCGTCTTCACCTGCAACGGGCGAGCATGATGAAGCGTACATTTCCTGATTTTTGTAGCGGGCAAACTCTTGAGTTCCACGCTCGAGAAATATTAGGCTCTCTAGAGCTTGGGAGAGCGGGTGGCTTTGATCAGTTGTAAAGAATTTCATAGGGGGAGATTATTCATCATGTTTGCCACCTCTTCGTCAGTTACTTGATTGAAAGTATTGTAGTAAAAACCAATCGACCCCTGAAACTGCAGAGGGCGCTTTAAGACAATCACCCGGTCTACTAACTGTTCGAGCTCGCGGATAGTGTCCCTAGGGGCCACTGGCACCGCGAGAACAATTGTCGCCGGCTCTTTTGCTCGTGCTTCATCAATAGCCGCTTTCATAGTTAAACCCGTCGCGATGCCGTCATCAATGATGATCGCGATCTTGCCTTTAACATCGGAGGATTTTCGATCCGCTAGATATCGCTTTCGTCGTCTGGCCGCTTCTCCGCGTTGACGCGTGACTTCACTTTCAAACCAGACCGGATCTATCTGTGAAACTTCAAATTCATTTTTAATGACATTACCCTTTTCTGAAACAGATGCAATCGCATATTCTGGATTATCTGGATGACCAATCTTTCGCGGGATGAGGAGATCAAGCGGCGCGTGCAGATGCTCGGCCACAATCTGCCCAAGGGCTACACCTCCCCGGGGAAGCGCGTACACCACCACTGATTTATCTTTGTATTCTTCCAAACTTACTGCCAATAGTTGCCCAGCATTCTCCCTATCTATAAATGGCATATATATCTTTCAGAACATTTTAGCATAGTAATAGATGGCAAGGCACTAATTTCCAAACAAAAACACCAGCTTAACAGCTGATGGATTTGTGGCGGGGCTGGTACGCAAGGTCAGAACTCATTTATGGTTTATATAGAGCTATTCCGCTGACGGAGTTGCGGGAGGGATGTTGAACGAAGATCCTTCTGGAAGAATCTGGATCGTGCCCGCGGTAACACTTCCGTCATCGTTGCTCGTTCCAGTAACCGTGATTGTCGTTCCCGTCGCTAGGTCTGCCGAGGAGCCTTCCGTCATTTTATTGATCTGTGAAGCATCCGAGAAGAAGACCAGCTTAGAGCCGCCGTCGGGAAGTTTTATAGTCATGCTTTCAGTATCCATAGAAAGGATCTCGCCACTGACGAGTCCACCGCTACCGGCTTGACCGCGTGTGAAGCCCCCTGGCCCTCCGGTCATCCCGGAGCGCTGAGTTGGGTCAAAGTCACCGAAACGCGAGGCAAAGTCACCCATAGCTGGGGTTTGTGATTTGGCGTACTGCATACCGCCAAAGAACGCACCTCCGCCCACAATCACAGCCGTAGCGATAACACTGATCAGAATATTTTTCATAGGAACAAAGGATAAGGAATTATTCGTAACGTAATGCAACGATCGGGTTTAGTCCTGCGGCACGGCGTGCGGGGTAGTATCCGAAGATGATACCGATGACAGCCGAGACGCCGAACGCAAGCAGAACGGAGGACCATGAAACGCTTGTGCTGACAATGCCGAGCGCGGAGACGGCAAAGGAAATACCGAGACCGAGTGCGATCCCGATAATTCCGCCCGCAAGTGTCAACATGACCGACTCCGCAAGAAACTGTTGCTCAATTTCTTTGCGTTTGGCTCCGATCGCCTTGCGTAACCCGATCTCCTTGGTCCGTTCCGTCACACTAGTGAGCATCATATTCATGATGCCGATACCTCCCACGACAAGTGAAATACCCGCCACGGCCGCAAGGAGAGTCGTAAACGTATCCGTGACACTTGAGGCGGTAGCGATGATGTCGGCCTGGTTAAGGATGTTGAAGTCTGCTGACGCTGCGTCAAGGTGGTGTCTGCTCAGCAAGAGATTCGTGATTTCCGTTTCCAATGTGTCAACCGTTTTTTCACTCGTTGCTTGTACGGAGATACTTGTCACGTACTTATCGCCGGAGAAGTATCGCTGTGCCGTGGAGAGCGGGATAAAGATCATGTCATCTTGGCTTGAGAACGAGCTGCCACCTTTCGCGACAGTAAGCCCGACAACGGTGAATTGGCTCCCATTGATACGAATCGTTTGGCCAATGGGACTCACGCCTTCTCCAAAGAGATCCGTACTGACTGTGGGCCCCAGCACCGCTACCTTCGCTACACTTGCCTGTTGCTGATCGGTAATGAAATTTCCTTCAGCTACCTGTACGTTTCGCACCTCCGTGTAGCTGGGCGTCGTACCAACAATGGACGTATTCGTATTTGTTCCTTTTGCCGCCGCCTGATATCGCGAGCTTACCTCGGGAGCAACAGCTTGAGCTACGGAGATCTCATCCGCGATCGCTTGAGCATCTTCCGCAGTCAAAGACTTGGCCGAACCCCGCTGGGTAGCAACACCGCCGAATGAACGTTGAGCTCCCGGTTGAACTTGGATGAGGTTCGCGCCGATGGATTGAATGCTTGACTGGATGGATGCTTGTGATCCTTGTCCGATGGACACCATGGCGATTACCGAACTAATGCCAATAATGATCCCGAGGGTTGTTAACCCTGATCGTACTTTATTACTGGAAAGCGCAAGAAAAGTTTCTTCGAGTAAGTCAGAGATAATCATACGGGTTTGTCGCTTTCGATCTTTCCGTCACGAATGAAGATAATGCGGTCGGCGTGTTCCGCGACATCGGGCTCGTGCGTAATGAGAATGATCGTACGCTTCTCCTCTCGGTTGAGTTTCTGGAACGTCTCGAGAACAATTTGTCCCGTGCGGGTGTCCAGGTTTCCTGTCGGTTCGTCAGCGAGAATAAGCGATGGCTGATTTACTAGCGCACGTGCGATGGCGACGCGCTGAATCTGACCGCCAGAAAGCTGGTTGGAGAGATGGTGGAAGTATTGCTCGTCGAGCCCCGCGGATTTCAACGCTGCTTTAGCAATTTTTTCGCGCTTTTCTTTGGGAATCTGTTTGTAGACAAGGGGAAGGGTAACGTTGCGCATGGCGCTTGCACGCGGTAGGAGATTGAATGCTTGAAAGACGAACCCGATGTGTTCGCGGCGAATGTCTGCTAGCTCATCCTCCGAAAGCGTTGACACATCTTTACCATCGAGAACGTACGTTCCGCTCGTCGGGGTATCAAGCGCACCTAGTATATGCATGAGCGTACTTTTACCAGAACCCGAAGGTCCCATGATGGCCACAAACTCGCCGTCCTTAATTGTGAAGCTCACCCCTTTGAGAGCATCAAACGATCCAGCTCCGGTGATGTATGTTTTACTAACGTTCTTTACTTCGATCATAGGTTTAGCGCGGGAACGATCCGCCGAATCCACCCGAAGGACCGCCTCCGCTATTTAACAAGCTTGGGGCAGACGAGGCCGAGGTCGCGGTTGCGGTATCCGTTATTGTTCTCGTGACCACATACTCGCCAGCGTCCAAGCCGGAAACGATTTCGGTCTGTGTGTCATTGGAGAGACCCACTTCTACGGTCACTTGGCGTGGCGACGTGCTTGACGTGACGCCCTGCGTGCCTCCCGTTTCCGTAACGCCATTGAGTACCTCAACGGAGGAAGTATCACCGAATGACTTCACTGCACTACTCGAAACCACGATAACATTCTGTCGAATGGCTGTGATAATTGAGATGTTGGCACTCATACCGGAAAGGACCCGTTCATCTTCGGTATCAAGGGCAATAAGGACGTTGTAGCTCACAACACCTTGGGATACCGTGCCGATGGTGTCGATCTGTACGACTTTTCCCGTGGTAGTCAAATCTTCGATCGCGTCGAACGTGAGTGTTGCGCGGTCGTCGATCGCCACCTTAGCCACATCAACCTCATTCAGAGTCATCTGTGCCGTAAACTGTTCCGCAACGACGACAGCAAGCGCGTTGCCCGACGATGCCGTTTCGCCAACGTGCAAGCTGATGCTTGACACGGTTCCGGTAATTGGCGCGCGGACCGTATACTTCGCCAAGTCTTCAAGTGCATCGTTATATTTGTTGCGGGCGCTTTCAAGACTGAGCTTTTGGGAGCGGACATCAAGACTATCGGCCTTGACCGTGAGATCTGCGAGCTGTTGTTGACGTTCTGCAACCGTTTCTTTGGCTTTTGCAATATCGTCTTCTTCTGCACCGTCGGCCACGTCCTCGTATTTTTTCTGTGCGGCAACAAGAGCGACTTTTGCTTCCTCCACCGTATCCTTAGCGTCGGCGATGGAATTTGGCGCACTCAGGTCCGTTTCCTTGATCGTATTCGTGGAGGATCGGAGCGAGTTAATAATGCCATTCGTCGTCACAATATCCGCAGGGATTGTCGTCAGCATTTTATCAATGTGATCAGCGATGACAGCCCTTTCGTAGCCTTGATCTTCAATGCGATTCAGAAGGATCTGGGAGCTGTTAAGGGCATTAGAAATATCCTCGGCCGCTTGAAGCGTGAGCGTAATGACCTCGACCTTTTTTTCTGTGTTACTGTCTCGATTTGTGTTTTGGAACGAGGACCAAGCGTCAGCATAAGAATCCTGAGCCGTTGCATAGTCGCTGAGGACGTTGTCAGAATACGAAGCGCTGACCAAGAGGTGGTAATAGCTGATATATTCCTCACCGCTCTGTTCTGTGCCAATGAAGTCGGACAAATCGGTCATGAGGTCAGTGAGATCAGTGAATGCTTCCGCTACAGCGTTATAGCCGTTCTCAGAAGCCGATTCTAGGTCCTGTCCCGCTGATGTCTGTATTTTGGTGAGGTTGCGTTCGGCCTGCTCCAAAGAACGTTGTGCCTTATCGACTTCACCTTGTGCATCGTCTAATTCCTCATTGGTAGGACTGTTTTCTAAATCCTTCAGCGTCCGTTGCGCTTGCGCGAGGGCATTTTCTGTCTGAAGGAGTGACAGGGTATCTGGATCCGCCGTGAGTTTTTCGTAGGCGATTTGCGCGCTCTCAAGGCTGATCCTTGCGTCACGCACGCTTTTTTTCGCGGTCTTCGCATCAAGAACGGCAATGACGTCACCCTCCTCAAGCCGCTGCCCATTTTTTGCGACCAGCTGAACAACTTTTCCAGATACTTCTGGTTTCACCTCGATTTCCGCCTCACCCTGGACTTGTCCGGTGCCGGAAACGTTCGTTGTAAGCGTTCCCTGCGCTGCAACTTCAAGCACATACCGCGCCTGTGCAGTGTCTGGGTTCAGCGCTCGCACGAAGAGGATCCCTCCCCCGAGCAGTAAAATACCGATGAGTATCGAGGTTTTCTTTCGCTGGCGGAAAAATTGATAAATACGTTGCATACTATTTCTTTAAGAGTGCTCACAGGATAAATGAACCCCCGTGAAGAAAGTGTAAAGAAGCTTTAACCAAAAAACGCCTTCATGGGCGTCTTTGGAGTGGATAGCGTATTTTGTAACTACGAAGTACGGGAGATAGGAAGCGTCATTATAACTTTTGTGCCTTTGTTTGGGGTGCTTTGAATCTCGATCTTGCCCCGATGAGCGCGGAGAGCAGCGTGAGCGATGGATAGACCAAGCCCGCTGCCTCCGGTACCTCGGGAGCGGCTCTTTTCGGCTCGGTAAAAACGATCGAAAACGTGCGCAAGCTCCTCTGAATTCATGCCGATGCCCGTGTCTTCAATTTCGATCATCGCTTGAGATTTTTCTTGTGAAAGACGAACTTTAATGCTCCCACCTGACTTGTTATAGCAAACAGCGTTCTTGAGAACGTTTGCAATGGCTTGCGAGAGCATCTGTTTATCGCCAAGGACGGTGATGTCAGCATTGGCGTTAACAAAGTTATCGATGGCGATGCCGTTTTTTTCTGCAAGTTCAGTGAACCGTTCCGCGGTCTCTCGAAGGAGTGGTGCGAGCGCGAAGTTCTTTTTGTTCGGAATGTTGCCGTTTCGTTCTGCAAAATAGGACAGCTGGAGTAGGTCCTCCACAAGTCGGGTCATGCGATCCACCTCTTCAAGATGACTTTTAATTTTCTTCTCCTCTTTTGCGTTTGTGTTTCTCCGTAATTGATTTTCCAGTCCCGTTTGTAAAATGGCCAGCGGAGTACGGAGCTCATGCGATGCGTCGCTTAAGAATTGGCGTTGGCGTTGATAGGCGGAACGAATCGGACGCAGCGTTAACCCCGCCAGTCCGTAACTGAGTATTCCGGCAACAATCAGTAGCGCGCCATTCACCATGAGAATCGTATTCTGAAAATCTTCCTGAATATTTCGCATGTCGAGTCCCGGTGGCGGCGGGCGTTCGGTCACTTCCTGCCCAGAGGCCGACGCATTGAACCGTGCGCGCAGACGCTCGGAAAAAATGTATCGGCTAATACCGCTTGAGGAAACCAAAATACCCGCAAGAATCACGACGTACACCATGGTGAGTACGATTCTTGTTTTTGCGAACATCAGGCTAGACGAGTCGGTAGCCTTTCCCCCAAACGGTTTCAATACGTTTCGCATATTCTTTTGGTAACTTCTGACGCAAATTTTTTATGTGGACGTTCACAACATTGCTGAATTCGTCATGAAACCTGTCCCACACGTGGGAAAGGATGTCTTCCCGCGTGACGACAGCTCCATGATTACGTAGTAGAAATTCCAGTAAGCCAAACTCTCGAAGCGTGACATCGAGCTTTTTCTTCTTGATCCAAACGTGTTGCGATCGAGTATCGAGACGTAAATCATCCAATTCCAAAACGTCCCCCATGAGCTGTGGAGTGCGCCGAAGCACCGTTCGCATACGGGCAAAAAGTTCTTCAAAAGAAAAAGGCTTCACGAGATAGTCATCACCGCCAATATTCAGTCCGGCGATTTTATCTTCCGTAGTATCTCGGGCGGTGAGGAAGATGATTGGCGTCTGCACTCCGTGGGCACGAAGATTTTGGCAAACTGTCAACCCGTCACGTTTGGGAAGCATGATGTCCAAAATGATCAGATCATAGCCATTGACTCTCGCCAGCTTTTCACCCTCTTCACCATCGAATCCAAAATCAACCGCATAGCCACGGTCGCGCAATTCTTCCACTACATTTTCGTTTAGTTTCGGTTCGTCTTCTACGACAAGAATTTTCATAATGTCAGAATAATACACCTCAACTGGTGAAGAAACGGTGAAGTGTTCCATACATCATATCTGAGTTTGAGCAATCAACAAAAATCCCCGCTGAAATTAGCGGAGACATTTGTGGCGGGGCCAGCGA
The DNA here is from genome assembly GCA_041660165.1 of Patescibacteria group bacterium. Classification (GTDB taxonomy): domain Bacteria; phylum Patescibacteriota; class Patescibacteriia; order UBA9934; family UBA9934; genus JAGORL01. Next base: position 21,924 of record JBAZWW010000005.1, on the reverse strand, counting down.
GCGACATTAGGACCCTCGTTTGCCAAATCGAGTAAAATTTTATATCCTATGAGCGATATGAAATCTATGTGCCAGACGAAAATCGTTTTGCGGCATACCCGCTTTGCATGAGCGGGATTGTTTGACGTTATTCCATTGAATGACAGCAAAGAAGCCCGCTTATCTGCGGGTTTCTTTATTTTTAGCGAAGATGTATATGCAGATCCAATCACTCAGAGGTACCCGCAGTCTTTATCCAAAAGATATGCGAAAACGAAACGCGTTTGTAGATGCTTGTCGAAGGGTTCTTGAACGGGCCGGTTATGAAGAGTACGAGGCTCCCATTCTTGAGCCGCTTTCACTCTATGAAGCGAAATCAAGCGCCGAGATCATTGAGCGCCAGTCTTATGTTTTCACCGACCGTGGTGGCGAGAAGATTGTCGTTCGGCCTGAACTCACCCCTTCGCTGGCCCGAATGATTGCCAATAAACAAGGCGAGTTGCCACCGCTCATTCGTTGGTATAGCTTTGCCGATTGCTGGCGTTATGAACGGCCTCAAAAAGGTCGATCGCGTAATTTCTTTCAGTTGAATGTCGATTTCCTCGGCTCGGACAGCATTGAGTCCGATGTTGAAGCCATTGATCTCGCGCTATCGGTGCTTGAAGCAACGGGCTTAGATATGTTGAAAATTCAGCTTCGCATAAACGATCGCGCCTCTTTCAATCAGGTGTGCGATCGTTTGAACATACAGGAAGCTGAGAGGGGACGTTTCCTAACTCTTCTCGATGAGAGAGATAAGTTAGCGTCGGAAGAGTTCACGAATCAGATCCGTGTAATCAATAGCCAAATTACTCCCGAAGACCTCAAAATCGTTGAGGATATAAAACCATCAGCAAGACTCCTTTCCATCATGGAGGAGGTCGAAAAACTCGGATGGACTCAGCTTGTCTACGACCCACAACTGATGCGTGGATTCGCCTATTACACAGGTATGGTTTTTGAAGTATTCGAAACGTCGGGCGAGTATCGACGCGCACTCTTTGGAGGTGGCAGGTATGACAATCTATTACAGGCGGTTGGTGGGAAGCCGATGAGTGCAGTTGGATTTGGGGTAAGCGACGTGTCGCTCTTTGCGGCTCTCGAAACGCAAGGTCGAGCTATCCCTAATGTTGCGCAAGATAAAACACTCATCATTCCGTTCTCAAAAAATGAATTCGATACCGCGACCTCGGTCGCGAAGAAGCTGCGCAGTAAAGACCAAGTCGTTGTAATGCCCGTGCCTCCATACGAACTCAAGAAGCAACTCAGCATGGCGAATCGTATCGAAGCAAATACGGTGATTATCATCGCCCCAGAGGAGCTAAAGCAAGGAAAAATGATCGAAAAGGATATGCTCACTGGCCAACAAAAACTGGTCGAGATTCCGAGCTAGAGTTTTAACGCTCATATGGCCTAACAAAAATACCCGCATTGATTAGCGGATATTTTTGTGGTAGGCCACGTCGTTCGCGAACGACGTGGCAGGGGCTAGTCAATGACGTTAGAACTCTCGCTATTCACCTTTGCCCTTAAAGAGGTTCAGGTATTCGGAGAACTCAAACAATCGATTTCTCTTGAAACCAGTTGTCTCCCGAAGGATCTTCTTCTGTTCAAAAGCGCTTACGAGTGTAATCGCCGACTGAGGCGTGATGTTGAGCCATTCAGCAACCTGAGTAGTATTTACAATCGGTTGCGAATACAACTTCTGCAAGAACTCGCGGCTCAAGGGCGCTCTGCGGCCAAGCGTCAAGACGCGTCGCTCAACATCCTCGCGAAGATCTACAATCTTTTTGAACGTTTCCGTACCTTTTCTTGCCGTCTCCGAAACACCCACCAGGAAGAACCTCAACCAATGCTCAATATCGTTTGCTGACCGGACTCCCGTGAGCGAGTCATAATATTTGCCCTTGTTGCGCTCAAAGAAGTCGGATAGATACAGTGTCGGCTTACTGAGCATCCCCTTGTCCATGAGGTAAAGGGTGACAAGTAGACGGCCAATACGCCCGTTGCCATCAAGGAAGGGGTGGATCGTTTCGAATTGATAATGGCTAAGGGCAATACGAATGAGATGCGGAACCTCGATTTGTTTGTTATGCCAAAACTTTTCAAGGTCACTCAGAAGATCGCGTAGCTCTTCGGGATGTGGCGGAATAAAAACTGCATCCTTCAAAGTTGATCCTCCAAGCCAATTTTGACTCGTGCGAATCTCTCCTGGCATTTTATGCTTTCCACGAACACCAGAAAGCAATATCCTGTGCGTATCTTTCAGTAATCTGATGGAAAGAGGGATTTTGGCGAGCTCTTTCACCGCATGATTCATCGCTTTGGTGTAATTTTGCACCTCATCCCAATCATCTCTGCGCTCTGGATCAACTTCATCTTCGGGCAGCACCGCTTCGTCCATGCCGGTGCGCGTTCCCTCGATTCTACTTGATGTCGTCGCTTCCTTCAGAACGTGCATGCGAATAAACAAATCAACATCAGGGATGAAACGCGAAAAAGCGTTCAGCTCCGCAAGATGACGAGTAGCCTCTTCAAGCAGAACGTCGATTCTTGGATCTGACCAGGCGAATGGGCCATTCACCATGTTCGGGACAAAACTCTTGTATTCCTTTTGCTGTCGGCTCACCCCGGCCTTAAAAGTCGATTTAGACATATTGAGCTAACTTTTAGTATAAAAACCCATATTCAAAGTTTATGCATTAACTTTTAACATGTCAAATCATATTCAAAGTTTCCGGGGTATGGCCGGTCCTTCGCTTTCCATCTTTTTTCCCAACCATGCTTATGCGGTTTGCATAAAGCGCATCCGCTGCCCTTTTTACGTTTGTATTGCTTGCGCATAGCCTGTACCAATATATGACGTTCGCCAAGGAAAAACATTACACAAACAAAAACACCAGCTTTAAAGCTGATGGGTTTGTGGCAGGGGAACTGGGATTCGAACCCAGAATGGCTCTTTTGGAGAGAGCTGTGATAGCCGTTTCACTATTCCCCTAGGCCTGAGGATAATAGAGGAAAGCGGAACAAAAGTAAAGTAACTACTTAGCCGCTACGGCTTCGGATTCTTGGTTGGCTTCGCGCAGATCTTCGTAAATTTCGTTCAGATCGTTTGTGAGGAGAGCTAGTTCTTTGGGACTGGTTTCAATTAGATACGCCAGTACATAACCAAGCTCCTCCATGATGTGCTCAATCGCCACCTCGGCAGCTTTTGGCCGGCGGAACTTCTCTTTCATGGCATCAAGCGCCTTGATCTGATCCATAAGATGCGTTCGCCGGACCTCCATGGCCGCTTTGGCGCCATTCTCGTATTTGGTACCCTCCGGAATTTGGTACGGCAGATAACGCTCTGGCCTGGCTTCGTGCAGATCAGCTTCAGCTAGCGGGCGAAAGGTCATGTCATTCAGCTGAAGATACCAGGCTTCGCCGTTCCCCTCGTCCATAAACATGGCTCCCCCTTCATCCGCAAACTTGAGCGTGAGCGGACGAGAAAATTTCTCCCAAGAAATGGGTTCAGGCGAAAGCTCGTGCTCAATGGCTCGTCCAGGCACTCGAGGTCCGGTATCCATAATTACTGCGCCAAAAGTTTGAAGCTCTGGATGAGGGACAGGAATTCCGGCTCAACGGTGATATCGCCCGTCACCGGATAGGTTGCCCCGGCCGTGATGGTGTAAATCCGGCCGTCACCCGCGTGCGTAGCTGCCAATTGCCTGCCGAAAATTGGTTTGCCAGCGTTCATGTCAGTGACAACATATTGGGCATAGAGCGCAAACTGCGTGCCGTCCGCGCCAGCTTCCCACTGCAAAAACTGAATACTCGGTACATCGGCAGACGGCGGAGTCTGCGCCTGGTCTTTGAGCCAAACCTCCGTGTCTGCATAAACTGGCACGTGATACTCGTAAATCCCCTTCCCGATTGCATCGATAGAAAAATGCCACGGCGCCATGGCATCACCCGAAAACGCCACGGAGTCGCGTCCATCCGTAGCAAACGAATCCGCAGTTGGGAGCTCGACGGAAAAACCTAACTTATCATTTTTATATAGTTTGGTGGTAACGACAGAGGGTAATGCATTGGGATTGAGCGAGGTTCCCGTCGCTGGAACGATCGACGCTCCTGTTAGCGAAGGAACTTGGGTGGGTGCGCGGGAAAGAAGCACAACAACAATAATCGCAGCCAATCCCACCACAGCGCTCACAGCAATAAGAGAAGAGGAAGATTTCATATATCAGGAATGATACACAATTTCAGGATCTTGACTCACATACGTACCAACATCGTCCCCGCGTAAAGCTCGAGTTATGCTTCCCGGCTCCTTCAAGCTGAAGACCAGAATCGGCAAATCTCGATCCCTACTCAGCGTCATAGCCGTGGGATCCATGGCACCGAGCTTTTGCACAATCGCTTCATCGAAAGATAACCGGTGATAACGCCTGGCGTCATCATGCTGGCGCGGGTCTTTATGGAACACGCCGTCTACGTTCGTGGCTTTCATGACAATATCTGCCTTGATTTCTGCGCCTCGCAAAATGGCGGCCGTGTCTGTTGTGAAGTGCGGATTGCCTGAACCAGCGGCAAAGATGACTACTCGCCCCTTTTCAAGATGCCGGATCGCCCGACGCTGAATATACGGCTCCGCAATCCGATCCATTTGAATAGCCGAAAGGACCCGCGTCTTCACGTCCAAGTTTTCGAGTGCGCTCTGCAGGGCAAGGGCATTCATGACGGTGGCGAGCATGCCCATGTGATCCCCAGTTTCCTTTGGAATGTGCAGTTCCTCCGCCATCTTGCCCCTAAAGATGTTCCATCCCCCAATGACAATCGCAATTTCAATGCCGAGTTTCTTCGCCTCCCCCACTTCCCGCGCAAAACGCTCAAGCCACAAAGGGTCAATGATCCGTCCGTCTGCTCCGCCTAGCGCCTCACCGGACAGCTTCAGAAGGACTCGCTTATATTTTGGGTGGTCAGTCATATGCAAGGTAAAAGTGGTCAAAGTGGTCAGAGGTCATTCAGAAGTGACCATTTAGACCACCTTGACCATTGACCTAGTGTAAACGCCCGCATGTTACCACACCTGTAATATTCCGGAATCATCTGTGTAGTACTAAGTGAACGGCTGAAAAGTGCACATTCGGCCGTAGGTTAGACTAAATATTTAAGGTTAGCTCTTTCTTATGAACAGAATGCAGAAATCATTCATTGCCGCGGCCGCGGCCGCCACCATTGGCATCGGCGCGCTAGGCATTGGCACCACCTTTGCCGCTGAAAAAGCGCCAGGACCGGGCGTTGACTCCCTCATCACGGCCATAGCTGATAAGTTTCATTTGAGCACGGCTGAGGTCCAGGCAGTTTTTGATGAGGAGCGGGCTAAAATGGAGGCTGATCGCAAAACAATCATGGAAGATCGGCTGGCTGAACGCGTGGCCAGCGGGAAAATCACCCAGGCGCAGGCAGACGCGATAAAAGCTCACCGTGATACGCGCCCCAACCTCCATCCACGCATGGGAGACATGGGCAGACCAGAAAGATTCGACAATTAACTCATACAGAAGCTCAAAAGACCGTCCGGCATAGCCCGGCGGTCTTTTTTGGAGTAAAATACCGTAAGCCTATGCGCTTCCGGCTTCAACGCTCGCCCTACCGCTTTGCTTTTTTCCTGTGGCTCATGTTCAGCGCCATCTTCTTCGTTCTTGGCCTAATTGAGCTCCCGCTCCACTGGCTCTTGGCCCTTCTGCTGGCCATGAACTTAAGCGCCTTCACCATCTACGGCCTGGACAAGCTTTTTGCCATGGGCCATCTCTACCGCATCCCCGAAAAAATCCTCTGGCTATCAGCCTTTGCGGGCGGTCCCTTGGGCGCTTTGCTTGGCATGTACATTTTCCGGCATAAGGTCTCAAAAATTTCTTTTCAGTTCTGGCTGGCCGTGGTCATTCTCCTTGAACTCGGCCTGGCCCTGCTCATTCTTCAACCACACCTGTAATTTTCGGCGCGCGCGTTCTTTATGCAAAACCAACCGAAAAAACCCGGCATCGGAAACCTCTTGAAGCCCTATAAGGGATTCATCGCCAGCCTAGTGATTCTCGCCGTTGCCAGCAACGCGCTTAACCTGGTTACCCCAAAGCTCATCTCCCACGCCATTGATTCTTTTGCGCGCGGGCAGTTTGCCCTGGCCCAAACCGTAGAAACTTTTCTACTCATAGCCGGGCTTGTTCTTGTTCTCACCTTTGTACAAGGCGTTGTGCAGACGTATGCCTCAGAAAGAGTGGCGCGGGATCTGCGAAACAAACTCGCCGAGAAGATTTCCAAACAAAGTTTTCTCTTCGTGCAGAACGCCACGCCGTCCATTCTGCTCACTAATCTCACGTCAGACATTGATGGCATCAAACTGTTCGTCTCACAGGCGATTGTCTCCCTCGTCTCCTCTTTTCTGCTCGTCCTTGGCGCCAGCGCCATTCTTTTTTCTATCGAGTGGAAACTCGCTCTGGCCGTCCTGGCCGTCATTCCGGTTATTGGCGGACTCTTTTTTCTAACGCTCGCCAGAGTACGCGTGCTTTTTGGCGAGGCGCAAAAAGTCATCGACTGGCTGAACAAAGTCATCAGTGAAAGCATCTTGGCCTCGGCGCTCATTCGCGTTCTTAACTCGCAAAAGGACGAGTATGACAAATTCATGACGGCGAATACGCAGGCTAAGGACATCGGGCTGAAAATCCTCTCCATGTTTGCCGGCCTCATTCCGCTTATCACTTTCCTTGGAAACATTGCCGTGCTCATCATCCTTGGTCTTGGCGGACACTATGTTATTAACGGCGAGATGACCCTCGGCGACTTCGCAGCCTTCACAAGCTATCTAGCCATCCTCATCTTCCCGATTCTAATTATCGGCTTCATGAGCAACGTCATTGCCCGCGCGCAAGCATCTTATGCGCGTATATCGAGTATTCTTGACGCCCCTGACCCAGAGCCAACCGGGGACGCCCACGCTGAGCTCATGGGCCGGCTTGAAGTCAAGAATGCCTGGCTCATGTATGGCGAGAAACCCGTCCTCAAGGATGTTTCTTTCGAGGTGAAGCCTGGCACTCGTGTAGCAATCATCGGCCCGACCGCCGCTGGCAAAACGCAACTCTTGTACGCCCTCGCCGGACTCGTTGTTCCTCAGGCGGGCGAGGTCCGCTATGACGGAAAAACTATTCACGAGTATCGCCCAGACCGCCTGTACGAACAGATTGGGCTGGTTTTTCAAGACAGCGTCATGTTCAACTTAACGATCAAAGAAAACATTGCCTTCGGCGAAAAGGTGAGGCCCGATGACCTCGAAAGAGCTGTCAAAACCGCCGAACTCGATGATTTCATTTCAGCCCTGCCCGACGGACTTGAAACCATTGTCTCCGAGCGCGGAACAAGTTTATCCGGCGGTCAGAAACAACGCATCATGCTGGCCCGCGCCCTGGCCCTCAATCCGAAGATTTTATTTCTAGACGACTTCACCGCTCGGGTTGATGCACTGACCGAGCAAAAGATTCTCGACAATATCGAACAGCTCTATCCTGGTATCACGCTCATCTCCGTTACGCAAAAAATCTCGGCCATTGAAAAATACGACAACATCATTCTGCTCATGGAGGGCGAGGTACTCGCAGAAGGGACACACGAGCACTTGATGGAGGCATCCCCGGAGTACGTGCAGATTTACGAGTCGCAAAAAAGCACCAGCCATTATGAAGTACCGGCTCAATAATTCAGAAGATAAGGATTACGAAGACATTGGCATCATGGACATGTTCCGAAAGTTTTTACCGCTCCTCAAAAATGAAAAGCTGGCCATCACGGGCGCCCTCTGCGCTACGCTTATCAACTCCGGCCTAAACCTGCTCGCTCCTGTTCTCATTGGCCATGCCGTTGATACGTACATCGTTACAAAATCCTACCCCGGCGTTCTCCAAACGTGCGGGATTCTCCTTGCCTGTTATCTTGGCGCCCTCCTGGCCGGCTACATTCAAACGCGCGTCATGGGCGGGGTGGGCCAGCGCGTGCTCCTCAAACTGCGCAACGGCATTTTCATGAAGCTCCAGGAATTACCGGTCGCCTTCTTTAACCAAAACAAGGCCGGCGATCTCATTTCCCGCATCAATAATGATACGGACAAGCTGAACCAATTTTTCTCCCAAGCGCTCATGCAATTCATGGGCAACGCTTTTGTCATTCTTGGCGCCGGCATTTTCTTAATCGCGCTTCACCCCACACTCGGTGGGGCGGCGCTCATGCCCGCGCTCGTCCTCCTCATTATCACCAGGCTCATCTCCCCCTGGATCAAACTCCAAAATACGAAGAACCTGCAAACCACCGGCGGACTATCCGCCAACATCCAAGAAAGTTTGGAGAACTTCAAAGTCATTGTAGCCTTTAACCGTCGTGATTATTTCCGCGATCGTTTACGCGACGTGAACGAAAATAATTACCGGTCGGGCGTGCTCGCTGGCGTGGCAAATACCGTCTTCACTCCGCTCTATGGATTTTCGAGTACTGTCGCCCAACTCATCGTTCTCGGATACGGAACATATCTCATCACGGCCGGCAGTTTTACCCTCGGCCTTATGATCAGCTACTTGAGCTACGTGAACCGCTTTTATGATCCTCTGCGCCAGATCGCCTCTGTCTGGTCTTCTTTTCAACTGGCGCTCGCCTCCTGGGAACGCGTTTCCGGAATCCTAAGCATGGAATCGGACATAAAAATACTTCCATCCTCTCTCTCCTCTCCATCCTCTGCCGTCGTTCCTCTCCTTTCCTTCCACAACGTTCGCTTCGGTTATCCCGATGGCAAGGAGGTTTTGCATAATGTGAATCTGTCCCTCGAAGCTGGCAAAACCTACGCGCTCGTCGGCCCAACTGGCGGAGGCAAAACCACTACGGCATCGCTCATGGCTCGCCTCTATGACCCAACGGAAGGGACCGTCATGTTTCACGGCGCTGATCTCAGAAGCTATCCGCTGGCTGAACGCACCAAAAAAATTGGCTTCATCCTCCAAGAGCCATTCTTATTTACGGGTACAGTGCGCGATAATATTTTGTACGGCCATGAGGAGTATCGAAATATCACAAACGATGAACTCGTGGCTGTTCTTCAGTCGAGCGGTCTCCACACGTTAATCGAGCGCTTCGAGCAAGGTCTCGCCACGCCCGTCTCATCGAGTAAAGACGCGACGAGCCTGGGCCAGCGCCAGCTCATTGCCTTCATCCGGGCCGCCCTCAGAAAACCTGAGCTCTTGATTCTTGACGAGGCTACCGCTAATATCGACACCGTAACAGAACAGCTCCTGCAGGAAATTCTCGAAAAACTCCCGAAGGAAACTACGCGCGTCATTATTGCCCACCGCTTGAATACCATCGAGAATGCCGACGAAATTTACTTTGTAAATGAAGGCGAGGTGAAACGAGCCGGCTCGCTCAATGACGCAGTAAACATGCTTATGCACGGAAAAAGAAAAAGTTAAATTGATGTTTATGAAAGGTTACGCCGTTGTCTTCCTGTTTCTAGGAATCCCAAGCATCATCTGGCTGGCCGTCTCGCCCCTTATTACGAGCGACTTCAGCTCTTTCGCCTTCTCTCTCGGCGGATTCCTGGGCGTCTTTGGGTTTGCGCTCTTCACGCTCTCGCTTCTCCTCTCCATGCGCATTCCGCTCATTGAGCGCGTGTTTGGCAACCTCGGCACCGCGTACCGCTTCCATCAGTGGACGGGAGCCACTGCCACCGCCCTCCTTGTTCTTCACCCGCTCCTCCTCGCTATCCCTCGAATCATGTATTTCCCAGGTAGTTTGGTCGAGTTTTTCATCCCGCTCCACACGCCGTTCCAAATGTTTGGCGTACTTGGCCTCATCCTCCTGGTCATCTGTGTCTTAGTCACCTTCTTCGTCTCTCTCCCCTATCACATCTGGAAAATGACGCACCGCTTCTTGGCCATCGCGTTTCTGCTCGGCGCTCTCCACGGCATCTTCATTCAAGGCACGATCTCCTTCAATCCCGCTGAACGAATAATCTTCGCCCTCTTCACCCTGGTCGGACTTGTGGCGATTGTTTATCGAGTACTGGGCAAAAAAACCATCGTCAAAAAAACATCGTACAAACTCGCCAAGGTCGAGACCATTGGCACGGTCATCACGCTCACGCTCTCACCAATTGGAAAACCAATGGCCTTCCGCGCCGGCCAGTTTGCCTATCTCACCATCCATGATTCCCGCCTAAAGGACGAGCACCCCTTCTCCATCGTCTCCGCCGAAGGAAGCAAAGACCTGGTCTTCATGGCCAAGATTCTTGGCGATGACACCGCACTCTTCCCCTTGCTTCAAACCGGCACAATGGTGGATGTCGAGGGTCCCTACGGAAACTTCTCCTACGCCCGCGGAGGAAAGCGCCAGCTGTGGATTGCTGGAGGTATTGGCATCACGCCCTTCATGAGTTTGGCGTCGAGCTTGCCGAGCGGGTTCTATGACGTTGACCTATACTATTCGGTCAAGACGGCCAGCGAGGCCGTGTCACTCGCTGAGCTACAGACAGCTCTTGCCCCCCGCTCCGATATCAGAATTCACCTCTGGGCCACAGATGTTCAAGGCTATTTGACCTGTGAAGCACTCAGCAAGGCCAGCGTGGATTTCTCAACGCTCGACGATATTCTTCTCTGCGGGCCAAGCGGAATGACGCTGGCCATCAGAAACGGCCTTATTCGGAGCGGTATCCGCCCTGGCCATATTCACGCTGAACTGTTCGCTACCCGGTCTCTCAATATCTTGCCAACCAAGAAATAGAGGAACATGCTATACTTTTCCTAAGCTCTTAATTTTTATGTTGCGTATGCAAATAGCCACGTCATTGCGTTTTGCCCCGGCCCGTTCGTTCGCTCACGGCGCCACAGCCACCATTTGTGCAGTCATCGGGTTCTTCCTCTATACAACAAGCGCCTTCGCTACCGCCCCAACCATGACCGCCGTCACCGCTGATACAAACAATAACGGCACCGTTGACCAAATCACCATCACTTTTGACGTATCAACAACAATCATTGATACAAACGCGGGCGATGGGCTTCCAAGTCTTTCGCTCGGTGACGGTTGCACAATTCCAAACGGTCTCTACGCCCCCGTTGGGCAATTAACGCTTACGCTCAGCGGTCTTACCGGTTGTACATCCGGGAATACAGGGATCACCCCAACGCTTTCCTATTTGCAGGTGGCTGGTTGCGCTACTGAGGCTGCCATCTGTGATCAGGCCGGCGCTAACCAAATGCTCACCGGTCTCCCAAATGCCTCAGCCGTTGACGGAGCAGCTCCAGTTCTCCAGTCTGTAGTCGTAAATAATGTGGGCGGATTAGACGACATTCTTGATCTTACCTACTCAGAACCCATCCAAATATCCAACGGCGGAGCTTTCAGCACATCCGCTGTTTTAAGCAGTGCCACCTTTGGCGCTATGGCCACCGTAAAAACTCTTGAAGGCATAGCTACTTTTGACGGATTGAGCAGTATGACGGTTGGTATGGCCGTCGGAAACTACCTCACCCTAACGAACGGTCCGTCCTCAGCACTCCTAAGAATAGAGTTCAATCAAGGAAATATTGGTTCATCCTTTAACGCCGGCTCCGTAGCGCCCACCACGGATACCTACACGCCCGTCTCTGATGTCACAAGAATAAAAGATCTGGCCGGAATTGCCGTAAACGGCTCCTCAACCCCCGTTGTAGCTACCGTCACTTCCGCCTGGGATGTCACCGCACCTACCATTGTAAACACGTATTCCTGCGATGCCGATGGAGATGGCGATGTTGAGCGCTTCCAAATAAACTTTTCAGAATCCATCAATGACGTGAGCAACGCCGCATCAATCTTTGAAGGCGATAACGATGCCACGAATGATGGCGTAGGCGAAGAGACAGCCAGCACCATGAACACTGCTACTGCCGGCTGTGACGGCAATGCGGATGACACGGGTGCTAATGACGAGAAAATCCGCATTGACCTGGCAACAGGTATCAGCGGTACAAATACCGCCTTCGTAAACATTCCCTCAGCATCCGGCCGAGATATGGCGGGAAATCGTTTTGTAGCAGTCTCCGGCGGTGGCACAGAAAATGACAAAGCCAAGCCCCGCCTTATTGGATCCACGCCATCTGCTAGCGCTACGGGCGTTGCAAAAAACGCCACCATCACGCTCACCTTCTCAGAAAGCGTGGCCTCCATCACCGCCTCCGTCAGCCCAACAGCGACGCTTACAAATTCCACCAGCATGCCAGCTTCAACGGTGGTCTTCACTAGCTCAAAAGTATCGGGACCTAATACGTTCACTGTTGCCACCGCTCCTGACAGCTCAGCTAACATCTTTGGCGGAGCTGGAACCGGCGGAACACACCCGCTCTTGTTCACCGTGGTCAGTAGCAGTAGCTCAGGCGGAGGCTCATCAGGGACTGTCACCCACTCCGTTATTGTAAACTCGCCAAACGGCGGACAGACATACCACGCCGGTGATATTGCGTCCGTAAGCTGGACCGGATCAAACGCGGGTCTTGTGAACCTCTACTACTCCACCTCAAACGGCGGAACAGACACCCTCATCGCTTCAAACCTAGGCGAGTCAGGTACCTACAGCTGGACCGTGCCGAACGTCTCTTCAGCCGATGCCTTCGTAAAGGCGGTTGGCTATGACAACACCACGCTCCTGGCGCTTGATTCCTCTGATACTGCTTTCACGATCATTGGCAACACCGCCCTTCCTCCAGCCACGCAGACCCCCGCAACGAGCACAACGCATCCCGCCGGTATGGGCGTCTCTCCAATCACCGGTTTGCCGGAAGCCACGAACATCGTAACGGTTGGTGATCTCATCCGTGGCGATCAGTACCCCACCGTTTACTATGTGGACGCAAACTTCCTGCGCCACCCCTTCCAAGACGCCCAAACGTACCTCACCTACAATTCAAGCTGGAACATTGTCCGCACGGTGACTGGCGCCACGCTCTCCACGCTCACCATTGGCAAGCCCATGTTGCCAAAGGCCGGTGTAGTGCTCGTGAAGATCGTCTCTGACCCCCGCGTGTACGCCTTCCAGACTGACAGTGTCACGGGCACCACGCTCTTGCGCTGGATCCCAAGCGAATCCGTAGCCATCGCACTCTACGGCGCCTCATGGGCAGACTACGTCATTGACATCGCCCCCACACTCTACACGCAGTTTGGACACGGTGCGGATATGACAAGCTCAGTCACGGTTGATCGAACGATCATGAAAACTCGCGTCCATCTCAATCAGTAATTCATCTGCAAAAAAAACGCGCTCGGGAGCAATCCTGAGCGTGTTTTTTATCATCAAATATCCACCCCGGGAAACTCGAACAAATGAGTTCATGCTATACTCCAACTCAAACGCCTTAACTTATTATTCTGCGTATGAATATCGCTTCCTCACTCCGCCTCTCGCAGGCACGTTACTTGGCCTACGCCATGACCGCCGTGATAACCACGGCCATTGGCTTCTTCCTCTTCACCTCAAACGCCCTGGCCGTGGCGCCCACAACATTCACAAGCAAGGTCTACACGGATGGATCCGGTGACGGTACCGTTGAGACTATGGTCGTCGTCATTGACGGCCTCGAAGCATTGACAGCCTGCGTTGTCACCGCGCCGGAACTGACCGCTGACTGGACCTACGTTGGCAACGGCATCGGCGGAAGCATTGCCTCAGCCACTTGTGATGCCCCAACCGCCACCATCACTTTTACCATCACCGGCGCTAACGCCTTCACAACGGGTGGCGTGACCGCTCCAACTATTGCCTACGCAAACGCCGGGGCCGCCGATTCCATCGCAAACGCAACCGGAGTACTCGGCGCCGTTGGGGCAGTTTCGCTTTCTGACCAAGCAAAGCCCGTCATTAAATCAACCGCCGGCCGGTTCACGTTGGATAATGACAATAACGGAACAGTGGACTACGTGAAGGTCATCTACACAGAACCGATTGACGACGGATCACTGAGCGCATCAGAGTTCTGCGTCTCTGAAACATCTGGTTCTTGTGTTGCAGGCGACCTGGCGGAAACGTTCACTTCGCTCACACCCGCGAGCGGTAACGAGACGGATTCTGCCAGTGATGCCACTGTCTACATTGGCGTAGCCGGAGGAACGATCACTACAAACAAAACTGACTATACCCTGGCTGTTCAGATGACCGGCTCAGTAAATGACGGCGCGGGGATTGCGGCATTAGCTGAGGGCTCAGCCACAAACTCCGCTGACGGTGCAGCTCCGATCTACGTGTCCTCAAGCACGCTTGATAACAACAACAACGGAACCGTGGATTTTGTGAAGGTTGTGTACTCTGAGGCTATTCTTGACTCTTCCGTTGCTAGTCCAGATGCTAGCGCAGACTTTGCAGTCGGCATTGCAGACACCACGGCTGGAAACATCGCGGAATCCTTCACCTCGCTCACGCCTTCTTCTGGACTGGAAACAGACACCGCCAATGACGCAACCATCTACATCGGTGTTGCTTCTTCCGGTGAGACACTTTCGGCCAACAAAACTGATTACATGCTCAAGATCCAACAAGTTGGAGCAGTGACGGACTCGGTTCCGAACTCACTCGCGTCCTTCACCCTGAAGACTTCATCGGACGGTGCGAAGCCGATCATCAAGACTTCTGCTGGACGGTTCACGCTCGACAACGACAATAACGGAACAGTGGATTATGTGAAGGTGGTCTTCTCAGAAGCAATCGATGATGGATCACTGAGTGCATCAGAATTCTGCGCTTCTGAAACATCGGGATCATGTGTTGCGGGCGATCTTACAGAAACATTTACAGCACTCACACCCGCGAGCGGTAACGAGACGGATTCTGCCAGTGATGCCACTGTCTACATTGGCGTAGCCGGAGGAACGATCAGCACAAACAAAACGGACTATACCCTCTCCATTCAACTGACCGGCTCAGTCAATGATGCTTCGGGAAGGGCTTCTATAGCTGAAGGTTCCGCCACCAACTCAGCTGACGGCGCAAAACCGATCGTAGTAACCGCAGTCACCAGTGATAACGGAGCGAACGGCTCTGTCGATCGTCTGGTCCTCACCTTCTCGGAATCTGTCACCGTCACGGACGGCGAAACAGATAATGATTTCACTCTGGTTGCGTCCACGGGAACGGCGGCGATTGTTGCCGGAACATATGGCGCAACCGCAAGCACGCTCACCTATACAATTCTGCCATCAACAACCCTCAACACCGGCATCACCGTTACCCCCACCTACGCCACCGCTGGTGCAGGTAGCGTGATTGACGCCAGCACAAACGAAATGTTGAACGGAGAAACGGTTACTGGTACTGACGGCGTGGCGCCGGTCGTGGTCTCCGTCTCCCCAACTAGCGGAGCCACGGGCGTTAACCGTGACTCTGACGTGGTCATCACCTTCTCTGAAGCTATGGACACCACGTTTGCGGAAGGAGCGGCGGCAGAGTTCACTATCTCCCCAAACCCGACAGGGACGCAGTCCGGAGCCTTTGACGGAACCAACAAAATTGTAACTATCGCCCTACCTACCCTCAACTGTGGAGGCGTCTACTCCGTAGCCACCATTCAAGCAAACATTGATGCTTCAGCTGGCTCCCCAACTGGTCTTCTGACCACGGGTCCGTCTACAGGCGACTGGACATTCACCACGGTTGGCTGTGGTTCCACGGGTGGTAGCGGTGGTTCAGGCACTATTGTTCGCTCCATCCTCTTGAACAGCCCGAACGGAGGCCAGACATACAACCACGGTGAAATCGTTACCGTAAGCTGGACCGGATCAAACGTAGGCACTGTTAACTTGTCCTACGCCACATCTGCCAGCGGTACCTACACCTCAATCGCTTCAAACCTTGGAAGCACTGGCTCCTACAGCTGGACCGTTCCGGATGTAACAAGTAATGATGTCTTCATCAAGGCTGAAGCCTATGACGGCAGTACGCTCCAAGCTTCTGACAGCTCTGACACGGCAGTAAGCATTGTTGGCACTTCAGCTCCAATTGTTCCGCCCGCAGTCAATCAGCCAACTGTTGGCACCGGCGTCTCACCGTTCACCGGCCTCCCGGAAGCCATTAACGCCGTAGCTGTTGGCGATGTCTTGCGCGGACAGCACTACTCCACCGTCTACTACATTGACGGTAACCTGAAGCGCCAGCCGTTCCAAGATGCTCAAACCTACTTCACCTATTACTCATCGTGGAACAATGTCCGCACAGTTACAGACGCCACGCTCTCAACACTCACCATTGGCAAGCCCATGTTGCCAAAGGCCGGCGTCGTACTCGTCAAGATCGTCTCTGATCCCCGCGTCTACGCCCTCCAGACAGACAGCAACACGGGTGCTACCCTCTTACGCTGGGTCCCAACTGAATCAGTAGCCATTGCGCTCTATGGGGCGTCCTGGGCGGACTACGTGATTGACCTTACCCCCACGCTCTACACACAATTTGGCCACGGGGCAGACATGACCAGCTCCGTCACGGTCGACAGAAGCATCATGAAAACCAGAGTTCACCTCAATCAATAATTCATCCGTAAAGAAACACGCTCGGGAGCAATCCTGAGCGTGTTTTTATTTAATGTGATAATTTATGTGAGAAAGATGATCGAGTGTCCGGTCCCACCCTGAGCCATGCAAAGGCTCGCCCGTAGGGCTACGCCCGAGGGGTCCGACCCTCAGGTGTGAAAGTCGGATCCTTCGCTCTCGCTCAGGATGGGATAAAATTCAGTGATTCCCCTTCCTTAACCTGATACCTGACACCTGAAACCTGAAACCTGAAACCTAATGGATTCTTTTCTTTATATGGCCCTTGAACAATGGCAAGTCGAGCTGTCTCAATGCGTCAGATCGCTCGACCAGCTTGAACAGTACATTCCGCTCGAAAACAAGGAACGCCTGCGTGCGGTCATTGCGAATATGCGTCTCTCGATCACCCCGCACTCGCTCAAACTGATCAACTTCAATGATCCAAGCGACCCGCTCATGCTCATCTGCGTCCCGCAGGAGGCCGAGCTGAAGTTCTCGCCGGAAGAGCTTGAGGATCCTATTGGCGATCAGCTCAAATCCCCCATTCCCTTTCTCACGCACCGTTACCCTGACCGCGTCCTCATCTACGCCACGTTTTTCTGTTCGCTCTTCTGCCGGTTTTGTTTCCGCAAATACAAAACAGGCGAGGCTAACCCAGGCCCTCGACCAGATGACATCACAAAGATCGAACAGTATTTGCTCGAGCATCCCGAAGTGGACGAAGCTATTCTGACTGGCGGAGATCCGCTCACGCTCCTCGACACTCAGATCGAGGAATGGTTGCGCAGACTACGAGCAGTCCCCTCAATCAATCGAATTCGTATTCACACCAGGGTGCCGGTAAATCTGCCGTCTAGAATTACCGACAATCTTATCGAGATCTTCAAAAAGTACATGAATGCCACTCACCCTATCTACATCGTTACGCATTTTAATCACCCTCGAGAGATCGCTGGGGAGAACATCGAAGCCATCGCCAAGCTCGTCAACGCCGGCGTGGTGATCAGAAACCAGCACCCACTTCTGAAGGGCGTGAATGATGACGCA
The DNA here is from genome assembly GCA_041660165.1 of Patescibacteria group bacterium. Classification (GTDB taxonomy): domain Bacteria; phylum Patescibacteriota; class Patescibacteriia; order UBA9934; family UBA9934; genus JAGORL01. The sequence continues at coordinate 4,290 of JBAZWW010000005.1, read as the reverse complement.
AAAGTACTCGCCGAGCTCTATAAGAAACTCGTAAACATCCGCGTGGCGCCGTACTACCTTCACCAGCTTGATCAAGCCAAGGGCATCGGACACTTTCGCATACCCATCGAGCACGGTATCGAACTGATGCGCGCGCTCCAGGGGACAATTACCGGCATCGCCATCCCCAGGTACATGCTCGACCAGCCAAACGGACAAGGGAAAATCCAGCTTACAGAGCCGCAAAAATCCGCCGCTGAGCATCCTTAGTCAGGAGTGTAGCCGGGGACAATTCATATGGCGCGCTTGTTAACGGACGCACACGGACGGGCTTAGTTGGCGAGCTTCCCTTGAAAAGCGGCCGCTCAAACTCTTGCACGTCAAGGTGTTGCATGACGCAGGAAAAATAGGACGTGTCGATCAAATCTTCCGCGTAATAAATCTTAGACTTGAGCTTGTCCTCTCGCAGAGTTGTTAAAGCAGCCAAGACGCCCACCATCACCTGATAGACCGTAGCACTTGCCCCCTTCACGTCCTTATTCGCCATGCGGTTAAACAGCGTTACCCGCTTGTGCGGATGATTGAGGGCGATCCCGATGTGATCGGATCCTGACAGCTTCTTATGGATGTTGTCGCCAATAATTAAAGCAAAATCCTGATCGCCCCGCTCCACCGCAGTCCGCAAATAGGCCATGGTGCGGGGATGAACCGAGTAAATAAATTTCATGGGGATGCCAAAACGCTGTGAAAGCGTGTAGCACTCCTCATGGGCCGTTACACAGCCATAGGGCAAGGTTCTGGGCGTAATGATCGGTAAGAGAAGCTCGCGCAACTGCTCACAATGATAAAGTGAATTAGTCAGTTCCTGCTTAATCTTGCCGTGGGCCTGCATGGCCTCTGCCGGATCTTCAATCATTTCGGTAATAAATTGGGCCAAACTCCAGGTGATGACATGCCTATCCGGGTGATGAATCCAGGCGGACGAGTCGAATTCAAACTCGACTATTTCTTTGGGCAAACCGTGCTCGCGAATACCATAGGCCGTCAAAATATTGACCACCCCCGGGTTCATACCGGAAAACAAAATGTGCGGTTTCTTTAGCCGAACCGGCAGTTCTTCTATCCAGCCTTTTAATCGCTCAAGCGGAGGCGAACTGTCATCAACACAAAAAGCCGTGTTCACGTATGAGGCGTAGCCGTCCTTCATGATGCAGTCAGCCACATACGGGGTGTGCACATCAGTCAGATCCATGACCACATCAATCCGCTCGTCATGAATAAGTTTCAACAGCTCAGCCTGATGCTCCTCATTGAGCGTAAACTCAATAAAACGCCAGCCCCGTTTTGGACGGGGCCAGCGTTGCAGTAAGGATGCAAGGGATCTATCAAGCGCAATAACCTTCCCATAGACCATCGAGTCTTCCAAGCACGTCATGAGCGCCTTCCCAAGCCCTCCCCCTGCGCCAAGAATGAGAAGATTCTGAGCCATTTACTTCTTCATCTTGTCACAACCGCACATGCTTCCAAACATCTTTTGCACGCCAATCAAAATAAGAAAAATCGGCCAAATGATCGCCACGGATGAAGCCGTGAGCACATTCAATTGCCCAAGAAGAAGCGCCACACCAATCAACACAACCAACAAAGGAACTACCTTGTGATGCGGGCAACTACACATTCCTCCGTACATAATGGGGAAAAAATAATGATTTATGCGTCTATAATACACCAAAAAAGAACTGAAATAATAAAAGCCTCTATAAATGGGTCCTGGCTAGGAGACGGGACGGCGCAGGACGAAACGTACTTCTTGGTACGTAGAGTCCGAGCAAGTCCCGGCAACAACGCCAGGGCACATTTTAGAGGTTTTTATATGGTGGGGCGAGAAGGATTCGAACCTTCGAAGGCGTGAGCCGCAAGATTTACAGTCTTGTGCGTTTAACCACTTCGCTACCGCCCCAAATCTTTACTGTACTCGTCAATCCATGCCTGGATCTGTCGGAGAAGCTTCTTATCGCTGTATCGAATATGCATGAGCCCATGCTCCATCCGGTGCGGCGTCTTTGACGCCTTCGCCGACCTCACATAAGGCTTTGTGAACTGCGATTTTGGGACCTCCAACGTCTTACTCCAGAACGCGACCAATTGTGCCGGATTTTGATTATTATGGCAATAGATGAATCCCCGAAGCCTAGTTTCATCAACCTGGCATATTTCTCGTAAGAAACGAATAAAGATCTTGCACATCTGGACATCACTATTGGCAAAATCAACCACATGGCCTCGCTTTGCCCCCTCAGCCCAATAAAGAGAAGTAGCCAAAAGTACCAGCCGTTCCTGTTCGTTCGTCAACGTCTTAGGAATAGCGTAGGACAGCGCCTGGCGCTCAAAACGCATGCTATTCGTCTCCGTTGCAGTTCTCCGCTTCACCCCGAGTCTTCGTAGACAATAGTAAACGGCGTCAATCCCAACACCAAGCCTCTCGGCTATTTCTCTCGAACCCAAACCCTCAACCGTGTACAATTCTCTTACGATCTTTGATGACGATTCGTTAATGGTTGCCATGAGATCATTATACCCAAACGGAAGTGATTATAAAATATGTACATTGTCTTTGAGGGCCTCCTTGGTACAGGCAAAACCACGCAGTCAAAAGCTTTGGTCGAGTCCTTAAAGGCCCGATTCCCTGAACGCAAGGTCATCTGGACCCGGGAACCTGGCGGAAGCGACATTGCAGAGGCTATCCGGCTACTTGTCCAAGCCACACCGTTCAACGAGGAAATGGATCCTATTTGCGAGGCCTACCTGTATGCGTCTGCTCGCGCTCAGTCTCTGCGTCGAGTCGTCAAACCCGTCCTTAACGCTGGAGGCATCGTCATCTCCGACCGCAGTTTTTGTACGAGTGTTGCCTGGCAAGGATTTGGTCGAGGGCTCGGACTTGAAACAGTACTCGGCATCAATGCCAAGGCCATCGAGGGACTGTTGCCCGACCTCGTGATCCAACTCGAACTCGACCCCGCCATGGCCCTCGCCCGCACCAGCGACGCCCGGGGCGACAAATTTGAAACCCAACCGCTCGATTTTCATGAACGATGCGCCGAAGGATACAAGGCGCTCGCCAGGCATCCTCTTCTGAAAGATAGATGGCGAGTAATTGATGCTTCGGGAACAACCGAGCAAGTGCAACAAACAATCCTCGAAACACTCTCAAAGATTCTCCCCTAAAAGCAAAGCACACCAGTCGGCGTCCACGAAAGGTGGCTCTGCCGAACTGATGTGCGAGTTCTATCTATACGGCCCGGCCGATTCGATCGGCTAGGCTTTTTCAACCGGCTTCGACATGGTCAGACGTGAGAAGTACAGCTCCACGTCCGCGGGGAGCTTGGCCAAGGCGGACGCGTATTCCACATCGCGGTGATCTACGAGATCCATAAGGATCTCGCGGAGAGCACCACCCTCGAGCGCCGATTCCTTGAACATGACGTGCAGACGCTCCGGGGTCCAGCTCAGTGGATCCTGCTGGCGGTCGATCGGGATCCGTTTGGCCAAGTAGCGAAGAAGGGTAAGCATATTTCCATCTCGCACTGCCGCCAGCTTCACGGTCGGATCCGTACACTTCCGATTCTGATAACTGTACCCAACTATGTACAGCATCTGACGTGCGCAAAATTGGGCCAGCTCCTCACTAACCTTGAACTCCTTCGGGCGCCAGTCCCTTGGCGTGCGCCTTGAGCGCGACGTCGGAGATGAGCACCACAGCCCGCTCGCGCGAGATTGTGTTGTTACGGGTGGCTTCTCCCGTCTGCCGTTCGAGGACCTGAGTCGCGATCCCCTGCCTCCGCCGGGGCTCGAGATCCGGGCCGTTGTAGTCCGGGTAGTCCTTCACGCCGTACAGGAACGGCGAGAAGTGGTAGATCCACTCGACCAGCGCCTTCGTGGCACCGTCGAGATCTTCCTTGACCTGCACCAGCTCCGCCTTCAGGCCCGCGATCTCCGCGTCCTTCGCCGTGCTGGATTTCTCCAGCTCAACGATTTTTTCATCAAGTGCGTCGATGACACCCCCGAGCTTGCAACGCTCCTTGGCCACGGCGTCAGTCTTGAGCCGGAGATCGGTCAGGGCCTTGTTGGCATTGAGCAGGTCGGTGTCGCGCCATTCAGCATCGTAAGTCCACCGAGAGTAGATGAACTGCTGTCCAAAGTCTCTCTAATGCCGACTGTTATTGAGGATCTGCTCGGGAAGAGGGTTGCTTCTGTTCAAAAAGGCGGGCGAGCTCTGCATGCCACGTTTCGATGATGTCGAAGGTCAACTCA
>JBAZWW010000004.1:0-120792 GCA_041660165.1 Patescibacteria group bacterium | reverse complement strand
TCCCTAGTTCGATCCTAGGCACGCCCACCAGGGCCGGGGTAGCTCAGTGGTAGAGCAAAGGTCTGAAGAACCTTGTGTCGACAGTTCGATCCTGTCTCCCGGCACCAAAAAATCCCTCGCTTACGCGAAGGGATTTTTTGTATGTGCGCTTCCCACTCCACGAAGTGGAGGGGGCTAAGGGGGAGGCTCTAGAGGTCAACGACCCACCACTTGCCGTCCTTTTGGATGACTTGGACGCCGTTTGTTCTGGTGCGGGATTCTCCATCAATGGAAATAGCTGTTTCAACGTTCACAGTATTCCCATCTACTTTTTTGATGGTAAAGCCAGTAAGCTTGTTCCTTGAGATGTCAGCCCAGCCCTCATCAAAGTGTTGGGCCATGTCGCTTCCTGGCTGTGCTAGCGCCTGCGCAGAGGCTTTGTCATGGTTCTTGATGGCGTTCATGAACGCGGTGGTCACGGCTTCCGGTGAGGATTGATCCACGCCCTTTGTCCCGGCCGAACATCCTGCGCCCAAAAGGGCCAGTGCGCACAATGCACCTGCTAATACCTTGTTGATCTTTGGCATAGGCAAATAAATGATTATGGTTGTATGATAGCATGAGCTTAGCTATTTTCTTTATATGAAACGATTGCTCTTTGCTTCTTTGCTCCTGGCGGTCACCGCCCCGAATCTTGTTTCTGCTCAAGTGCTGACTGACGTATACGGTGATTCTGTTATCGCCTCTTCTCAAGCAAACCTATTTACGCCAGCGAACGCCGGCGGAGCTCCGGACGGGAAGTATGCGGATTTTCGGGCCAGCAATACGTATCTGACTATTGATATGGGCGAGGGGGAAGAGGGCTTTGGCAATCTTATTGCCACCATCAAGATGATTAACTTTGGCGCCACCGGGAGAGCTATCTTTTATGATGCTGATTGGGCAGTGCTTGGCACGAGCGGAATGACCTTTCCGGCTTATTCTACAAGCTGGACCGTGGTCTACGATGGGGCTACGCCGTATCGTTATGTGAAGATTGAATCGCCCAATGAGCAACAGTGGGGTTTGGACGCCGTGCAGGCCACGCAGGTGAACACGCCTGTTCCAGCAGTGCCCCAGACAGATGTTTCTTCAGGAGAGGAAACCGTTCCGTACTGTACGTTTGCTGACTGTGGACGGGCAGGGGAGCTTCTCCAGGTTCAGGAGAACGAGGCGGCGTATTTCATTGGTCTTGATGGCAAGCGACATATTTTTCCAAATGGAGAAACTATGGCTTCTTGGTCCTATTCCTTTGATCAAATTTTTGGCCTAATACTTGATAATACGACTCTTGAACAGCTAGCCACTTATCCGATAGGCAAAAACATGACGATGCGTCCCGGAACATGGATGGTGAAGATTGTGCATGACCCTAAGGTGTACGCGGTTGAGCCAGGCGGTGTGCTCCGCTGGATTACGACTGAGGATATTGCGTCAGCTCTCTACGGGGATGACTGGAATACGCAAATTGTAGACGTAGACGAAATTTTCTGGAAAAACTACACCGTGGGCGCGCCCATCACGGACCAGTCCGATGCGCCGATCGGCTATCACTTCATTGACCATGACCGTCACTATATCGTGACAAAGAATGGAGCTCGGCCATTGACTGATGCAGAAGTGCTGGCGCTCCGGCTTGATGATAAGTTTGCAGGAAGCTATGAGGTAGCCGCTTTGAATGCCACGGAAGGCCTGGCGGATAACTCGGATTTGAGCGTATTTGCGGAGGCGTTCTAGACTCTTCACCCTGGCTACTTCCCAAAGAGCGTACTTTCGGGTACGCTCTTGCTCGTTCGAGTCTCTGAAAGAAGATTGCCGATTTTGTCGGTCCGTAGCGCAGTTCCAGCCAAAGGCTGGCCCGCCTGTGGCGGGGGTAGTCGGTTTCGTGTTTTAGGGATAAGACAGGAATTGCATTCGTCGGTATTCGTGTCGGTCCGTAGCGCAGTTGGTAGCGCGCCTGGTTTGGGACCAGGAGGCCGTGGGTTCGAGCCCCGCCGGACCGACATGAATACTGACTTGAACATGTGTTTTACATCTATTTTTTGAGAAGCCTGAAGAATCGAAAGGTCTACGTTGGGTTTACGTCGAAGCTTCCGGAAGTACGATTGGCCGAACATCATATTGGGACGAACACATGGACGAGACAGAACGGGCCATTCGAATTGTTATATTTCGAGATGTACTATTGCAAGGAAGACGCTATGGCCCGTGAGAAATTTTATAAATCGGGTTTTGGTCGAGTTGTGCGTGATGCGATCCTCGTTTCGATTCCTGCGAAGCACCAGACAATCCGTCGGGTTAGGGCATAAAAAATAAAATAGCCGCATAATCTGCGGTTTTTTGCTAAACTACTACCTCAGCCATAGGCTGACCCGCCTTTGGCGGGAACTGCGCTACGGACCGATACCTATTAGCCGTGGCGGTGTACTTGAAAGTTCAGCTTTTGTGAAGGATAGTATTTGCTGATATGGAGTTGATCCTGCCGACCACCTTTTTTGAGCAAAAGACCTTCTTACGGGGCGTTCACTTTATTATCGGCTGTGATGAAGTTGGCCGAGGGTGTTTGGCCGGTCCCGTGGTGGCGGGGGCGGTGTTTTTTGATTGGAGCAAGCCGGAGATGATCGAGGGGTTGAGAGGGCGAGTTCTAATAGCTGACAGTAAGACGCTAACCGAACTTCAACGCGAGGAGTCAGACGAGGCGATTCGAGGGATGGCGAGCGGGGTAGGGATTGGGGTTGTTCGAGTAGAGACGATCGACGAGCGGAATATTCTGCAGGCTAGCTTACTCGCTATGAGGAAGGCGGTAGCAACGGCCACCGAGGGACTCGTTGATGACACTCGACCATTTGTATTCGTGGACGGCAATCAGCGCATTCCATATGCCCGCTTCGACCAAGAGACGGTGATTGGGGGAGACGGCAAGGTTTTTTCCATTGCCGCCGCCTCGATCGTAGCTAAGGTGTACAGAGACGCCCTCATGAAGCGCCTTCATAAGCGGTTTCCGGTGTACCATTGGGACGAGAACGCGGGCTATGGCACGCCTGCCCATCGGACGGCCATCCGCGAACATGGTTTGACCCCTTTTCATCGAACATCATTTAAACAACTATGAAGGTTATCTTTGCTTCTTCTGTACTCGCTGACGGGCCAATGGGCGTTACAAAAACACTCGCCGAAGATAAATTGGCGAACCGGTTGAAATTTATTCAGGCGCATTTTGGCGACTCGGCCTTAGCGCCGGTCATGATTGATAGCATGCACGGGGCAACGATTCGTGTTGCTACAACCGTTGACGCTACCAGAGCATTCCCAGGCTGTGATGGCTTGTTTACGACCGAGCCAAACTTGCCGATTGTCATCACGCACCAGGATTGCGTACCGATTGTCATTCGCGATACTGCGGGAACGTTTGTGTCTGTGGTGCATGCGGGCTGGAAGGGAACACTTGCCGGAATTCTTCCACGGGCCATTCAGCTTTGCGTAGATCACGGCAAACTCGTCAAAGATTTGATGATTGATTTTGGGCCCTGTATCCAGCCGTGCCATTTTATTGTGAAAGAAGACGTGGCTGAGAAGTTCCGCCATCTTTCCCTGCAGACTGTAACGAATACCGACCCCGGGGAAGCATCTGTGAATCTCTTAGCGGCGCTCCGTACGCAGGCTCTTTCGGCTGGCGTGAACCCAGCCTCTATGAAGTTTTCAAGGGATTGCACTTTCCATACTCCAGGGTTGGCGTCTTGGCGCAGAGACCACAATCCAGAGGCCAACATGATTACGGTGGCGATGCTCGTGAAATAAACTTTCGGCAGTGTGGTACTATACGAACATATGACGAACAACCACATTGCCTTGTTTAGAGGAAAGGAGATTAGAAAGTTAGTACATAAGAATGAGTGGTGGTTTTCGGTGATCGACATTATCAGTATTTTGTCGGGCTCTGAGAGACCACGAAAGTACTGGAGTGATTTGAAAAAAAAGCTCATTACCGAAGGATATCTTGAGTTGTCCGGAAAAATCGGACAACTGAAAATGCAAGCATCTGACGATAAGTTTTATGATACAGATTGTGCAACCACGGAAACCATGTTTCGCATTATTCAGGGCATTCCCTCGCCGAAAGCAGAGCCATTCAAGCGTTGGCTGGCGAAGGTTGGATATGAGCGGGTGCAAGAGATCGAGGATCCTGAGCTTGGGACTAAGCGAACTCGCGCTTTGTACATGGCCAAGGGTTATCCAGCTGAATGGATTGAGAAGCGAATGAGAGGAATTGCGGTTCGTGAGGAACTGACCGCCGAGTGGCAACAACGAGGTGTTAAGGAGGGGAAAGAATATGAGATTTTGACCGCCGAGATTTCAAAGGCGACATTTGGGTTAGTGCCGAGCGATCACAAGAAGCTTAAGGGCTTGAAGCGTGAGAATTTGCGCGATCACATGGGGAGCCTGGAGCTTATTTTTTCCATGCTCGGTGAGGCGTCGACTACGGAGATTGCTCGAAACAAGGATGCGAAGGGTTTCGGCGAGAATAAAGAGGCTGCCAAGAAGGGCGGGAAGATTGCTGGGGATGCTCGAAAGAAGCTCGAGATTGAAAGTGGAAAGAAAGTAGTGAGTTCGGAGAATTTTCTGCATCAAGGTCCCGGCAAGAAGCTCCTCGACAGTAAAAAGAAGAGCAGATAGGATGAAGGTCTATTCCTCTTTCCGAAACAACAATTCGCGAGATCTCAGCGAAAAAAGGCGAACCTTCATGGATGCTTGAAAAGCGTCTATCTGCTTTGGCGTATTTCGAGAAAACGCCCATGCCGAATTGGGGTCCTTCACTCGTTGGGTTGGACCTCGACCAGATTAGTTATTTTGTTCCTTCAACGAGCGAATCGCAGAAGTGGGAGGACGTTCCAGCCAAGATTCGGCAGACATTTGTCGAGCTTGGAATTCCGGAGGCCGAGCAGAAATCTTTCGGTGGTGTTGGCGCTCAGTATGATTCGGAGATGGTGTATCACAATTTGCGGGCGGATCTCTCGGCCAAAGGCGTGATCTTCGAGAACATGGATACGGCAGTGCGCGAGCATCCTGAGCTTGTCCGCGAGTATTTCATGACGCAGTGCGTGCCAGTGTTCGACCATAAATTCGCCATGTTGCATGCCAGCGTGTGGAGCGGGGGAACGTTTATTTATGTGCCAAAAGGGGTGAAAGTTGAGATTCCGCTTCAAGCGTATTTTCGTATGAATGCTGAGCGTGGCGGGCAGTTCGAGCATACGTTGATCATTGCCGACGAGGGGAGCGATATTCATTACATCGAGGGTTGCTCGGCCCCGAAATATGATCAAGCTGCGCTCCACGCTGGCTGTGTAGAGTTGATCGTGAAGAAGAACGCGAGGATCAGATACTCGAGCATAGAAAACTGGAGCAAGAACACCTATAACTTGAACACCAAACGCGCGATTGTGGACGAGGGGGGTACTATCGAGTGGCTGAACGGTAACATGGGGAGCGGGACCACCATGCTGTACCCCATGAGCGTATTGCGAGGTGCCGGGGCCAAGAGCGATTATCTTGGCGTGGCCTTCGCTGGCCCGGGCCAGGAGCAGGATACGGGGCACAAAGTGGCGCTTGTGGCACCGAGAACCTCGGCGATGGTGCGAGCGAAGAGCATCTCTGCCGGCGGGGGAGTTTCGACTTATCGAGGACTTGTGAAAGTGACCCCGGGCGCTGTTGATAGCGCTGTAAGGGTGCAGTGCGATGCGTTGATGCTCGACGGCGAATCAATTTCAAAAACAATACCGGTGATGAAGGTCGAAACAGCTCGTTCGACGGTGTCCCATGAGGCTAGTGTAGGTAAAATTGGCGAAAAGGAGTTGTTTTATCTGGCGTCGAGGGGGCTTGATCAAGAACGATCAATGCATCTCCTCGTTGGCGGGTTCCTAGAGCCAATCACCAGGGAGCTGCCGTTAGAGTATGCGGTAGAGTTTAAGAAGTTGATCGAGTTGGAGATGCGGTCGGTAGGATAGGAACAATTATGAAAACAGCTTTTCAACCGATTTCCGAGCTTGCGCTTCTTCTTCCAGCAGGGGAACGGATTGTGGTTGGCGCGGGTGAGAAGAAGGTTTTGAGTTTTGGCATAGACGCCCAGGCGGGGGAGAAAAAGGAGCTCCTCTTGGCGATTGATGTGTTCGAAGATTCGGAGCTTGAGGTAGCGGTTTTTGCACGTGGCGCCGGAGAAATTTCAGTGCATCGAACAGTAAATGTACTCGGCAAAGGGGCGAGTGTGGTGCTTAGATGCGCGGGCATCATGGAGGGAACGGGGCGAATCTCAGCGAGTGATGATGTTCGATCAAATTATGAGGGATGCAAAATTGATCTTCGAACAAAATTTGTACTCGGTGATTCCGCTGTGTCAGAAGTTCGTTCCAGAATTACGCTTGGACATGAATCTGCGGGCACAACTGCCTCTGCAAAGATTGACAACCTGCTCTTAAGCGATACAGCGAAGGCTTCCTTCATTCCCGAACTCGACGTCAAATGTGATAACGTGATTTGCGGACACTCGGCTTCGTGCTCCTCGCTTACGCCGGCGAGCCTGACATATCTTGAGGGGCGAGGAATTGATCGGGACACAGCCATGAAGCTTTTGGTGCATGGATTTCTTTATGAATGATTATCGCGACTTATTCCCGAAGTTCAACCTTGGCACATACCTTGACTACGCCGCCACGGCACCGGTGTTTCTTTCGGTACTCGATGCGATGAGGGAGTATGAGCTTGGCGGGCGGGGAAATCCTCGTCGAGGTTTGCACGCGTATGCGGAACGGGGGACCGAGGCGCTTGAAAATGCTCGCGCAACCGTGGCGAAGTTTATTGGAGCCGATCCCTCGCGTACCATCTTCACGAAGAGTGCTACCGAGGGGTTGAATCTCGCAATCGCCTCGTTTACAAGGGACCTTGGCCCTGGTGATGTGGTGGTTCATACGGTTTTTGATCACAATTCAGCGTATTTGCCGTTGAAGAGGGCGTCTGACGAGCGCGGGTTCAAATTGGTTGAAATTGGACGGGATGACGTAATGCGGGGCAATTTTTGCGGGAGGCGGGGTTTAAACCCCGTCTTGGCGATCATCCCGCACGTTTCGAACGTTACCGGGGACGTTTTGCCCATTCGGGAGATTTGCGAGCGTGCGCACGAGGTTGGCGCTCGCGTCATTGTAGACGGCGCTCAGGCGGTGGCGCACATGTCTGTGGACATGGTCGAGCTTGGTGCTGACGCGTATGCCTTCTCGGCCCACAAAATGTACGGGCCAATGGGGATTGGGGCGGTGGCGTTTTCGGCGGAGGCGTTCCGGGTGGTCGAGCCATTGATTGTGGGCGGAGGGATGGTCGAACCTGGGATCGCGATGCTTGAAGCGGGAACGCCAAATGTTACGGGAGCGGTTGGGTTTGCGAGGGCTTGTGAAGAATTATCGAGGATCGGATTTGCGAGTATTCAGGAGCATGAGGGGGAGATGATGAGGATGCTCGGCGAGCGTCTGGCATCATCACCCTGGGCAGTTTCCCACTCTGACCCTGAGCGTAGTCGAAGGGGAAGAGTCCGACCCTCACCGGTGAAAGTCGGATCCTTCGCTCTCGCTCAGGATGGAGACTGGAATCGTGCTTCATCGCTCGTTTCGTTTTCCGTCCCTGGCATTCATCCGCATGATGTAGCCCAGGTTCTCGCCGATCAGGGCGTGGCTGTTCGCGCCGGGCATCACTGCGCCCCGCATATTTCGAGGCTCCTCGATCCTGCGGGCGTGGTACGCGTGAGTATTGGACTGCCGACCACGACTAATGACGTCGAGCATTTTTTTAGAGCGCTTGGGGAAGTGAAGAAATTACATAAGAGTCTTATATAATTCTTGTGGATTACACAGAAGATTTACTCTATTACGCGCGCGATCCCCGCTTTCGGGGAGTTGTTGAGCATCCCTCGGCCATTGCACACCGAGAAAATCCGTCGTGCGGGGATGCTTTGACGTGTAGCGTCCGGATCTCGGAACGCGCGGGGGACTCCCCCGTAGCCCCCTCTTGGAAAGAGGGGGAACGCCCACCCGTCCTGACGCCCTCTTGGAAAGAGGGGGAGCGCCCACCCGGACTGATCACGCAGGTGCGGTTTGAGGGTACCGGTTGTGTGATCTGTTTGGCTTCTGCGAACGTACTCGCCGAGCATGTCGAGGGAACCACAATAGACGCTGTGCTTGCCATGAGCCGAGGAAACATGGTTGAGTGGCTATCTTGCGATGTTGGACCGATGCGGATGAACTGCATGATGCTGGCCCTATTGACCCTGCGGGATGCACTGCGCATGTCATCCTGAGCCCGTCCGACGGGCGAAGGATCTGATTGGCCAATCAGATCTCTCGCTACGCCCCGTCAAACGGGGCTTCACTCGAGATGATAGATACTCGAATGACAACATTTATGACCTCAATTCTCGAAGTAAAAAATCTATCAGTGAAGCGAGACAGTAAAACGGTGTTGTCCGATGTTTCTTTTTCCCTCGCGCCAGGTGAGATTTTGCTTTTAACGGGCAGTAACGGTGCCGGCAAGTCAACATTAGCCCAGGCACTCATGGGTTTTTCGGGTTGTGAGGTGAGCGGGGGATCAGTCATGTTCAGCGGACAGGATCTGCTCGCACTTCCAACGCACGAGCGAGCTCGACGAGGAATTTTCCTGGCACATCAAGAATTACCCGCTATTCCGGGGGTCTCGGCCGTGGATGTTCTTCGAGCGAGCGCTGAGGCGCTCGACCCGACTGGATTCTCGTTGGGTGATTTTTACGCTCGGCTTAGAACGGCGCTTGACGAGCTTGGTCTTACGCTCGACTTTGCCAAGAAAGAACTGCACGTAGCTTTTTCAGGAGGCGAGAAAAAGCGGATCGAACTCCTTTCGCTTGTTATGTCTCGCCCAAAGCTGGCCATACTCGACGAACTTGATGCCGGTATGGACGCCGAGGCTCGCGAAAAGTTGATTTTGACTATTCAAAAGATGCAAGCAAACGGAACGGCGTTTATTGTTATTACACACAGTCCCGACCTCTTTGCTTCAATGGTTACTCACTCGATGAGTTTATAAAAGCGAATCTCCTTCAACCATAGTCGTTGAGGGTTTGCACTCTCCCATGCCGTCTGCTAAAATGGGTGGAGTATGCCCAACAATCAATACATGATACCTACGGTTATTGAGAAAACGTCCTATGGCGAGCGTGCCTATGACATTTATTCGCGCTTGCTTAAGGACCGTATAATTTTCCTTGGAACGAGTATCGACGACGGGGTAGCGAATGCGGTGATTGCCCAATTGCTCTTCCTGGAAAATCAAGACAAGGACAAGGAGATCAAACTCTACATAAACTCGCCGGGCGGTTCGGTAACCGCTGGTTTAGCCATTTACGATACGATGCAATACATTACCGCTCCGGTCTCGACCATTTGCGTGGGCATGGCCGCTTCTATGGGCGCCTTTCTGCTCGCCGGCGGGGCTAAGGGCAAGCGCTATGCTCTGCCCAATGCTGAGGTGATGATCCACCAGGTGCTGGGCGGAGTGCAGGGACAGGCTACGGATATCAAGATTCATGCCGAGCGCATACTCGAACTTAAAGAGAGTTTGAACCGCATTTTGGCTGGTCATACGGGCCAAACGCTTGAAAGGGTAACGGCGGATACGGAACGCGATAATTTCATGACCGCCAAAGAGGCCATGAAATATGGGCTGATTGATAGGGTAATAAAGAAGGGAGACATCTAGCGCCTTGACGAATTGATGATTATCGGCTAAGATCCACAGTCGTATCGCGTTTGTGGCGAGGGAACTGCGGTCACGACAAGCATGGGGATATATCTCGCTGTTCCAACTGGATCCGTCTGGTTCGGATACTGCTAATGTATCTTCTTGACCGCAGTCCCTTCGGACTGAAACCGTCTAATATTGTCAGCTGCGTTGTCGTCAGCCTCCGTCGGACTCGCCGTACTAGAAAGTACGTCTCGTCCTTACTCGGCTGGCCTCCTAGCATCTGCCTAATATTAGCCAGTTTCAGTAGCGCAAACGCTTTCGCAGTTCAGTCAGGAGGAACAAAAAAGAACCCGTATGGGCTCTTTTTTGTTAGTGATGGATTACTCAACGGGGATTCCTTCAACGGGCGCGGTATCTGTAACGCCGGCGGTTGCTGGCGCCGGCGGTGGCGCGTTTGGGTCAATGCCCTCTAAACAAACCTTTTGCAATGCTCGATACGTAGAGGTAAACGTCTGCGTAGTAATGGTGCCGTCAGGATTTGTAATGTTGTAATCAAAGGTGGTTGTGGCGCCAGGGAAGGATGGTTCACAGTTCTTCTTGCCAGGAGGTAGATCCGGCGTCATTATAGTTTTTGTCTCGCTCGACGGGTAGGATTTTGAGAGAACCGTGGGCGGAACGTAAGAACCCTTTCGGCCATCTGATGTCCCCCAGAAGGAGAAGGTCAGCTCATGGGTTTTTGTGTTCACGTCTGCTGTGAAGAGAAGAGTGTGCCCAGTGTCATTTTCGAATTTAAAATCCGGGGAGGGATCGTAAATGGTGGCATCCGTCCCCGGTTTGCCATTTGTAGGGTCATTGTAGTGGGAGATGACTAGCGAGTGATTCCTGCGCTCAATAACCTTGAGTCCGGAGTTCATGACCGCGCGGAATGTTGTGGTGCCAATTTGGCACAAGCCACCGCCAACTTCGGGCTTGATTTCATCGCCTTTAATGACTAACTCTGGGTAGTAGCCATCCGCCACCGTGAACGGCCGGAGATGTTCCAAAAGGGAGAGTGTTTCTCCGGGAGCGATAAGGATTCCGTTCAGCTTGCTGGCGCCGTGAAGGATATTTTTGATGCGGTTTGATGGGCTGACGCCGTAGTTTGAGGTGCCTACGCCAAGGACTTCCTCAATCCCAAGGCTATTTGATTGCGCTGTTGTTATGTCCGGTTGGGTGGTCATAACAGAAATGGCAATGTCTTTCACGCCAGAACTGAAGGCACTGGTGATTGAAGCGATAAGTGCGTCATCATCAACTTTGAGACCCTCGCGCGAAGGTTCAAATTTGGTTACTTTTGTGCCCTCTGTTTCAAACACCGCGTTTTGTGGGGAGACGTCAATGTCTCCATGAACGTTTTTAAGGAAATCCGTCATGGCCATGGCGTCTATCGTGAGGACGGGTGTTCCTGATGAATCTTTGGTTGGCAAAAGCCAGGTCTTCAGGTTTTCCGCGGTAATCGGAAACGTCATGTGTTTGGTGTACTCGTTCGTGAACGTAGCCGTATATGGGGCTTGGTCAAGTGCCGTCTGCACGGCTGGGACGAGCGATTCCGCTTCAGAAGGAGTTATCTTGACGAGGTTCTCGGCCAACGCCAGATGAAGAGGCTCCAAATGAAAGTCTGAAGCATCGCGCGCCAGGATTTCTTCGGCAGAAGCAAAATCTATCGAGGTTCCCTGAACAGGGGGAGTGACAATGATTGAAAAACTGCCAGTCTTGCCGGCGATCACAAAATCCGTTGGCGAGCCGGTGGATTCTGCGTCAGGGAAGGTACTGCGGATCGTATCGGCTAGTCGGGTGCTCGCTACGTTTACTTTTGCGGTGATTACTCGACCACCAAAGGTGGAATACCACAGCGGTCCAAAGAAAGCGGCGAGCGTGTCTCCTTCCCGTCCTGTTTGATAAGCGGAATCAACGAGTGCATCAATGTTTGTGTCGAGTAATGGGTACACGAGATCGGGATCCGTAGCGCCGGAGGGCGAGAGATCTGCAGACTTTATTTCGTTCGAAAGCTCGAGTGTCAGTCCGCCAGCGATCATCTTTTCAAATGATTGCTGGAGCGCTTTTGAAGCCTGCGCCTTCTCCATACCGCCCACGTTTACGTCGGCTACGGATACATTTTTGTAGATGCGGGTGCCAAAGGTCATTTTTACCGCGTAGGTTGAGGCCAGCAAAAGAAGCACCAAGACCCCAATGATGCTCAACAGGAAAAGAAAGAGGCCGAGGGTCTTTTTGTGATGTTCCTGCATAATTACACGTTGATTGGTACCCGGGTTCTGGCTTTGGCCTTTGGAATAGTTACGGTCAGGATGCCGTTTTTCAGGTCTGCCACCGCTTCATCAGCCTTGACCTTGACCGGCAGAATGATTGAGCGTGAGAAGGCGCCCCAGAAACACTCGGCATAATGAACAGTGGCGGAATCTTCAAGGTTCTCAACATGACGCTCACCCCGAATAGTCACCATGTCATCATTCACGGACACATCTAAATCCTTTTCCTCAACTCCCGCAATAGCAGACCTAATAATCACCGCCTCCGCCGTTTCCATCACATCTACCGCCAGCTGGCCTTCCCCTGTGGCAAAAAGCGCGTTGTCTGTGTTCATAGAATTAACGTGATTATACCTTATGCGCTTGGCGAGTTTTTTAGACCCTGACGAGAGGAACGTCTCAGACCCTGACGTAAGGAAGGGTCTAGAGGTGGTTGTTATTTAATGGTGACTGCGTCAACTCTGATTGCATTGAGAAATTCTGCTGAAGCCGATTTTTCATCAACCACGTCCACTCGGAATGTCAGATCTGACTCACTAAAGGCATCGCGAAGTTTAGCTCGGGTTGAAAGAGTTAAAGGTTTTTGTCCAGAAATCAACAGATCAAGATCGGCGAAGGGTTTTCGCGTCCCCTTAGCGCGTGATCCAAAAACTGACACCTGGCAGTCTGGAACAAGCCTATGAAGAATGTCCAGAACAATACGTTTTTGTTCCTCCGTGAGACTCATCATACGCTGGGTGCTCGTTCTTTAAGGATGTCATGAAGAGCTCTTGCGTCCTTAGCAAAGGCAGGAAGAATTGCATAAATCTCTTCCGCCTTTTTTGCGTCATACGCATGACTGGAGATATTCCGAGCTTCTCGGTATTCAGACCACTTTTCGGGGTTTGTCAGGCATCCCTTTTCTGCACCCAATCTCATAAGTTCTCGAAAGGACATTTCATCTATTGAGGATGTGGTGGCATCTGACATTTCCAAGTATCGTTTCAGCATTTTGAAACCAAGTTCATAGGTGTATTCAAATCGCTGAATAGCCGAATCGCGAACGATATCTGTCTTTCCTTCTTTTAAAACCATTTCCAGACTTTCCAGTGCCTTTGTGAACGGGGTGAGAATAAGCATATATTGACGTAATGATACTTCATGCAGAAAACATTGACAAATCAGTGATTTTTTGCTATTATGAAGGGGTTGGAAGGCGGTGTTTTGGGATGAATATTTTGACCCCAAAACGCCGCTTTTCACAAATAGGTTCGCGTATTGTCTGGGAAGCCAGCATTACGCGCACCGGCGGTATTTCAAAAAAGGAGGCTCGCCCATGGCTCGCCTCGCTGCACTGCGTAAGGGTGATTGGGACCAGTTTGACCACCTGCTTTCGGGGAGTGATCTTTCCGCGGAGGAAGTGGTCAAGTTGACGAAGAATCCGGAAGTTTTGCAGGCCATGCTGACCGCGATGCGCGAGCAGCCGGCCTTCCGCCTCATCCACAGCGTGTTTAACACTGTGGCGGATATCCGTACGGCTTTCAGTGGCCGTTTGGCGGAGAAGGGTGTGGACGTCAAAAAGTTCTCGTGGGCTGGCCCTGAGAAGGCGCCGGACTACAACGAGAACACGGACACCGCGCTCGTGCTCGACGCCACGCTCGGAACGCTCAAGGAGACGTTCGAATACGCGTGGGAGTGGGCGTGCGATGGTCAGGACAAGAACTGGCGTCTCCCGGGCCTGTCCTCCGACACCGACAAGCTGGAGATCATCCCGGATGCGGAGCCCTTCTGTCCGTGGACTCTGCGCTGGCGTCGGATCCGCTTGAACGCGGGTATCGGTCAGGTGCCGACGTCGATCGAGGCGAAGAAGTCGCTCGGTACCGCGCTCCTGTTCGTGTCCGCCCAGCACCCCGAGCGGATCCGTAAGACCGACTACAAGACCCGTTTTGGGTTTTGGTTGCCGGGCCTGCGGTGCACGGTCCCCGGCAGCGAGGTCATGGCTTACTCGCCTTACGTGTGTCGCCGCGCAGACGGCGGTGGCGTGGGCTTGGACGCGAATCCTCGTGGTGACGGCAGCTCGCACCTCGGCGTCCCCGTCGAGGAGTAACGGTTCTTGGCACTTGGATGCTTGGAACTTGGCGGCCCTCGGTCTTCGGACCTTGGGCCGCTCTTGAATTTATGGGATACTTATTTCTGGAGAGTAGGTGCAAGAGCCGGTTTCTTTTGATTCCGACTGCCGAAATCTCTTATTTCCGCGTGCCCTCGTCAGAATCCTCACTTGAGATAAGTGTGGAGCGTACGAAGCGGACATGAGTACTCCGCGTTTTCTTTGGGGTTCAGCTTTTTGCCTTGGAACCCGCATAAAATTCAGGTGGCGGATGCGTCTGCCTCTGGTGTCAGTGTTCTTGAAGGAGAAAGCGTATTTCTGACGGTCCCCGACAACGAGGTCATGGCTAACTCGCCTTACGTGTATCGCAACACAGACGACGGTAGCGTGAACTTGAACGCGAATCATCGTGGTAACGACAACTCGAACCTCGGCGTCCCCGTCTCGGGAGTGCTTGAATGACAAAGAGCGCTATTGGGCGCTCTTTGCTTTACAGGAATTTATCCATCCGCCTAACATTTTACCTGCCTCATGGAGTTTTGATTCGAACGTTTGGTAGCGGTCATTATGAATACAATCGCAGTCTTTTGCTAGTCGGACAAGGATTTTGAGCGTGTCCAGTTTGCCACTCACCACATATAATTTCTCCATCTTCGTTGTTGGTTCCGTCAGAGCTGCGACTACGAGCACATTTTCTAATGCATCTAGCAGATAGTCCGAACATCTGTCGCCAAGTACGTACCGTTGTGATTTCGGAAATTTAAGAAGTATTATGTGCCAGTCTGTGTAAATTTGGTAAAGTAGATGGACAAGCGGAATATCACCTGGGCCATTATGAAACAACTTCAATTCAGGTTTAGTGCTAGACCGGGGGGGGGGCTTTAAAAGTCTGTTCGGGCATATTTGGAAAACTGAGAATTTGTTTAAAGCTTGGGAACTTTTCAAACGCGGGAAAACGTCACGGGATGATGTGAAGAAGTTTAGCAGAAATTTGGAAGAACATATTTATCTGCTCCAGAATGATCTTCGTACTGGAGTATATCGGCATGGTCCATACGAGCGGTTTGTCGTTCATGATCCGAAACAACGAACAATCCACAAGGCTCAGGTGCGAGATCGGGTTGTTCATCAGGCGATTGTGAACGTCATTGAACCAATATTCGAAAAAAGATTTATTCATGACAGTTATTCTTGCAGAGTAAGCAAGGGAACCCATGCTGCAGTGACTCGGTTCCGATCGTTCTTACGTTCGGCCAGCGTGAATAATACTCGGACAGTGTATATTTTGAAATGTGATGTGAAAAAGTTTTTTGCCGCGGTGGATCATCAGATCCTGCTTGATTTGTTGCGAAGGCATATTGATGACGGGCCAACAAACTTACTGCTTGAGTACATTGTTCATACGTTTTCATCGAGTGAAGGGAAGGGGATCCCCCTTGGTAATCTTACGAGCCAGCTGTTTGCCAATGTGTACCTGCATGAGCTTGATTGGTATGTGAAGCAGACGCTACGGATTCAGCATTATGTGCGTTACTGTGATGATTTTGTGATCATTACGCAATCGAGAGATGAGGCATGGATGCTCGCCCAAAAGATAGAAGAATTTTTGCATGGTCATTTAACGCTCGACCTTCATCCGAATAAAGTAAGTGTGCGGACTTGGAAACAGGGGGTTGATTTTCTTGGCTACGTTCTTTTGCCACACGCTACAATTCTTCGGCCAAAAACTGCTTATCGAGCAATTGGTCGAGTAAGCGAGGGGAATATGTCGTCATATCTTGGCTTATGTAGTCATGCCGATGCGTATGAGCTATCTTGTTTGCTTAAGAATATATCCAAGCGTACAGTAGGGCCATAGCTTATGCGCCGATTCACGCTATTTATTGCCCTGGCTGTAATTGCGTTGTCCTTTACCTTTCAAGCGGTGCATGTTTTTGCGATGACAGGGATGGCTAACGATACTGGATGCGAACATGCTGACCAATGTTCAGTCTCGTTACAAGCTGATTCCGTTGATTGCCTTCAGGAATGTTTGGGGGCGGGTCTGCCAGAAACATTTTTTTCACAGATGACGCCGGGTGAAATAGTGTTTGTTGTTTTTTCAGCTTTTGTTGTGCCGTTTGTTTTTTTGCGAGTGAATCAAGCGATCGAGCAAAACGCTCGTGACGCGCCTTTTGGAAAATTTGACCTGCATAGACGCTGGGCAAGCGTGGCCATCAAGAGTTAGCCGAGTAATGATCGGTTTCTTTTGATTCACTATTTTTTTCTATGTCTGCTGAAAAAAAAATAACGTTTCAGATTGATGGCATGCATTGCAGAAGCTGTGAGGTCTTGATTGAACGCTCGGCCAAGGAATTGCCAGGTGTAAAGGGTGTTCGGGTGGATGCAAAAACGGGTATTGCGAATCTTTATTGTTGCGAGGAAGCAAATGTTGACGCGGGCACGCTTGAACGGGCGATTGGTAATGCGGACTATCATGTGAGATTGCCGAGTGAGACCGCAGTAGCCGTAAAAGCCGTTAAGCCGAGCATTCCGGAGATCATCTTTTTGTTTGCCGTCGTCTATATTGCCGGTTGGCTATTAGGTCAGTTTGGATTCCTCCAGGCTGGCTTTGATGCGACGTCGCAAGTAACGGTTGTCGGCTCGTTTCTTCTTGGCCTGCTTGCCGGTACATCCTCATGTCTTGCGGTTTCTGGCGGGCTCCTTCTGTCCTCAGTCGCCAAGGTCAACGAACGTTTAGCACAGGCAACAACCAGTCAGCGCATGGTGCCGGTGGCGCTGTTTGTGATTGGTCGAGTAGTTTCATACGGACTGTTCGGCGGATTGATCGGTTTAGTTGGCAAGGCGCTTGTTCCTTCGCCGGCAGTGACTGCGAGTCTTACGATTATCGCCGCGGGAATCATGGTGGTGATGGGTCTCCAGATGCTCGGCCTGGCGCCGGCCTGGCTGATGAATGCCCTGCCGAGGATGCCTAAATTCATGAGTCATGGAGCGCTCGCGGCTACAGGGCCGAGACATGGCTCGGCCCCTACGGCGCTCGCGCCGTTATTCCTTGGGGGTGCTACGTTCTTCCTGCCATGTGGGTTCACGCAATCACTGCAGATTTACGCCCTTACTACAGGAAGCGCGGTTACGAGCGGATTGATTCTTGCTTCTTTCGCCCTTGGAACCGCGCCCATGTTGCTTGCTCTTGGGGCGGCCAGCACCTCGCTCAAAGGAAAAGCGGGCTACTGGTTTTTTCGTTTCTCTGGCGCTTTGGTCATCACGCTTGGTCTTCTGAACCTGAAGAGCGGGGTGCTTCTCTCGGGTTTCTCTTTGCCGACCATTAACTTCTCAACCTCGACGCCTTCTGCGCTTGCCGCCGAGGACCCGAACGTAAAACTCGTCAATAACGAACAGCTCATTGCGCTGACGATTGCGGCCAACCCGGCGTATTTGCCAAGCGATCATTACACGGTCAAGGCGGGGATTCCTGTCCGCATGGAAATTCACGGAAAGGGAACTGGTTGCCGGTCAATCTTTACTATTCCCAAGGAGAAGATCTCAATACCCCTTAACAAAGACTTGAACGTCCTCACTTTCACTCCGGATAAGAAGGGACGGCTAACGTTTACTTGTTCTATGGGCATGTATTCAGGGACGATTGACGTAATCTAGACCAATATGAAAACACGCTTCCCGATTGAAGGAATGCATTGCAGTTCCTGCGCTGTTAATATTGGCAATGACTTGAAAAAAACACCTGGGGTCAAAGAGGCCATGGTGAATTATGCGTTGTCGAGTGCATCTGTGGAGTTTGACGAAGCGCAGGTCAACGAACACGAACTACACAAGGTGGTTGAGAGAGCGGGGTACGAGGTGGGTCAGGATGGGCGTTCCCCCTCTTTCCAAGAGGGCTCGCCCGTAGGGCGGTCTACGCCCGAGGGGACTACGGGGGAGTCGATGGATCACAGTGGCATGAGGATGGAGCCTGGCGAGGACCACATGAAGCATAATGCGAATGCAAACACGGCGGCCATCAAAGCGGGTTCGGCCCTTGTGCTCGCAACGCCTGTTCTCTTCCTGGCCATGAGCGGGCTCCCTATACCGTACACGGCGCTGATCCAGGGGGTTATTTCGAGCATTGTTGTGCTGTACTTCGGCCGAGACTTTCACGTGATGATGCTCAAGCTGTTGAGGCGAGGGCGGGCAAACATGGACACGCTCATTTCCATGGGCACGCTGTCGGCACTCTTCTTTAGCTGGTGGCAGTCTACGCAGGGCGGACCGCTTTACTTTGAGACGGCGGCGCTTATCACGGGATTGATCCTGCTTGGCCGGTACTTTGAAGCGACGAGTAAGGGCAAGGCCGGAGCGGCGATCGCCAAATTGCTCGAGCTCGGCGCAAAAACTGCGCACCACCTCCAGCCTGACGGTTCGATTATGGAGATGGAGGTGTCGATGCTGAAGGTTGGTGACAAAGTGCTCGTTAAACCCGGTGAGAAGGTTCCGCTCGACGGAATAGTGCGCGACGGTTCAAGTGAGATTGATGAGGCGATGCTGACGGGGGAGAGTTTGCCAGTCTCAAAACACGTGGGTGATAACGTGTTTGGGGCGACGATTTCGATCAATGGAGCGCTGACCGTTGAGATCACGAAAGAGCCGGGTAATACGGCACTCGCGAGAATTGTTGAGCTGGTTCGCTCAGCCCAAGAGACAAAAGCGCCCATTGAGAAACTGGTTGACCAGATTTCAGGGATTTTCGTGCCTGTCGTTATCTTGATCTCGTTCGTGACGTTCGTGGCATGGCTTGCATTTGGTGCGACAATTCCCGATGCGTTTGTTCCCGCGGTTGCAGTACTCGTCATTGCGTGTCCTTGCGCACTCGGGCTAGCGACACCGACGGCGATCCTTGTAGGCACTGGCCGAGGGGCAAGCCAGGGAATTCTCATTAAGAACGGCGAGGCGCTTGAACGAGCTCGCGGAATAACCACCATCGTATTTGATAAGACAGGAACATTGACCGAGGGAAGACCGGTGGTGACGGACATGGTGGCCGTGAACGGCAAGACGGACGAGCTGTTACAACTCGCTGCGAGTGTTGAAGCGAAGTCTGAGCATCCGCTTGCCCAAGCCATAGTTGAGCGAGCAAAAGCGATGAATCTTGCGCTCTCGCCAGTTGAGGGATTCAAATCCCTGGCGGGCCAGGGCGTGCAGGCCGTGGTGAGCGGAACGATCATCGCGATCGGGAAGGTTGAGGAGCGCGCCGTAGGGGCCGATCCAAGTATCGGCCCTGCGCGCGACATCGAAAAATTCCGTCATGAAGGAAAAACGGTGGTCACGGTTTCCCTTGGCGGGAAATATTTGGGATTGCTGGCGATTGCTGATGCGCCAAAGAAGGGAGCAAAGGGAGCGGTGGCGCGTCTGCTCGCTGAAGGGCTCGACGTTATCATGTTGACGGGCGATCACACACTAACCGCCAAGGCGATCGCGAAACAGCTGGGAATCGAGCACGTCATTGCTGAAGTGATGCCTGAGGATAAGCTCGACAAAGTAAAAAAACTGCAGGTAGAGGGCAAGAAAGTGCTGTTTGTGGGGGATGGCATTAACGATGCGCCAGCGCTCACGCAAGCTGACCTTGGCATTGCCATGGGCACAGGCTCGGACATAGCTATTGAGTCTGGACACATGGTGTTAGTTGGGGGAGGGCCGGAAAAGGTAGTTGATGCACTGCAATTAACTCGCCAAACCTACGCGGTTATCAAGCAGAACCTCTTTTGGGCCTTTATCTACAACATCATCGGTATTCCCTTGGCGGCTTTTGGCTTACTGAACCCCATTATTGCCTCAGGTGCTATGGCGTTCTCTAGTGTTTCTGTGGTGATGAACTCACTTAGACTGAGGCGGTAGCCACTGACTGCCTTGACTAAATTGACCTCTTATGCTATAGTGTAGCGGCTAAGCATCCATGAGGTGAGGCTTCTCCGTGAGGAGAGTGAGCACTGCATCGGAGAAGTAACATTGCCCTTATGGCAGACAACGCACGCGTTTACGTTGGTGGAATCCCGTATTCCGCTACCGAAGACGAACTGAAGGCGCATTTCAGCCCAGCTGGAGCAGTCGTGTCGGTATTCCTACCGATCGACCGCGAGAGCGGACGCAAGCGCGGATTCGGTTTCGTGGAGTTCAACACTCCCGATGAGCAGGCAAACGCTATCAAGATGTTTGACCAAACCGATTTCGGTGGTCGAACGATCAGCGTTTCCGCAGCTCGCCCACGCGAGTAACGAAACAAAAAATCCCCAAAGCGAAAGCCGAGGGGATTTTTGTTTTTCTCAAAGATCGTTTATGATTCGGTCATATGCAAAATGTTACTCAGCATGAAGCTGTGGCACGATGGTTCTTTCTTGGCATAGCCGGCATTATCATTTTTCTCTTTTGGAAAATTGTCGAGCCTTTTGCCATTGTGCTTATGACTGCGGCCATTGGCGCGATTGTCATGACTCCGCTTGAGAAAAAGCTCCGGAAGCTAGTTAAGAAGCCTTGGCTGTCTTCTCTCATCATGGTACTTATCATGTTCGTACTTATCGTTGGCCCGCTCGCTACCGCTACCGTGGTCATGGCGCAACAAGCACTCGATATCATAAAAGTCACGGTAGCCAATCCGGATTGGGTAGCGCACTTCAAGCTGGCCGAGCAACCCTTCATCATGGCGATGCCGGCGCTTGTACGCGACTACATTTTGTCCATCAATTTTCCGGAACTCTTGGGCACTATTGCCCAGTGGGCGTCAACGAATGCGGTTTCTGCTTTATCCGGCGGAGCAACGCTAGTTTTTAAGACCAGCATTTTCTTCATTTGTTTGTACTTTTTCTTGTTTGAACGCGACAAAATTAGTCATGAGATTGCGGAGCTGAGTCCGTTTAAGGATTCTGTGGATAGAAACATCATGGTTCGGATGGCGGAAACGGTGCGCGGGGTTGTCTTTGGTTCGATCATTGTCAGTATCATCCAGGGCATTGTGGCAGCCATTGGTTTTACGATTTTTGGCATCCCTGGCGCGCTTATCTGGGCAGCAGTCGTGGTGGTTGCGTCTCAAATTCCGATGATTGGGACATCGGCCGTCACCGGGCCGGCTGTTATTTATTTGCTCCTTATAGGCCATATTCCGGCAGCTATTGGCCTCCTCATTTGGGCGGTACTGGCGGTTGGTTTGGTAGATAACATGGTTTCGCCATTCATTGTGGGAAGCCGGACAAAGATGCACAGCCTTCTCATCCTTCTCTCAATTTTGGGCGGTATCCAATACTTTGGCCCGATTGGTTTCATCCTTGGCCCGACCGTGCTGGCTTCTTTCTTGGTTATTATCGAGCTTTATAAAGCGGGGATTTTAGAACGAAAGGATGTTGCGTAGTATTTTATAGTTGACTTTTCCGCAAAGGTCAGCTATTCTTTTTGCGGTTTTCCGCTTGGAAGACTCCCACCGTTGCCCACCTTGAGGTAAACATGGTCTCTCGCGCTGAAGTCACGCGTCTCGCTGGTCTTGGAATCTACGATCGCTTCAACACCGTGTTGGCGGATTTCGAGGACAAGTTCCTCGAGACCGACGATACCGTTTTGCCCCAGCGCTCGTTCGAGCATCATCTCCAGCCCCTCCGGCAGGAGGAAGAGCGGGTTCCGTACCTTCTCGAGAAGTTGAACGCGTTCGAGTTGGCCATCTCGGTCATGCCCGGAAAGTCCGGAGAGAGCGGGTCGACGAAGAGCCAGATGGCGGGGTTCGTCCTCGCGCTCCACGGCGCGCTCGCCCTGGCCCCGCAGGACAAGAACCTCAAGCGGTTGAAATCGCTTTTCGAACGTTACCGAACGGAAGAATTCGCATCGGTGTACGCCGAGTGCATTCCGCAGGATCCCGTGACTGCGTAGCCTGAGCAGGCCCGTCGTCGTGTGAGGCCGTAGACCCTGAGTTGCTTCAAGCGCTCAGGGTCTTGCCGTACCCTTACGCCTCTGGATAGGCGAGGGTTCCACGGGACCCAAGCCTTTGACAGGAGAGGCGATTTGTGTCAAAGTCCATGGTTCGCCGGAGAGTTTTCCGTTCAATTTCAGGAGGCCGTATGGTAGTTCCAGTTGTCATCCTCCAGACCAACCCCGTTGCGCTTCAAACGAGCGAAAGGTGTCTGACTCAGGCGGGGTTCGAATGGGGCGTTCAGTTTGTCGCCGAGTTCATACCGGATGCCGTCGGACGGCACATCAAGTCCGGGGAGAGGCAACTCCTGATTACCGGCACGATCAGGGGGGACATCGAGTCCACCGTGAAGTTCATGGAGGGGGCCAAGAGAGCTAACCCGCGGGTGGTGGTGGCACTGTTCTCTGTCTACCCCTCCACTGAAGGGCCACACGACCTTGTCATCAGGAAGGACGGTGGCTACCCCGAACTTATCGAGGCCGTGCGGAAGTTCCTCAGCGCCGGCATCAACTAGAGCGTCGCGCACCCGCGCGTAACAGAACTACCCCTCGTGGCGGTCTGCTACGGCGGGTGTTCTGTTTTTCTATGAATTGTTCGTTACTGCCAGCATCCAGTGGGAGAATTGCGTTTTGTGATAGCCGTACCAGCGCTTAGCGAAGATTTTCGAATCAACGATGACGGGTTTTGATTCGTAGGGATCGTTTAGTACGAGTTTGCCGTATTCAAAACCAATCATGACGCCATAGTGGCCTTCAGTCATAGTCGAGTCCTGATAATTGACGATGACCGGGATCTTTTTTTCAAGGGAAGCGCGAATGTCATTTGTGGAAGCTCCGTGTTGGGCAAAGGTGGAGAGGCCGAGCCCGTTAAGGGTTTTTATCATGTTCGCCCTGGACGTTCCTGATCGTTCCGTTGTTTTGGCGAGTTTGCAGAGTTGGACGTTCGACAAATTCTTGCCATAGTATTTCAACACCATCTGTAAGGCCGTTGGCCCGCAGGAAATTTCATCAGGCTGGCGGATGAGGGGGATGTTCAGGCGCATAGATGGACTCAAGTATAGAACAAAAAAGAGAAAGCCCCGGGTGGCTTTCGCTACCCGGGGGCAAAGGTGAGTGATGACGAGCGGTGATTGACCCTGTAGTCGGTGGGGTCAGGCGCCGTTCGTACCGATGTTGATGTGGCCGCCGTCCATGGCGTCGGTCATGCGACCGCCGTCCAACAGATCGAACAGGCGTCCGCCTTCGAGCGCGTCGGAGGTGATGGCCTCCATGAGAACCTCGCAGAAGTGTTTTGCGACCAGCGGTCGGGACCTATTTCCCGGTGCCAGTCTGGCGGAGGATAGACCGTTCCCGCCATTTGTTCAAGCTGGCGTGGATGAGGCCAAACGTCATGCCGACAAGTGCGGCGCGAGCCATTAAGGTATTCACCACGAGGGTAGACAACAGCGCACAACTGACGACGTACATATGGATCGCCCCGAATTTGAAGGACGGACCACGCGTGTACATGTCCCAGGTGTACCAGTACATGACGGCGAAATAGATGAGTCCGGCCAGCACGCCGGCGGGTACACTTGTGGACCCAAGCGCAGACACGAGCGCCGACAGAAGGAGGACGATGACGCCAAACGTGAGATAGATGAAGGGAACCTTAAACATGAGAACTCCCTGTGAACAGAGGGAGGATAGCATAGTATAATCTCTCTATACACGAAATAATGATGTGAACGGTATGCCGAAAAAGAATTTTGAGGGAGCGGAGAAACCATTCATTGAACAAGCAGAGGTTAAGAACGAAACGTTATCGCCCGAAGAGCGAAGAGGGCGGATGCTCGAAGAAGCAGAAAAACTCGGAGTAACCACTGAAACTCTGGCGTTATTGAGTATGGTTGGGGTTGTTCAAGGATTCACGAACATGGAGGCAGTTTATCGTGTGCCGGACAGGAACATGATTGAGGCAGAGCAAGTAAAAGGCGCTAAGAGCGAGTCTCACGGCCGAGCGCGGGCGTGGCGCCATTTGCGAGACGGTCTTAAGGGGCTGGATAATGAGACGAGAGAAACAAATTCGTTGTATTATCGCCCGTCAGACTGGGCTCGCTTATTTTCGGCCCTAAAGAAGGCCTCCAATCCAGGGAATGACGTGCCCGATGTTTTTTCAGTAAAAAGTCCGGCGGACCGGGCGGTCTTCAGGCAATGGGCTGAGCAATACGCGCTAAATGGCGATGGATTAGTGAGAACAGCTCAGGTTATTCGTGATGAATACGAAGAGAAAACCGGACAACCATTCGATAGGAATGGAACGAGAGATAAAATTCAAGCGTTTACCGGCGAGCAACTGAACGCCATTGTGCGAGCGGGATTTGCAGACAATGACACGTATATCCACCATGAGGGGGAGTTTGTCCCGCTTCAGCAAATGCCCCAGTTGTTTGATCAATATCAGCTTAACAGACGCCGGCAACAGATAAAGAGCATAGCAGAGGCGCGCTTGCAGAAGGGGACGTACACGCAGGCTGGCCGGGATGAGCTTCTTACGGAGATCGCGCTGGAATATGACAGAGATCACTTTGGCGCTCTTCAGCCAGACCGCCGTTCCGTTGCCTCTGAGATACCAATTATTGGCGGAGTTTTTGCTACCGTTGCTCAGAGAGGAAAAGAAACAATTGGTTCCGGCTTTCATGGCATTATTGAACCGGAGGTTCTCAAGATGGTTAAAGACGAATATGTATACGAAGATCGGAGTAAGCCGTATGTAAGCCAGAACAATGGGAAAACGGTTGTCAGCGTAACCAGAAGTCTCTTTGCAAGAAACGGGGTAGGACTCATGCCTGAAGAAGAACCCGTGGTGGGCCAGCGCGCCGAACTCCTGGCGCAAGAGGCAACACGCAAAATTGCTGATGCTATTGTGTACGACAGGTATGAATTGGATCGACGCGGGGAACGTAAGGGGAATACGATTGGCCGGCCATATTATTGGCTGGATGTTCACTGGGTGTATAAAAGACTCACTGAACAGCGGTTGCCATTCCTTGCCAAGCTTGCCCATGTTGATACCGGTCCTTTGAGCAAATTTACTGACGAGGAGGCGGAGAAAGAGTGGATGTATAGCCGGATTCTTTCCTCTGGAGCGACCACGGAGACACAGCTGAATGACCTGCAGAAACACTTTGAACTCACCATTGGGGACGTCTATCCAGAAGACAAAGAAAGAACTGCGCTAGAGGAAACAGCCAAAGAATACCCGGAAGTCATACGACTGGGCCGGGACTCGTTCCTAATCCAATATGAATGGAGCGCTGATCAGCAATCAGTAGCGCGGGCAATCATTGAGATCCAAGCCGGGTTTGGGTTTAGTGGTGCCACTACCTATAAACTTAAAGATGTTGTCCCCGCTCAAATTCCCCAACTTGGTAGTAAAGAGCACCCATTGGAAATAGTTTTTCGTTATATACTGGACCCCTCTGTTTACTGGTCGTCCAAGCCAACGGAATATCCTGCTAACCGCTTGCGCGAGTTGTTGGAGTTGATTGAGCCGAATGAGCAATTCATGGACAGGAAGTGGCGCGACTTCAAGTACACAGAAGCCGGGAAGATGGATGTTCCCCTGTCCGTCACTGCCAAAGATCACTTTCCTACGAATGAAGAAATAGACATGCTTCTTGCTCCGCACCCAGAATCTGTGGTGTATGTTACCGATCGCAACGGCAAAGAACACAGCGCGTACGCTACCATCAGACACGCGCAGGGGGATGAGTATCACCTGTGCTACGCAGAAAATAAGAAACGCGCAGATGAACTTTTGGAGACGGCCATGGACGCGCATGCCAAGCGTCAGGGTGCGCTCAAGGCGCGGGAGGCGATGGGCGGTGAATTCAACGAAAAACTGGTTGAAGTACGCAAGTTGCAACAGGAGCTTGAGGCATATAACAAGGAATTTGAAACGGATAATTTGGTCGCTTTTGTTTTAGCTGACGAGCCGTTTTCTGGAAAAGATAAAAAGTATGTCCAGAACTATCTGGATGTGAATGACATTGAGCATGCCCAGGTGGCACTTGGTAATTGCATCTCTCGTCGGAAAGGCGAACAAAGAACTATTGATGGGATGCGGGCGGTAGCCAAAGTGATTGAAGAATTAGAGACATTGGGTTTTAACTGGCATGAGTATGAGATCAATAAACGAAGTCGTGATTATTCTGATGACGATGACTACGGCGGGTATTCACAGCGGAGAGATGCCCACGGATTTTCTCCTGGGGATATTCGCTTGAACAAGCATCAGATATATCACCCCTCAATGGGAAGAATTGTTGGCCAGAACAATGGATATCTCTCGACGGAAGATCTTTTATCATTACAAGGCCGGTTGGAGCATGAGCTGTTCAAGTGGAACCAAAAGAAAGAAGCCTTGCGTGAAGCACGAGCCCAATCTGCAGGATCTGCGGGGGCTGGAGGTTCCGAGCCGGAGGTGATAAGGCGCGGAAAGCCAAAAGCAAGCTAGGGCGAAAATTCGTAAATTGATCCAATCAAAAATACCACCTCATGGCTGAAGTGGTATTTTTGGTGACCTCACGGGGAATCGAACCCCGATTTCCTCCGTGAAAGGGAGGCGTCCTAACCGTTAGACGATGGGGCCGTTACAGGAAAATTGCGGGGGAAGTATAGCTAGAAAAGGGGAAAGCGTCAAAAGCAAAACCCTGAGTCCAAGCTAATGGCTCAGGGCGAGCGGGAACTGTGCGGGCCGGCCTTGTGCGAAAGGCTAGCCAGAAGTTTCCGGCGGGCTGGCGGGCAATTCCGGGAAACCGTGGTCCGCGCGGAGCTTGCGGAGGAGGCCATCCTGCTCTTCCCGAAGTTTTACGGCCTTTTCATGGAGAACCGTGCGAAGACGCGTGCATTCATCCGTCAAGGTTTTGTATACCGGACGGATGCACTCCGGCGTGCCTTGTCCCAAACCCCCTGAGGTCAGGTTTAGATTGTTTAGTCCCGACGCGATGGTTTCCTCGGCCTCGGTCAGCCAGAAGATCTGATCAGCTAGGCGTTGACCCTCCTTGAGGAGCTCCTTGCCCTTTGGATCGTTGAACATAGCGCAGAACACGCGGTCCCGTTGGTGGAATTTCCACCACATGTAGAGCGCGGGTCCGATGAACGCCCCGGCGCTGAAAAGAACCGGACCAGTGCTCGCCGAATTGAGAAATGACAGCCCGGGATTGGTAGTGGAGAGGATGGCGATTATAGCGATTTGCATGATCGCCACGATTACCGGCACGCTCAGAAAGAGCAGTCCTCCAATTTTATACACCTGTCCCGTTTTGAAATCGGCATTTTCGAGCGTCAGGCACTCGACCTGTTCACGTTGCATGATGTCCTCCGAAGACAGAGAAAAAGTAGCGGTTTTTGGCCGTTACGTCAGAGTAGGTCTATTTTTAGTGTTAATCAGTGCATCCAAACATTATTGTATGTCTGGCGGGGTTTGTTATAATAACCCATATGCATGAAGGTGAAATGCCCGGGGCGAGAGTAGACAGGGAGAAGATGTCTCACGCTACGCTCGATGAAGCGCTCCAGGAGTCGGCGGGGGTGGGTTTGGTATATAAGCCAAGCCTTGAGCACATCGCCCAGGAAATAGAGAGCCGGAAACTTGAAGGACTAGATGATGAAACAAAGAAAAAGCTTGAAAATTTCACAGGGACGGAACGATTCCTTGGGCATATTTTTCGGTTGTTGTCTCCGGAAAGATCTGAGACTGAGCATGAATTTGGTCGGGTATTGCTTGATCATTATTATGACTTGCTCGGTGAACAAACGGCCATGGTTGATGATGAAGAGACGGCGCGCAAGCAATTTGAGGCTCAAACAAGAATAACGGATTATGATGATTACCTTGAGGCTATTTCTTCTCTCCGGTACGTTCCGGAGGGTGATAATGCTAGCACGGTGATGTGGTGGACATTCGCGCCATATCTATCCAAAGAACTTCATCACCAGGGTTTGGAGGACAGGCCCGCTCTTGAGCGAATTATGGCGTGGACGGCTCCGGCCGTTCGTCTGGCGTCAGAAAAGCCGGGCAAAGTTCATCTTCCGGGATTAGAGTACCTTTCTTCTGAGAATGGCGGAGACGCACAAACATACATTCTTTCAAAGAACAAAAACGGAGCTTCTCATAGGTTTACTGAGCAAAAAGCCAAAGAATTGATAGCGGAACACGTGGTATAGATTTTTATTCCGGATACTCGAATATTTCAAGGAAATCAGCTAGCGGTTTTCCGGGGTTCCATTTGGGGTCGGATTCTGGGGGAGGGGATGCTTTTGGCGCGGGGGGATGGGATTCTTGAGAAGGAGAGCTCATAAGGGGATAATTATACCTCTAAAATTACAATCGCCCGCCGTCCCAAGAGGGAGGCGGGCGTCCGAGGACGGGCCGAGGGGCCGAGAACGCTGGCTACTTGTGGCTGATGTAGAAGATGCCGATATCTTGGGGCATCTGGTAGTTCAGCGGACCGTATTCGAGCCTGATGAATCGGCGAATATCCGCGATTTCTACACCAGACAAGCTTGCGTAGCTCTGGTCCAGGAAGAAGCTGATGAGATTCTGTCCCTGCTTGGAGTTGTCTTCCATGCAACTGGAGACGTCCGTCCGGGCGGTCAGCCGGTGGTGCTCAGAGCGGGCGAAAACGCCCTGACCCCGCAAACATTCGAGTTCCCGTGCCACGTCAGTGTCCGTTGTGGTAACGCTCTTACCATGAGAGACCAGGTGGTCGAACTGGTGTCGAACGCTACAGGTACCGCGCAACCCGCGGTGAACGAGTATGACCTCGCGTCCGCTCATGATGATCCGGCCGAGCGCCGTTCGCAGATCATCTGCGTAGTATAGACAGTGGCTGGCGAAGACCAGATCCGCCGGCTTGTCGAGCTGGAACGTGTCCACATCGCCTTCGTCCAGATCGAATTCTTCGACCAACCCCTCTGCCGGGGTCTTGCAGAAGGCTTCGAACTGTCGGGGGAAGGGATCGATTCCTGTGTAGGCTACGCGGACGGCCATGTACCTGAGAGCGGTGATGAGGCGAAGGCTTGTACTGCCCTCGCCACAGCCGATGTCCACCACGGTGGCCGGACGGGAGTGGATGTTCGTGATCAGGAACCGGCCCAGGTTGCTCCGGAGCCAGGTTTCTAGCACGCTCTTTCCCGTGGTGGCCTCCAGCCACGCCTGATAAGGGTTTTCTTTTGCACCGTAAACGTCTGCGGTCGTCATGGGATCCTCCTGTGGGCATGGCCGACTGGGAAGGCTACTAAACTTTAGGCTTCTTTGCAAAGAGATCGCCCGCCATTCTGGTAGGAACGGCGGGCTTCGAGGAGACGGACTTGTTTCTAGCGGGGCGCGATGATGCGCGCGAGCACGTCACGGGGGAGAAGGTCGAAGCCGAGGAAGGCGAAGGCTTTGTCGTACTCGACACGCTTGAGTGCGTCCAGGAACCATCGCGGAGGACTGGCGTGGACGCACACGGTGTAGAGCTCGATCGGCCCCTTCTTCTTGTAGAGGAAGGCGATCCGCTCGCTTGCCGTGTGAAGGCCGTGGAACTCCACGCCGGTCACTCGGCGCGGATCCTCATGCGAGTCATCGTAGAGAATGGTCAGGGTCCCGTCCACGGGGTCGCGGTCCTTGCCGATTCCTCGCCGGAAGGAGAGGACGTCCAGCTCGGCGTCGTACGAACAGAGCGGAGCAGTTTTGGCCACTGTGACGAACGATTCCGCGGGCTCATGCCAGAGGATGTCCGCCGGTACCACGACATCCGCCTTCAGTCGGCATGCGGTGTAGCCATTGGCCATTTTGCGAACGGCTTGTTCCAGGCTGTCCACGAAGCTTGGGGTGCCACACGAGCGGGTGGCGATCTGCTGGGTTTGCTTCTCTGTGAAGCTGTAGTCGAATGCGTTCAGGTTGGCCGCGCACCAATTCCAGCTGGAGTCGTACTCCGCGAAGAGAACGGGTTTTTCGTCTGCGTCCGCGACCATCATGCCCGTCACAGCGGTTCCCGGAAAAAGAACGACAACTGGCATTGAAGCCTCCAATGAACAGGTGAATGCCGGCGTGAGGTTAGCGCCTTTTTGCTTATACGTCTAGATCGAGCATCTTAGCCGTGGCTTCAACTGCAGAGCGGGCGTAGGGGAGGATTCTCGACGCAATTTGATCGGGTTCGATGTCTGGGCCGAGGATGCCCAGGCCAATCGGCTTCATGAACTCGAGTTGCAACTGAATGACGGCATCCATCACGGACTGGCCCATGACAAAACCGTGCTTGGTTCCGCCTTTGTCGATAATGCCAAGAACAACCGCACCGTCTATTCCCGGTTTCATGAGCAAGCGTTTGAGGGCGAGGGGTTTCTCTACAGATCCCGGAACCCACACTTCCTCAACAATGGTGAGGCCAAGCTCTTCTGCGGTTTTTCGGGCTTCTTCAAGCATGAGCCCGACGTTTGTTTTGTGAAAAGAACCAAGGACGATGGCGATGTTTGGCATATTGTGTAATTTCCCATCCCGACGTTAGGAGGGATAGTATTTTAGGATCGGATTCGAGTGATCGTATCAACAATGGTTCTGGTTTGCTGGTCTACTTCGAGGTTTACGAGATCGCTTATTTGAGCTGCGCCGAAGGTGGTGCGGGCGAGGGTTTCGGGGATGAGGGAGACTGAAAATCGACTCCCCCTGGCCCCCTTTTGGAAAGAGGGGGAGCCATCCACCACTGTGAGACTGACGCCATTCAGCGTAATAGAGCCCTTAGGGAAAATATATTTGGCGAGTTCGGCCGGTGGCTCAAGCGTGATGGTGCAGTTGTTCTCGCTCCGGGTGATATCGAGAATCTTTGCAGTTCCGTGTACATGACCAGAAACCAGATGACCACCTAGTTCATCGCCGATTCTCAGAGAACGCTCGACGTTAACCATTTGATCCTTGGCGATGTTGACGAGGGTGGTCAAGCGGAGGGTCTCGTCCATCAGATCAAAGGAAACAGTTGAAATACTACCCCTCGTGTCCTCGGCTCGCCCGTAGGTCGGTCTACGCCCGAGGGGGTGGGAAGTGATGCCTGTGTCGATGCTTACAACGGTGAGGCAGACGCCGTCAATGGCTACACTCGCCCCGGTTTTTAGGCCCTTTGTCATTTTTTTGGGCAGGGCAATTGAAAGATGGACGAGGCCGGGTTTGGACTCAACCTGCACGGCTTTGGCCATGGTTTGGACTATCCCTGTAAACATAGCCGGGCTTTTTCTACGTCGAGTTTGATTTTTTCGCGCATCTGTTCAACAGAAATCAAGGGATCAATGTCGTTTACTTTATCGAGTACTTCAACGGAGATCATTTGGCCGTACAGGTCGCCAACAAAGTCAAAAAGATGGGCTTCAAGTAAATTCTTAGTTGCCCCAAAGCAAATGACCGCGCCAAAGGTGCCTACGTCCGTGGTCACCCTTCCTGCATAGATGCCGGGCCGAAACCACTCGCCTGTTTTGATATTTGCGGTAGGAAGGCCGTAGATAGGGCCAGCCTCACCCCGCCCTTTTTCAACAATGCCGGAGACCATCATAATGCTGACACCCTAGCACTTTGCGAGGTTTTTTGCTAGAACCTGCTCTCAACCACGCTCCACTGTACATTCGCTAAGAACGCCTTAATGTAATCGCCTTTTTGGGCGGGGATGTAATCAACCATGAAGGCGTGCTCCCACATGTCCATGGCGAGCAAGATTTCTGCGCCGGCAAGATGGCCGATTTCGTGATCAGAGACCCAGATGATTTTGAGCGAGTCGGCCTTCGAGTCGCGGACGAGGAGGACCCAACCGATTCCGCGCATGAGACCTACGCCGGTCAGCTCGCCGAGGAACTTTTCGATGGAGCCATACTGTTTCTCGATTGCCGATTTGAGCTTGCCGTCGACCATTGCGCCGTCGCCTCCAAGTGCCTCGAAATACAACTCGTGCAAGCGCATGCCGTTGAACTCGAAGGCATACCGGCGAGTGAGTTCGGAGAGGGCGAGGGCATTCTTCTCCGTGTCGGCCATGAGCTCCTCGACCTTAGCTGAAAGGGCGTTTACGTTTTTCACGTAGCCGGCGTAGAGCTTCAAGTGAACGTCTATCTGTTTAGCAGAAAGGCCTTTGAGTTCGGGGAGATTGAATTTTTGTTCGGTGTACATAGGATTTTATCCATCCCGAGCAGAGCGAGGGATAGTATTGGCCCTACCCCTCCTGTCGTCGGGGTGGGATGAGATAGATGTATCATTGCACGAACTGATAGTACCGTTTACAGTATGAGCGAACAAGGCATATATGCGCATACTTGGCATCGAATCAAGCTGTGATGAAACAGCGGTGGCGATTGTGGACGGCACAGGCGACAACGTGTCGCTTGTTTCGTCATTCATCCGTTCGCAAATAGACATTCATGAGGCGTACGGGGGAGTGATCCCGGAGGTGGCGGCGCGCGAACATTTGCAAATGATGTTTCCCATGTTGCACAAGGCCGTTGCGCCGAACGGCGAGGGAATTGATGCGATTGCAGTAACAGTCGGTCCGGGCTTGGCACCGGCTCTGCGAGTAGGGGTTGAGACCGCGAAAGCGCTTGCCTACGCGTGGGGGAAACCGCTCGTGCCGGTGTGCCATTTGGAGGGACATATTTACGCGGTGTGGATTACGGCGTGTCGCGTAGGGGAGGGTCTGAGACCCTCCCCTACCGCCACGCCCCAATTTCCGGCGCTGTGTTTGATTGTGTCTGGCGGGCATACAGAACTCGTCCTTATGAAAGGGCATGGCGAGTATGAACGGCTTGGCGAGACGGTTGATGATGCGGCAGGGGAGGCGTTTGATAAAGTAGCGAAGATGATGGGGCTGGGGTATCCCGGCGGGCCGAAGGTGGCCGAGCTGGCGCAGGGAGGCGACCGAAAAGCTTTTGATTTCCCGCGGGCCATGAATGATAACTCGCTCAATTTTAGTTTTTCGGGTTTGAAGACGTCAGTTTTATACATGTTGCGGGCACATGAGGCGGAGATGCAGGACGTGAAGTTTCGAGAAAATATCGCGGCGTCATTTGAGGAGGCGGTGGTGGATGTACTCGTGAAGAAGACCCGGAGCGCGCTCCTGAGACTCCCCCTTAGCCCCCTCTTGGAAAGAGGGGGAGCGCCCATCCTGACGGAAGCGCCCATCCGGAGCCTGATCCTTGCTGGCGGAGTTGCTGCGAATCTTTCGCTTCGAAAGGCGCTTGAGGTGCTCGCCAAGGAGATGAAAGTTTCGTTGCATTTACCGCCGTTCGAATTTTCGCTCGACAACGCAGCGATGATTGCTACGGCGGGGTACTTTAGAGCCTGCGAGGGGAAATTTGCCGATCCACTGCTTGTGAAGGTTGATCCGAATATGGATATTGTTTAATTCGTCATCCTGAACGCCCAATCAGATCCCTCGCTCTGCTCGGGATGACAACGTCGTATGAAATACACCACCCATTCTGCCGAAGAAACGAAGGCACTCGCTGCTGAGCTTGCTCGAACTCTCACGGGCGGGGAATTTGTGGCGCTCGTGGGTGACCTAGGCGCAGGGAAGACGACGTTCGCGCAAGGGTTTGTGTCGGCCCTCGGAAGCTCATCGAGAGTCAAGTCTCCGACGTTCACGGTGATGAACGAATACAAGATCGATCGCCAAGGCGGGGTTTCTAACCCCGCCATTTCGAGGATTGCGCGGATCGTTCATCTGGATTTCTATCGGTTTTCCGACGAAAAGGAACTTGGCGCGCTTGAACTTGAAAATGAAAAGAGACCGGATACGGTCATCTTGGCGGAGTGGCCGAATATTTTTGCAAAAGATGTGTTCAAGCCGGATGTGACGGTCACGTTTAAGCACGCAGAAGGGGATACTAGGGAAATCGAAGTTTTGTAACGCCCGCCACCGCTGCAGTTTCTGCTCGCAGAACCAGTTCACCGAGAGTCACGATGTGCGCTTGGGCGCCTTCGAGCGCGGAAATTTCGGCCTCTGTGAACCCACCTTCGGGGCCGACGAACAGCGCGAGCTCACTTGTTTTGTGGATTTTTGGCAGTTCGTGTCCGCCAGTTTCATGCATGGCGATCCGTACCATGCCGTTCGTGTGGCCGATTGCTTGGCCGAGAGTCATCGGGTCTCGCAGGACTGGAAGCGAGAGCCGGCCGGATTGCTCGGAAGCTTCCTTGATAATGAGGTTAAGGCGAGTTGGATTCTCTTTAGCGCGTTTAATTACCCGGTCGGTCACCATTGGTACGAACTCGGTTGCGCCGAGTTCAGTACACTTCTGAAGCATCCACTCGAAAGTATCGCGTTTGGTAAAAGCTGAGCAGACCGTAATTTTTGGGGCAAGAGGCTTCTTTACAATAGACCCCGCGATCACGCCCATGACGGCGGACCTGGTGATCTCAGTGATTCGGCACTCAAGCTCAGCACTATCGTTTATCATCAGGCTGATATCGTCCCCCGCCTTCATTCGAAGAACGGTGGTGATTTGCTTGTGCAGACTACCAGCCGGGATACAAAAGGCTTCGGCCGACATTGCGACCCATTCAGCAGGCACAAAAAAACGAGCAGTTCTCATAGCCCGACAATTCTCTTCACTTCTTCAACACTTGTCAAACCTTCGCTAGCTTTAATGAGCCCGTCTTGGGCCATGGTGATCATGCCTTGTTTTTGGGCGATTTCACGCATGGCATATTCTGAAATATTGCCTCCTAGAATGGCTTTCTCAATTTCCGCGTCTTTAATGAGAATTTCATACACGCCAAGCCGTCCTTTGTAGCCGGTATTGTGGCAGACTTCGCATCCCTTTGGCCCGTAGAATTGAACTTTTGTGGCATCCACTGGTGGTTCTCCAGAGGCCGGAGGAATAACGTCAAGTAACTTTTTAACTTCCTCCACGAGTTCAGGCTCAAGCGTAAGCGGGACTTTGCACTTGTCACAGAGTTTGCGGATGAGGCGCTGACCCATGATGGCGTTAATGGCCGGGGCAAGCAAGTGCGGAGCCACGCCCATGGAGAGGAAGCGGGGAACTGCACCGGCAGCATCATTGGTGTGGATGGTTGAAAGGAGCATGTGGCCCGTCAAAGCGGCCTGAATAGCAATCTCGGCAGTTTCGAGATCTCGAATTTCACCCACCATGACGATGTCCGGGTCTTGGCGAAGAATTGAACGTAGACCTTTGGCGAAGGTGTAGTCCTTGCTGGCGTCAATTTGGCTTTGGTTGATGCCCTCCACCTTGTATTCAACGGGATCTTCAAGGGTGATGATTTTTGTATCCGCCGTGTTCAGATGCTTCAAAATGGCGTACATGGTGGTGGTTTTTCCGGAGCCTGTAGGACCGGTGGTCACGATCATGCCATTTGGGCGCTCAATTTCTTTGGTAATTTTCTTAAGCGCGGCTGGCCGGAAGCCAAGACCCGCAAATTCCATGGAGATGCTATCCGGATTTAGCAAACGCATAACCACGGACTCGCCGTAGGCAGTAGGAATAGTGGAAAGACGAACGTCAATCTTCTTATTTTTCTGGAAAATGGTGAACCGGCCATCCTGGGCTTGGTCTGTAACGTTAAGTTTTAGGCTGGCTATTAGCTTGATGCGGTTAATGAGTTTTTTCCAGGACGAGCTTTCCAGTTTGGCGATGGTTTGCAGAATGCCGTCTACGCGGAAGCGAACAGCGATGCCGGTTTCTTCTGCTTCAATGTGGATATCGGACGAATTCAGTTTGAGCGCGGCGGCGATAACAATGGCTAGGATATCCGTGACGCTGGCCTCCATCATTAGTTTGGCAATGGTAGAGTTGTCCGTCATTTCCGCGGCGTATTTTGCCAGCTCATCTTCTGTAATCTGCACGCCTTTAATGATGGCATGAATGGTGGGAAGCGAAGCGTAAAGTTTTAGGGCTTGGTTGAAGCTTTCCTCTGAAATCAAATACATGGCCGCGTGGGTCTTATTGCGCTCTTCAAGTTCAAACATGAGCTCTTTTACCTTTGGATCATCCGGGCGCATGGTGCCAAGGCGGAGTTCCGGGCCGTTAAAGAGAAAAACCACGCTTTGGAGTTCTTTTGAGCGTGCCTCAGGTACCAGGGCCAGTGCTTCTGGACTAATAGGGAAGCCCTTGAGATCAATGCTTTTGACACCAAGAGAAGCAGCGGATTTGACGGTCTCTACTTCTTTTTCTTGTTTCTTAATGGAAGACATTTTGGCCGTCAGTTTGGCCGAGGTGTCCTCATCAGACAAGGTGATGCCGGAGGGATGCGGAATTTCTGCGGGGGGAGGTGGAACGGGAGCGGGGGGAGGAACGGGCGTTGGCGAGGATGCGTCCGGCGCCGTAGGGGCCGATCCAAGTATCGGCCCACCCGAAACGGGCGCCGGGGGAGCGGTGCGTTTTTTTAAGAGATCGGCAATGGAAGGAAGATCACCGGCCACAAGATTACGTAAAGTGAGCAAGGAGACGGGCGGCGTGCTGATGGACGCGCGCGGTGACTGCCTTTGCTTTTGCAAGTTTGTACGCAAGTTCTGTCCAGGCGCTGAAGGTGAAGGTGGTCATGAAGCCGGCTGAAGAAATGGTGAGCGTGAGAAGCATGAGGATGAAGCCAAGGCTGACCGCACTTATGGCACCAAGTGAGCCAACGCCAACGGCAACCGCAAGGAGAACGGCAAAAGGTACGGCTAGGAGAACCATGAGGATAATGTAGATCACCGTGAAGATGAGATCAGCGCCAAAGAGCATGGCGGACATTTCCAGGCAAACCAAGGGATTTTTGGCGATCATTTTCCAGGCTTTCTCCATGGAGGCCACCATCCCCGTGTCATCTTTAGCGGCTTCGATCAGGGTGAGAACTGAAAGAACGTTAAAGAACAGCACCACGGCTACAATAGTGCAGGCAAAGATAAACCCAAAGAAAGCATCAGCTACCACGCCGTTGATATCAAAGGTGTGGAGAAGCATGGTGCCAACCAGAAGTGTGTTCACAATCAGGAGCTTGAAAAACACGTTGATGACAAACATGCGAATGAAACGCGGGTGCCTGGCCTCCGCTACGAGCGTTTTGAGGGGGACGACTGCCTTATTCGTGGCCGCCCGGTGTAATGCTCTAAGTAATGTGTGTTGAGCGCCGATGACCAGGAAGAAAAAGACCAGGAAGATGCCGGAG
Organism: Patescibacteria group bacterium; assembly: GCA_041660165.1. Classification (GTDB taxonomy): domain Bacteria; phylum Patescibacteriota; class Patescibacteriia; order UBA9934; family UBA9934; genus JAGORL01. The sequence goes on along the minus strand of JBAZWW010000004.1, from coordinate 83,528 downwards.
AAGAGAAAGAAGGAGATGATGGCATTTGTTGGCGTGGCGGCCATGAGATGACTGAAATAGATTTGGAGGAATGAGACAAAGCCCACGGCTCCATCAGCAGATTCCGGGAAGGCCAGCGCCGTGTTTGCTTGTGACAACACATCATTCAGCACTGTTCCCGTTCCCGCAATTCCGGCAATGGCCGCCAACGGCCAAAGCTCCCGGTGGAGCCAGGCTGTAGACAGCGCACGAGAAAGAATCGGCCGGTATAACGGCACTGACGGTTTCATGGCACTAGTATACCGCAAGTTATTTTGTATTTGCATCCATCCTGAGCGAGAGCGAAGGATCCGACTCTCACATTTGAGGGTCGGACTCTTCGCATGGCTCAGAGTGGAGACATTTCTTAACGTGTGGTCCCGTTCGTTTGGAGATTCAAGAACGGCAGTGCACCGCCCGGAATCATCTGGTTTGGCAAATGGCCGTCCCACTTTTCGACTGCTTTCAAATTAACGTAAGAAGCTCCGCCCTGTTGCTGGATAGCGGCGGCTTGGATTTTTATGGCCTCGGCTTCCGCGGTTGCTTCCGCTACGCGCTGTTCGGCCTCGATTTTAATGCGCTTCAAATCATTGTCAGCTTTTTCTGCGTTCTGCTGGGCCACCTGCTTCTGCTCAATAGCGGCTTCGTAGGCTTCCGAGAAAGTTTCATTGACCAGGGCGTACTTGGTGACGATGAAGGTGCTCGGAATAGATTCGCGGAAGGCGGTTTCAATCTCGCTCGCCACTTTACCGCGTTCGGACAGAATTTCCTCGGCCGTGTACTTGGCAACCGTCTGTTTGATAGCGGCCTCAAGGTTTGGTTCGAGGATCCTTGATTCAGCATCGAGTCCGTACTGCTGATAGATGAGCCCGACTTCTTTCGGGTCAGCGTTGTAGTTAACTACCGAGTGGATGATGACGTTTTGCAAATCATGCGAATAGGCGCTTGATTCCTCAATCTCAAGTTTTTGTGTTTGCACGTCTACCTTTACAACTGATTGGGCGAGGGGGACTCGAAGGTGAAGCCCAGGACTCATAATCTGACCGTTCACGGCGCCCCAAGTAAGCACCACTCCGCGTTCGCCCGCGCCAACGGTTACGAAGGGATTGAGGATAGCGACGAGTATGAGCAGAACTGCACCGGTCACCAAGGCGACGATATATTTGGTTTTCATATAAGGGAATAGTAGACCCCTGGGAGGTGAATGACAATGAAGGCTAACCTTGGCCGTTATTAGGTCTTTTTGGGTTGACAAAACATCATTTTTCTGCTATACTTAGCTACGTATTGCAGATTCCAACCCTTTGATTTCGAGGTACAAAAATGCGTTCCCTTTCTCTGTTCCTGGTGTTCTTCCTGGTCGCCTGTAACAACGGCAACCTCGACAGTGACGCGGATACGGCCGGTATCGAAGTCGTTCCCGGCGAGGCTGGCACGTTCCGCCCATTGGTCGCTGAAAACAGCACCACCGGCGCGGCTTTCTCCAACACCGCCGAGGCCACGGCACTTCCGGTTCCGGACGCCTGGCGTCCGACTGAGGACGTGCTCGTGCAGTGTCCCTGGGTTTCCCAGGAGTACAGCGCGGACGCCATGGATTACACCCTAAACTGCGGTCCGACCACGCTCGTCATGGCTTCGGCCTGCATGAACGGCACCACGCCGGTCACGCAGGACATCATTGACGTCATCCATCGGATGGATGACAACGCCGATGATTATGCCGGGTCGGGCGAGAATCTCCATGGTTCACTGACGAACCTGGACCAGCTCACCCAGACCATGGAGGGGTACTACGGTATCTCCGCGGAAAAGTACGGAATGAGCTACGGCACGGACGGACTCGCGGGTCTTTACGAAGATCTGCAGAACGGCATCCCGGCCTTGATTATCACTCGGGGCCAGTGGGACAATGAGACGGATATCATGCAGGATGATGGGGGCGGACATTTCATGCTCCTGGTGGGCATGACGCCAACGCACATCATCGTGAACGACCCTGGACCTTGGGATGCGCAGTACGGCGCGAACAAGGCCTACACCATCAGCTCCTTTGAAACGGAGTGGCTGGCAGGAAACGCAGGCCTCCGGTTCTCTGAAATCGAATAACATCTCGCGCACTCGCGCGGGCGGCACAGCGGACACTAACGTCCCGCGAAAGCCACCTGCCGTCGGGTGCGCTTTCGTTTACAGCAATTAGATGAGTCCGGGATACATTGCGTTTTATTGACGAGCAAATGTGACGGAGGTAATCTTAGTAGCATTATGGAGGTTTTTGATAAAACTGAATTTCAGCGCATCAGGCGTCAGGCGGAAGCATTTTATAAATCTGTCGGAAAAGTTTTTTGTCCAGCATTGAATAGCACAGTTCACTTTTCCTCAGATGGATTTCACCATCTGCAGTTTGATGGTTCCAGGGCTGAACGGGCCAAAAGTGTCCAAAAGATAAAGATGCTCTGTATTCGTGATGCAGTTGGGATCATCAAGAAAACAACCACGACACAGGAATACCGAGCTACTGATCAGGGAGTTGGCAAGCTCGATGAACACGGATTGAAGCCACTGAAACGAGTTGAGTATTTTGCCTTCCATGCCGTAACTGATCTCACAAAGATGAGACGAATAAACGTTGTCGTGAGGAGAATCGGGGATGGAAATTACCATTTCTGGAGCGTCATGCCATCCTGGAAGGAAGTCAAAACCGATGATTCTCAGCCAACGAGACAAATAGGTGGTGGTTGGATGCTTGATTCCTAGAAATAAAAAAAACCCTTTCGGGCATTTTTTGTGCGCTTGGCTTCGGCTTATGAATTGGCCGAACGGGGCTTTCGCCCACAAGCGCAGTCTGATTATAGCTCAATACCTGGTCGAAGGCAACGTTTATCTACATCGTCAGCTAAATTGACGAGTTTATTGGAAAAACTTATAGTAAAATTGATCTTGAACAAATGCTATGACACCCACAAATACACCAAACAATAAAAAATGGACTTTTTCAGAGTTCATGCGGTTTGCCTCTAAGGAGGAAAAACAACGCGTTTTTACTGAGGTCGGCCATCTGGCCAATCTTGACCAGCAAGCCCTAGTGAAAGCCGCACAAGCAAAGTAACTCACCAAAACACAAAACCGCCCCTGAAAAGGCGGTTTTGTGATAGCTGGCGAATGTTTTATTCTGTTGTGAGTGCCAGCATTTCTCTCGTAGCAGGATGTGATAACTTCGTTGCGGCTTCTTCTCTTGACAACCATAGTTGCGCCACAATTTCCCAGTTTCCCTTGAGTACTGTTTCATCCCGTATCTCGATGAGAAAGAAGCTCGCGTGATTTCGCGCCATTACTCCGTAACCAACGTCGATATCGCCGTTCCCGAGATGGATGTTGCTCAGAATATCGTTTTCTTGAATGTTGAGTTCCTCTTTCAATTCTCGTTTCACAGCAACCTCGGAAGTTTCATTGCGCTTTACTCCGCCACCGGGAAGATCGAGGTAGCCGAGGAGATTTTTTACTACCAGGAATTTATCGGGTTGAGATTTCCGACGAATGATTGCTACTGCTGTTTTTCTTGAAAACAGAATCACAAGCTACACTGTTTTTGGCGTCAGCTTTTGCTGTTTGTGGCCGGGGCCGAACAGTCTCTCGAATTCTTCTTTTTCGATTGTTTCCTTCGCCATTAGTTCTGTGGCGAGTTGATCCATCTTGCCTCGGTTCTCAGTAACGATGCGTTCAGCCGTAGCGAGCGCGGTTTTGAGGATGCTGGCGATTTCTTCGTCAATTTTTTCAGCAGTTTTTTCCGAGTAGTCGCGGTTCTCTTGAACTTGGCGTCCGAGGAACGGCATGTCATCACTCCCGCCGTAAACACGGACGCCCATGGCATCACTCATGCCGAATTGGGTGACCAGGTCCTTGGCCAGGGCAGTTGCTCTCTGCAGATCATTCGATGCACCCGTTGTGAAATCGCTGAAGATGGTTCGCTCGGCAGCGTAGCCACCAAGGGTCATGGCTAATTCGTCGAGGAACTCTGCGCGGGAATGCATCTTTCTGTCCTCAGCCGGCAAGCTCATGGTGTAACCGGCGGCTCGGCCACGAGAGATGATGCTGATTTTATGAACGTCATCACAGTGTGGAAGTAAATGACCAACTACGGCGTGCCCAGCTTCATGATAGGCGGTCAGCAAACGCTCGTCTTCAGACAAGATGTGGCTCTTGCGTTCAGGGCCAAGCAATACTTTTTCAATCGCGTCGAGGAGATCGAGCTGGGTTACCTGTGTGCGGTTTCGGCGAGCGGCAAAAATGGCGCCTTCGTTCATGATGTTGCCAAGATCGGCACCAGACATGCCAACGGTTCTTTCGGCTACACGCTGGAGGTTTACGTCCGGAGCCAGGGGCTTCTCTTTAGCGTGGATGTCGAGTATTGCCTTGCGATCTTTGAGATCCGGGCGGTCGAGCACAACTCGGCGATCAAAACGACCTGGACGCAGAAGGGCTGGATCAAGCACGTCAGGGCGATTAGTGGCCGCGATGACAATGACGCCCAGGTTCGGGTCAAAGCCGTCCATTTCTACCAGAATCTGGTTGAGCGTCTGTTCGCGTTCGTCATGGCCACCGCCAAGACCAGCTCCACGCTGACGTCCTACGGCGTCAATTTCGTCAATGAAAATAATGCATGGCGCGGCCTTCTTGGCCTTGGCGAAAAGATCGCGAACCCTCGACGCACCTACACCGACAAACATCTCAACGAACTCGGAACCGCTGATGTGAAAGAACGGGGCATTGGCCTCGCCCGCAACGGCGCGGGCAATGAGCGTTTTACCTGTTCCTGGCGGACCCATGAGCAAAACGCCTTTGGGAATCTTGGCTCCAAGGTCCACGAACTTCTTGGGGGTTTTTAGGAACTCGACAATTTCTGATAGCTCTTCTTTGGCTTCCGTGTTGCCAGCTACATCACCAAAAGTAACCTTGTTTTTCTTGTTATCAACTTCGCGCGCGTTCGATTGGCCAAACATGAGCGCCTTGTTGTTTGAGCCTTGCATCTGGCGCATGAAGAACCAGAGCGCGATGGATAAGCCAACTACGAACAAGAGTGTGGGCAACATGCTCCGTACAAACGTAACGCCGGCGGACGGGGATTTCACGCTGATGTTCAGCTTGCTGAGCTCGTCTGGTGAGAGGCCGTACTGTGTGAGGAGTGTGGAAACAGATTCGCTTCCTTCTTTCTTAGCGGTGAAGACGGGCTTATCTTCATGAAAGCCGGTCAGCGTATTCTCCGTGATTTCGAGTTTTGAGATCTCGCCGGTTTTCACTTTTTCCACAAACGTTGAGACGCCAATTTCTTCGGGCGCTGGGACCTTGGTGGTTTTGATGCTCGAAAAAACAACGCCGATCAACAGCATGACGATGAGAAAGAAAATGATGTTTTTTGAGAGAGGCTTCATAGGGAGATATTGCCAAAGAACGGACCCTTTCGGACCCGTTCTTTTTTGGTTACTCGGCTTTAGTTTCCTCGGTCTTTTCTTCTATTTTTTCGACGACTTTCTCTTCCTTGGGTTTGGCGTCTTCCTTGCGGAGCGACAGGCCAAGGCGATGTTCGTTTGGTTCAATGGAGACTACGCGGAACTTCATGGTGTCGCCAATTTTGGCGAGCGTAGACGGATCCTCAACGGCCTTATCAGACAGCTCGGATACGTGGGCCAGGCCTTGGATATCCTGATCGAGTTCAACGAAGAAGCCGAACGGATTAACCTTCACAATCTTGCCTTCCACCCAATCGCCAATCTTGTAACGGCGAGCAACATCCTTCCACGGATCCTCTGTGAGCTTTTTCATGGAGAGGAAAATCTTACTGCCCTCAATGCCGATGATTTCTGCCCGAACATGATCCGCAATCTTGAGGACATCGCGCGGGTGATCAATTCTCTGCCAAGCGATTTCAGAAATATGGACAAGTCCTTCAAGCGGAACGTTGGTACCGGTTGGGAAGAACTTTACGAAGGCACCAAAGTCAGCCACGGCAGAAACGTCTCCGGCAATCACATCGCCAATTTTGCACTGGGCAATAATGTTCTTCTGTTCATCCTCCCAAACGGCCTTTTCAGAAACGATGAGCTTGTCATCACCTTCCTCAACGTCAAGCACTTTGACGCGGAAATCCAGACCAACGTAGCTCTTGAGTTTTTCCAGGATTTTGATCTTATCTCCGCCCATGACGCGCGGATAATGTTCTGGGGCCAGCTGAGAAACTGGCAAGAAGCCCTGCACGTGGCCAACCTTTACAATCAAACCGCCCTTGTTAGCGTCAAGTACGCGAACGGCAATCGCATCACCTTTCTTGCTCATGTCTGAAAGATCAGCCCAAGCACGCTTCTGGCCAGCGTGGCGGAAGGAGAGCTCTACCTCACCGTTTTCATTTTCAAGATCAACTACGGTAGATTCCACTTCATCACCCACTTTCAAGTTCTTGTAAAAATCGGCTTCAGAGTACAGCTCGCGTCCGCGGACCACGCCTACCATGAGGCCGTTCAAGTCCAAGCGAATCTGACGGCTCTTGGTAGATAGAACCTTGCCTTTAACTAAATCTCCCTTCTTCGGGATGGAAAAATACCCGCCCTCATCTAAAAGTTTCTGCAAAGATTCCGTTGACATAGTGATATTCCTGGCGGGGGACAAGAGCCTGAGCCCTTTCGCTCTCCAGGTGCTAAGATTAAGAAGCTTCGGAAGGTTATACTTTTTCTAACTTCATGTCAATTGTGTTTATGGCCCATCCGCACGAGTATTTATTGCAGGAATACAAGCTTTCTATTGAAAAACTTGTTCCGTTAACTCCAAATGAGGTGATTGATGAGGCTAAGAAGCTTTATGACGAGCTCCTAGCGAATGAAAGCGCTACGGAACGCCAAATCATCCAGGCGCTTATTTACATTGGCCGAAAGGAATATCCGTACCGGAAGGCGTATGAGGAATTGTGCGCTAGTGATGAGGAGAAGCGCCTGAACGAAGCCGTGATCACTAAACTCGACGCTCCATTACTCGACAAAATTAAACCGGCTCTCCAGAACGGTGTTCATATTACTGACTACGCTAAGAGCAAGTTGTTCGAGAAGGATCTGACGGGGGAGGAACGCTATCGGGTAGAAACTGCGATCCTTGACGCACATGATGTGGTTGGTAAGCAGTGCGATGAGCGCGCCCATGAGCGTCAGCAAAAATTTGATGACCTTGTGGCCATTCACAGAAAGGATGAAGAACGCATTCAGGGATTGATCGACCAGCTTCGTTCCATGGCTGACCGTGATGAAAAGTGGCGCTCAGAAATTATCGGCAAGGCGGATGAATTTGAAGAAGGCTGGTCAATTGTGGAAAGAGATCCATCTGAAGAAGAGGTCAAGCAAGAGATCGCAAACTGGACCGGCGTGTTTGAAGAGCACCCGGAGGGGGAAGTTGCTACAGAAGATGGCATTTAGGCCATGACGTGAGGAAGTGTTTAGAGATGGAGGCTATGCAAAAGCAAAGGGAATTATGACGAACGTTTGTCTCCACCAGTTACGAACCATTGATTACAGGAGGCTTTCTTCAAAAATGGGGTCACTTGATGACAGCGATTTCCAAAAGGTTAAGGAGGGTTTTAGAAAGCTCTATTCCCTTTAAAAACATGTTCCCCGCCCTCTTGCGAGGACGGGGCCGCGGGAAAATCCCGAATGTAGCTAGAGTATAGCATATTTTCTGATTTCCGCAACCTCGCATCCTATCCCTTTCGGGAAAGCGGCGATAAACGCCACAGTTTGGATACGGGGCAATTCCTTCATTAAAATACCAGAATACTGGCAGTTTGGTCAATATTTATCCACACCGACTGTTATAATTTATTTATGGTCCGAATATTTTGAAGATGACCCAAGAAAAGCCATATAGCGAAATAACAAGCCAGACAAATAGTGCTGGAACTGTTATGGCGAGATATTTCAGATTCAGTTTCCACGCCGCGTGACGCTGGCTTGCGTTTACTTTGTAACTTTCAGGAGCCCAGACCAGGTAGCTTCTGCCAAACGTCTTTAATTTAAATCCTAGCGTTTTTTCTGCCCGTCGTTTTAAGTAGTCACTTAATGCATATACGGGCATAAGGAGTACGAATCCGTACGCGAAGAGCAAAAGAGCAACAAGTATATTTTCCATATTGTATAAATTATATCACCGACGCACCGTAAATTCGTTCGATCGAATCATCCCCCGTCTGCGCTTTGCGTGGCGGGGGATTCGTGTTAATCTATACCCGAATTCTCCTCTATGCAGATTGCTTATAATGGATTCGGAAGTTTTACGTTTACGTTCAAACCGGCGCAGGCGGATGTAACGCTCGTGACTAATCCTTTTGTTTCGCCGAGTGTAAAATTCAAGTCCGTGGCGGCTTCGCTTGTGGTTTCTAGCCATGACGGGAAAGACGCGAATAACTTTAAGGATATTTCGCCAGAGCACCCGGATGAGGGTCAGCAAGTGTTCCCGGTGTCTCATGCGGGGGAGTATGAAGTACGCGGGGTTTTTGTGACGGGCATTGATGCGCCAAAGAAAGATGGCACACCCCATGCTATCTACCGCTTTGATTGCGAGGGGATTCATATCGGATACCTCGGTGCTCTCGATCGGGGTCTGACAGAGAAGGAAATTGATGCCCTTGGACCGATTGATGTCTTGATTCTTCCCGCTGGCGGTAATGGCGTACTGACCGCCTCACAGGCCACGGAGATTGTTTCGCAGATTGAGCCGAGGATTGTCATCCCGTCGTATGCGAATGGCGAGGATGGCTATGGCACTGCTGACGCTATTAAGCGCGAGCTGTCTGGCCCGACAGAGGAAGTGAGCAAGTTCAAGATAGTGAAGGCGGGCTTGCCGGAGGAAGATATGAAGCTCGTAACATTTACAAAATAATCGAGCCATATGGAGGGACACAGACTCATTATCAAACGTAAGATACCGCGGGGACGGGAACGGCTGGTGGCCGTGTTCGTTGGCGGACTGGCCATCACGGGGCTGATCATGCTCGGCCAGCTGAAGACTACGCTGTCTGCCAGAGCGCTTGTGTCAGTGAAGAGTGATCTGACGAATATGCGCACGCAGTTCGATTCCCCCCTTTTAGCCTCCCCCCAGGTGGGTGGAGTGGCCACTCAGACTCCTGCGGATACGTCAGTTGATAAATTGAAGAAATTGATTCAGGATGCCTCTGTAAAACCGTAGTGGTTGATCCTGAGCGTATTGGTTCAATATCTCACATCTAGACCCTTCCTATCGTCAGGGTCAGAATACTTTGCCAGGAAATCACGTATGCCCAAAGAAGAAGAAAAGAGCCTGATGCCGATTGGCACCATCATTAACCAGAACATCACGGAAGAGATGCGCCGGTGCTACCTGGATTACGCCATGAGCGTCATTGTTTCGCGCGCTTTGCCTGACGTGCGTGATGGTTTGAAGCCCGTTCATCGCCGTATTCTCTACGCCATGTGGTCTATTGGCTTGCGCCCAACGGCGCGTTTCCGCAAGTCTGCCAACGTGGTTGGAGAAGTGATGGCCAAGTATCACCCGCACGGCGATAGCGCCATTTATGAATCCATGGTGCGCATGGCGCAGGATTTTTCCTATCGTTATCCGCTCGTCCACGGCCAAGGAAACTTTGGCTCCATGGACGGTGACAGCGCGGCCGCCATGCGTTATACGGAAGCAAAATTGTCGAGTATTTCCGAGGAGCTATTAACGGACATTGAAAAGGACACGGTTGATTTCCGCCCAAACTACGATGGCTCACATGAAGAGCCGGCTGTTTTGCCAACCAAACTGCCGAACCTCCTCGTTAACGGCATGCTTGGCATTGCTGTTGGTATGGCTACAAACCTTCCTCCACATAACGTGAAGGAGGTGTGCGATGGCGTGCTCGCCCTCATTGAGAAGCCCGATCTGACGGTTGAAGAATTACTCGAGTACATTCCTGGTCCTGATTTTCCAACGGGTGGAATTGTGTACGGGGCGAATGATTTGAAAGCGGCTTACTCGACGGGTAAAGGAGGCGTGGTTTGTAGGGCCGTGGCTGAAATTGTTGAGGGCAAGAAGGACTCCAGCATGATTGTCGTGACGGAGATTCCGTACATGGTGAACAAGTCTACGCTGATTGAAAAGATGGCGGACCTCGTGCGCGAGAAGAAGATTGAGGGCATTCGCGACCTGCGCGACGAATCGAACAAGGAAGGCGTGCGGATTGTGATCGAGCTCAAGAAGGACTCATATCCTCGAAAAGTCCTGAACCAGCTGTATCAGATGACGTCCCTTCAGACTTCGTTCCACTACAACATGCTGGCGTTGATTGATGGACTTCAGCCGAGGATTTTGAACCTCAAGCAAATACTCGAAGAACACATCAAGCACCGCCGGGTAGTGGTGAAGCGCCGGACGCAGTTTGAACTCGACAAAATCAAGGACCGCCTCCATATTTTGGACGGTTTGATTATTGCGCTCGAAAATATCGACGAGGTGATTAAGACGATCAAGAAGTCGGCTGACAAGGACGAGGCTAGGGTGAACTTGATGAAGCGCTTTAAGATGACGGAGAGACAAGCTATCGCGATTCTCGAAATGCGTTTGCAGTCCCTCGCGAACCTCGAAAGAATTCGCATTGAGGAAGAGCACAAGGAGAAGACTAAGATCATGGAGGAGCTGGAAGCGATTTTGGCCTCTGACAAAAAGATGATGACGGTTATTAAAGATGAAATTGTCGAGCTGTCCAAGAAATACGGTGATAAGCGCCGGACCAAGATCATCAAGTCGGGTGTTAAAGAGTTTTCGATGGAGGACTTGATCCCTGACGTTCAGACTGTCGTCTTGATGACGAAGGACGGCTACATCAAGCGCGTTTCACCAGACGCTTTCACTCAACAGGGACGCGGAGGTAAGGGCGTGATCGGCTTAACGACGAAAGAGGAAGATTCAGTCGAGTCGCTATTTTCGACCAGCACTCATGAAGACATGATGTTCTTCACGTCGAGAGGCCGGGTCTTCCGTTTGAAGGCTTACGATATTCCTGAAGCGTCGAGGACGGCCAAGGGACAAGCGATCGTCAATTTCCTTGAGCTTGGTCCTGGCGAGAAGACGACAGCAGTACTGACCGGCGATCTCAAGAAAGACAAAAAGAAATACATCGTGATGGTGACGACTAAGGGGACGATCAAGAAGACCTCGATTGACGATTTTGAAAACGTCCGCCGGTCCGGTTTGATCGCTATCAAATTGAATGACGGCGATAGCTTGCAGTGGGTGAAAACATCCATGGGCAAGGATCAGATCATGCTCGTTACAAACAATGGCATGTCCATCAGATTCGACGAAGATGATGTCCGATCAATGGGACGCTTAGCGGCCGGTGTCCGAGGAATCAAGCTCAAGGGAACGGACGAAGTGATTGGCATGGATGTGATTTCGCCTGATCAGCTGAAGGAAGGCCGATTGCTCTTGAACATCATGGAGAACGGTTACGGCAAGAGAACAGACGTTGAGGAATACACGCTCCAGGGCCGTGGAGGCATGGGCATCAAGACCGCCCAGATTACGCCGAAAACGGGCAAGCTTGTAGCTGCTCACTTAGTAAAAGAAAAAGATGATAGAGATCTGCTCGTTGTGTCAGTCGGCGGACAGATTATCCGTACGCCGGTGAACAGTGTTTCGATCCTCGGTAGACCGACACAGGGCGTGAAGGTGATGAGATTCAAGACGCCGGCTGACAAGGTAGCCACGGCGACGATTGTGGAGGGGGAGAAGGACGAGTAGGGAGAGGAATTCGCACCTGATATGAAAAAGAGCCGGCCCAATGGGTCGGCTCTTCGGCTATGCGCCCGGCGCCTGGTCTAGCAGGTGCGGAGGCAGTTGTTGGCGTGGATCAGATACTCGTACGCCGTATTGACGTTGTTTTCGCTTGGCGCGACGTCATTGAGCGGGTTCAAGATCTTTTGGGCTTCCGACACGGAAGACGTGACTTCCCACAGCTTTGTCCTGTCGAAGGACGCGTCGTACGTCTTGAGGACGTCCTCCACGCTTCCGAGCGTGTGTCGTGCCTCTCCCAACGCGTGGGCCAGCGCCGTACGGGCGGGGATGCTGAACGGCTCGTTGGAATCTCGGGCGCGAGACGCCTCAAGCGTGACGGCATCAATCATGTTCATGACGTCAGGGACGCGTCCTGAAGCGTCCACTACTTCCAGCATGTGGCGCGTGGCGGGCAGTCCGGACATGTCGTGCAGACTGAGCGCTTCAATGGCCAGGCCGTAGTGCTTGCCCATGCGGTGAAACCAGCCTGCGTAGGGTTCTGCGAGCGTATCATTCAGTGCGTCACGGTAGTGGGGCCAGGCAAGCACGGCGTTGTCCTTGTTGGCCACTTGCCCCTCGTCCACAAGGAGCGCGTGAGAGTTCCTGGCCTGACAGGCGATGATGCGGTAGTCTCGCGCTCGCATGAGGAGTGCGTCATTCAGGTCCGCCACGGCATCCCGGCGTTCGTCCACCTCCGATTCCCAGTGCGCTAGCATATGCTTGAGCTCCTGGATGAAGCGGGTGGCTTTCATGAACATGAGCGGAAGACGTTCCACGTTCGTTCGATCGAGAATGTCCCGGATGATCATCCTCTGGATGTATTCGCGGATGCGCTGTTTGAGCACGTTGCCCCGCGTTTCGAACAGATCGGCCACCTTCAGCAGGTTGGCTTCAAAGTCCGACACTCCTTCTCGCGAGGTCGTGTCGAGCGTGTACGATTCCATGAGAAAAGTATTCATCAAGCGCTCGGCCACCTGCACGTTGTGGGCCAAGCGATCGAGTCCCTTTTCACCGATGTGCTGGAGCGCCCGTCCAAGCGACAGCAAACCCTGCCGGTGGACGTTCCCGAAGCCGGCGCCTTTGCCGGGCAGGTTGTGCTCCAGACAGTAGGCACTCCACTCGTTGGAACGAAGCCGGTCCTCCAGGATGAGCGCCCCCGTAGGAAGCACGCCGGACGGACAGGAGTCCACGATGAGGATTCCGCCGGTCACCACCCGGTAAGTGTTTCCGGGCATGATCGCACAGTTTTCCGGCGACCATTCATGTTTGGTTGGGTCCATGGCAAAGGCCAGGACAGAATTCACGATTGGCAGACAGGTGTCAGCCAACCTGGAGCGGGTATCAACGGTCTCGGTCTCGGCGTACATGGTCACTTCTCCTTGGAAAACGGGCCTCTAGCCTAATCTTCTTGACGGTTTTGGTCAATCTTTGTACTATTCCGCTGAACACAAATGAACACAGATCCCAAAGCGGGACAGATTTCACACAGATTTACGAGTATTCTGATCTGTGTTCCATCTGTCGCGTCATCTCAATCTGTGTAAATCTACTTTTTATGCCATTGCCGTCATTTAGAAGCTCCCGTTCAAAAGTTCGCCGTCGTCGTTCCCACCATGCGCTTAAGGCCGTCACTACCATGACGTGCCCAGCCTGTGGCACGATTGGTCTTGGCCACCGCGCTTGCAAGAAGTGCGGTAAGTATGGAGATCGCTCGGTCAAGAAGACTGGCATGGAAGAGGTGAAGAAAGTTTTGGCTAAGACCGCCAAAAAGCCAGTCAAGGCTCCTAAGACAGCCAAGGCCAAGAAGATAACTGACGAAAAAACTGAAACCGCCAAGTAGGCGGTTTTAGATTTTGCCGAAAGTTTGATAGGATAGTCCCGTATGTCAAACCGTCATTTAGCTAGAACCATGGCCATGCAGGCCCTTTACGAGTGGGATTTTAGGGGCAGAGAAGATGCTCGACTGCCCGAAATCTTTAGATTCGTCCATGTGGAGTTCGCTCCGGACTTTGAAGATGATGGTTACGTAGAACGCCAAGTGAGGGCGATTATTGGCCGGTTGGGCGAGGTAGATGAGATTCTGAACAAGTTTGCGCCAAATTGGACCGTTGATACCATGACGTTGATTGATCGAAACGTGCTCAGGTTAGGCGTGTACGAGTTGAAACTCGACGAAACTATTCCGTCAAAAGTTGCTATCAATGAAGCAATCGAACTCGGCAAGACGTTTGGCGGAGATGCGTCTGGTAAGTTTGTGAATGGCGTCCTTGGCGCGGTGTATAAGGACATTGTTGAGAGCGGCTTTGTGAAACCGATTGACGTTGAGATGGAGAAGAAGAAGTCCGAGGAGGTAATCGTTAAATAATTATGGAGAAGAATATCAAAGAGTTGGCCGAGAAGATTCTTGTTCCATTCAAGGCAGACGGACACCTGGAGCAAGCCGTAGTGCATCGATCATATCTGAACGAGCATCCGGATTTTCCGCTCGCCCACAATGAACGTTTGGAGTTTCTCGGGGACGCCGTTTTAGAACTCGTCGTCACCGAGTACCTCTACAACAACTACGAGAACCCGGAAGGAGATTTGACCACCTGGCGTTCCGCTCTCGTGAACGGTGATTCGCTTGCCGAGATTTGCAAGAACCTCGGGGTCGAGCCGTACATGTATTTGTCGAGGGGTGAGGAGCGCGATGTGAACTCCAAAGCTCGCCGGTATATTTTGGCCAACGCCATGGAGGCGATCATTGGTGCGATCTATCTAGATTTCGGTTGGGAGGAATCTCGGGTTTTCATCACGAAGAATGTTTTGTCGCAATTGCCGAATATTATCGAGAAGCGGCTCTACGCTGACCCCAAGAGTGTTTTCCAAGAAGCCTCTCAGTCAAAACTCGGCATCACGCCAAACTATAAAGTGCTGAGTGAGACCGGCCCGGATCATGCCAAGATTTTTGTCATCGGCGTGTACCTCGGTAAGGATCTCGTGGCGCAAGCTGAAGGGTCAAGTAAACAAGAAGCTCAAGTAGCGGCAGCTGAGGCGGGGATAAAAGCGAAGGGGTGGTAGCCTCCCCCTAGCCCCCTCCTCTGCGAGGAGGGGGAAGCGCATCTGATAATACAAAAAATGCCCCTGCGTAACGCATGGGCATTTTTGGTGCGGTGTGAGGGATTCGAACCCCCGACCCTCTGCTTCGAAGGCAGATGCTCTATCCAGCTAAGCTAACACCGCATAACCCCTGAATACTAGCAAAAATCTTGACCAGCGTCAAAGCATTTGGCATACTTTCCGCCGAGCATGCATCGGTAGCTCAGCTGGTAGAGCAGTAGACTCTTAATCTATTGGTCGCGGGTTCGAGTCCCGCCCGGTGCACCAACAACACATCCGTGAAAGCGGGTGTTTTGTTTTTTGACGAAACATCATTTTTTCTCTACTATCCGCCGAGCCTTGGCGGTTCCATTTTTTTTCGGGGGTGTTTCATGGATGAGGGTCGGGTGCCGTTTGTGGTGATTGCTGGCCGAGGGGAGTGTCCTGTGCTGATTGCGCGGGGCGTGACGATTGCAAGGATCGCGCCCCTCCACGTTACAACGGAGGAGCGTGTCTCCGCAGCCATGAGTTCCTTCGAGGATCCAAAGGATTTCGAGGAGCTGGCGCTCTTTGCTGAAACCCTGGCTCGCCGGGCGCGGGCTAAGAAAGCGCTGGAGTAGCCATGTACCAACTCTGGGAATCGCTGTCAGCGGATGAGCACTATCGTCTTGACCGCTGGGTTGACTGTACAGTGGTCTGGTTGTTTGGCCTCCTGGCGCTTGGCCTGCTCAGCCTGGGCCAGGCCATCATCATGGTTGGCTCAGCTACTGGCATAATCATGACGGCGCTTGGCGGTGGGGTCCTGCTCTTGATCCCGTCCATCCGCCTGGCCATTCACCTGAATGACGTGCTCCCCGACCGGGACGA
The DNA here is from genome assembly GCA_041660165.1 of Patescibacteria group bacterium. Classification (GTDB taxonomy): domain Bacteria; phylum Patescibacteriota; class Patescibacteriia; order UBA9934; family UBA9934; genus JAGORL01. Next base: position 67,742 of record JBAZWW010000004.1, on the reverse strand, counting down.
ACCCGAGTTCGACGACTAGTCATTCATCAGCCTCCCGTCCGAGCCCCGCGAACCGCTGTTCGTCCGGGGCTCGTGGTTTTTGACGGGATAGCCGTGTCTGAGTATCCTCGACCATAGGAGGTTGCATGTCTCAATCATCCACTCCGGTAACGAAAGAGAAGATTCTTCGGCGTTACTTCTTGATCCTTTACGCCTTGCTCGGAATGGCCATCACGTATTGGTTGTTCTTGGTGATTGGTGGATCAATTATGTACCACGCTGGCTGGCTCTTGGGTCTTCCAATGGTGGGTGCCGGTGTAGCGGGGATTCCCCTTGTGGGCATGCAGATCCGCGTTCTCACCATGCTTCGTCGGTTGCGCTATCCGACTAACGGTGTCTAGCGTTTGTCGAGACCGAGTTTCATGTTTCCGTCCGAGCCCCGCGAACCGCTGTTCGATCGGGGCTTCTGATTTTCTGCTAAACTATTCTCAGGGGGTTCCATGCGCCAGTCCGTTCGGGCTTTGATTCGTGGTCTTAAGAGCAATGCTAATGTTCGGCGGCGGTTTATTGGGTCGCTGTTGATTGCGGGCCAGGGGATCTTCTTTTTCCTGCTCGCCGTTCTCTTCGAGCGCTACTACCCGGACGATGCGCATATTGTCCCGGTTACCACGATCCTCATCACCATTGTCGCATTGCAACATACCCTCATTCGTCTGCGTGAGGCGCTGTTCGATGGTCCGCCTCCGGACGGAGGGGGAGGGGTGGGGAGGGCGCCTCTGAAGTTGACGCTCGGTACAACTGAACCACGGATCCTCATGTGGACTGACCCTCCTTCCGAGATGATTGTGATTTCGGAGGAGGAATGGCGTAAGGTCGAGCCTCTTTTTATAGGCGCGCTTGAGGACTTCATCCGTTTGTCTGCGCAGGTGAGACGTAGGCCGAGTTAACGACTAGGAGGTGTCCCATGCGTACGAGTCCGGCGTTTGTCATTGGTCGTCTCGTGGGGATCTTGATCGAACGTCAGCAGTACTTGCTGATGAAGGGTTTGGAAACGTACCGGCGGTACAAGCGTTCGGCGCAGAAGAGACGCCCGAATGTTTGGACTGTGTAGAGGGCCCGCGTGCCCTTGAATAAACCTTCCGTGCCAAGCGCGGAGGGTTTTCTGATATACTGTGAGACAAACGTTCCAATAACATCCAATACTATCCCTCCCCTTCGTCAAACTCAGGGTCGGGATGGGAATAAATCCTATGTCTCTCTTATTACTCGCCGGTATCGTTTTAGCGGGTGTTCCGCTCGCCCTTATTCTCGGCTTCGCCGCGTACATTTTTATCGGTTTTGTGACGGATGACAAAGATGCAAAGATGGTTTTCCAGATTGCGCTTGTGATCATGGGAATTGGCGTGGTGCTGATTATTGCGCATATCGCGGGGAGTGTTATTCAAGTGACCCCGTAGTGAAAGAGAGGGTTATAGAGGGTGAGAAAGGGCTTCTGATAACCTTTTCTAACCCTTGTTTTATTTCTTCTTTCCGTTAGACTTATTCGCAATATGAAGTACTCCCAACTTTTCACGAAAACGGTGAGGAATGCCCCGGCTGATGCGGAAACGATCAACGCTCGCTTGTTAACTCAAGCGGGTTTTGTGGATCAGTTGATGGCTGGCGTGTATAGCTATTTACCAATGGGTTTGCGAGTACTGAGAAAGATCGAGAATATAGCGCGAGAGGAGATGGACGCTATTGGCGGGCAGGAAGTGCTGATGCCCATGCTTCATCCAAAGGCGAACTGGGAAGTCACGGGAGGCTGGGACAACATTGACGTGCTTTTTAAGATTGCGAGTAGAACAGAAAAGGAATACGCGCTTGGCCAGAGCGAAGAAGAGATTGTGACCCCGCTCGTGCTCTCGAGGGCGACCTCGTATAAGGATTTCCCCGTGGCCGTTTACCAAATTCACTGGAAATTTCGTGATGAGTTGCGAGCCAAGTCCGGCCTCATGCGCGGACGTGAGTTTTTTATGAAAGACATGTATAGCTTTCACCGCGATCAGGCAGACTTCGACAAATTTTACGAACGTGCCAAAGAGGCGTACCTCAAGATTTATTCCCGGCTTGGCCTAACGGCAAAGGTGACGGAAGCGAGCGGGGGAGCGTTTAGTACCAAGATTTCCTATGAGTTCATGGTGCTGACAGATGCCGGAGAGGACGATATTCTTTATTGTGACGTGTGCGAGTTTTGCGTGAATACGGAGATTGCCAAAGTGAAAGCGGGGGACACTTGCCCTAAATGCTCGAAGGGAACACTCGCCCAAGCCCGAGCTTCTGAAGTAGGCAACGTGTTTGATTTGGGCGATAAATACGGGAAAGATTTCAAACTTGCCTATAAAGACGAGAATGACCAGGAGCAATATCCGATTATGGGTTGCTACGGCATTGGTATTTCTCGAGTGATGGGCGTGATCGTTGAGAAATTTAATGACGAGCGTGGGATCCTTTGGCCCAAGTCCGTGGCGCCTTTTGGTATTCACCTGGTTGCTTTATCAGCCAAGACTGAGGAGGCAACGGCCAAGATTTGGGAAACGGCCAATGAGCTTTATGCGAGTATCCAGTCAGCTGGGATGGAAGTTTTATTTGATGATCGCAAAGATATGAGAGCAGGCGAGAAGTTTGCGGATGCTGATCTCATTGGCGTACCGGTCAGATTAGTCATTTCTGAGAAATCATTAGCCGCCGGGGGTGTGGAATGGAAGGATCGGGCCAGTTCAGAGGCTTCTATTGTCCCGCTTGGCGAGATTCTGCCAAAGCTGTAGAGTGGCCTCCGGTTCGTTTTGGAGGGCTCATGTCTAGTCCGCTTTCAGTGGATGTCGTACTTTCGTTTGAGTTTCCGGGGATGACTGAGATTGCGCTTCAGCGTCATCTTGGTTTCGCTCGGATCGAACTCGAGAAGGCTGTGCAGAATCGCGATCAGTTCGTTCAGGGCCACAGGGATCACGTTTCGCGCTTGGAGCGAGACCTGGCGCTTCGGTCATCTGACGAATTCATGAGTCTAGTGGCCGAGCTCAGGGTGATGATTCGTTCGGCGGGGAAGACCCCGAAGCAGACGAAGGACATCCTGGCTCAGAAGCCTCCGGCGGATGATTCGCATGCGCCCATCCGCGACGTGTGGGCTGACATTTTGAAGATGAGCAAAGAGCTAACAAGGGAGGCTTCATGAAGACTGAGGAACAGGGGCGCCTGCCATTGTGGTTGGTGCTGGAGATGTGCGAGTATGACGAGACGGCGTTCGCGGGAAAGGTGGAGGAATTCGACCGCATGGTTCGCGTGATCAAGGCGGAGAAGACGCGCATGGAGGGCGATCCTATGACCGCTGACAGCGCTGACATTCTGGAGGCGGAGGGTGTGATCGAGTACGGCGCGGACAGACTTCGCTGGTACCGGGCCGGCATCATCCTCATGACAGACGGTCTCGGTGTAAGCGAGATACTCGTCGAGTTCAAGAGAAAGTACGAAGCGGCGCTGAAGTACTCGTCTCCCGGAGCACTTGAGGAATATCTCGGCCTTCCTCGGCCAGTGTTGGCTGGCGATTTCCATGAGTTGTTCCACGCCTGGCATGATGTTCAGGAATGCGCTCAGCCGATGCTCCGCCAGCTGACCGCCGAATCCGCCACGAACGCGTAAGCCGAGGTCCGCTCGGCGACTCGCAGAACGAAAGATCCGCGTCCCCTGGGGAACGCGGATCTTCTTGCATGTAAGGTAGGGTTTTAAACCCTACCTTACACGGTGGGAACGGGCTCGGCGGTCTTTGTAGACTTCTTGAGCGCGTCCTTGAGGCCCTTGCCTGCTTTGAACTTTGGCACGCGGACTTCTGGCACCTTAATCTTCTCTGACGGGTTGCGCGGGTTCACACCCATGCGGGCGGTGCGGATGCGTGCGGAGAACGTGCCGAAGCCGGCAATCGTTACCTCATCGCCGGCTACAAGGGCCGAAACCACGAGGTTTTCAAAGTTTTCCAACATGTCTTCCGCTAACTTTTTTGGGATATCAAGGCGCTCAGAAAGTTTGAGCGCAAGTTCTGCTTTGTTCATAATGGGCTTATGTTAGCCCAATGACCGAAATCGTGCAAGTCTTAGCCAGAATCTGATTGGTTTGTGTCATCCCGACGATAGGAGGGATCTGATTGGCGCCGACCAATTCAGATCTCTCGGCCGTCGGACGGCCTCGAGATGACAACGGTACTCGGTATGACGACGGCGCTATCGTGCAAACTCGATCACCCTGGTCTCCCGAATAACCGTCACCTTCACCTCGCCAGGATAGGTCAGTTCAGCCTCAATTTTTTTGGCAATGTCGCGGGCCAGCTCATAGGCCTTGAAGTCATCGATTTCAGTTGGTTCAACAAAGACGCGGACTTCTCGGCCAGCCTGGATGGCATAGGCCTTTTCCACGCCTGGGAAACCGGCAGCGGTCATTTCAAGATTTTGGAGACGTTGCAAGTATTCCTCAACAGAGTTTCGGCGAGCACCAGGGCGAGCGCCAGAAATGGCGTCAGCCGCCTTGACCACGACTCCTTCGATCGTCCTCGGCCTGTCCTCATGGTGAGCAATGGACTGGTAGGCCATCTCTTCCGGGAAGCCAAACTTTTTCATGATGTTGTAGCCAATCTGCGGGTGCGCGCCCTGCATGTCATGGTCTACGGCCTTGCCAATGTCATGGAAAAGTCCGCCTTTCTTCAGGGGGAATGGATCCATGCCCAGCTCTTCGCCAATCATGCCGGAGATGCGGGCCACCTCAATAGAATGTTGCAACACGTTCTGACCGTAGCTTGTTCTGTATTTCAAACGGCCGAGAATCGAGACCAGCTTCGGATCAATAGATGAAACCGGAATGCCGAGTTCATACAGTGCGTCCTCACCGGCCTTGCGCATCTCCTTGGCGAGGTCATTCTTCGATTCTTTCACGGCGTCCTCAATCTTGGCCGGTTGGATACGGCCGTCTTTCATCAGGATTTCAAGCGCTCGCTTAGCCACCTGGCGTCTGACGGGGGAGAAGCCGGAGATGGTGATCATGCCCGGCGTGTCATCCACGATCAATTCACAGCCGGTTAGATGCTCGATAGCTTTAATATTACGGCCTTCTTTGCCGATGATTCGGCCCTTCATGTCCTCACTCGTTAATTGAACGAAGGTGGTAGCTGCGTCAACAACCTGGCTCGACGCAAAACGCTGGATGACGAGGGACAGGATCTTGCGGGCATGATTTTCAAGTTCTTCTTCAGAATGCTGGTCATACTTGCGGATCAAACTCATGAGCGAGTCCTGTTGCTCCACCTCCACGCGGTCCATGATTACTTGGAGGGCGGCTTCTTTGCCCATACCGGCCACCTCTTCGAGTTTCGTATCGGCCGCAGCTCTGACCTCATCAATTTTGGCTTTGGCGGTTTCAAGCTTTGACTTGTAATCGTCAAGTTGAGCTTTTCTGGTCTCGAAATCCAACAGCGTTTTATCAAAAAGGCGCTCACGTTCTGTGAGGCGTTCCTGAGTAGCGCGGATGTCCTTCTCCTTTTCCTGAAGTTCTTTCTTGCCTTCTTCAATGAACCCAATGGCCTTTTCCTTACCTTCAATGATGATCTTTTGTTCCTTATCTTTCGCTTCTTCTAAGATTCTTACGGCACGTGCCTCGGCGGAGTTTGTTTGGTTTTTGACGATTGTGGCGCGGACAAAATATCCTACAGCGCTGCCAAGTACCAACCCCCCGAGAGCTAAAATGAGGGGGATAAGCATAATTATTTCTACCAGTTGTTACCGAACGAGGGTAGCATGAGATGCTTGAGAGGGGAAGGGTTAGAGGGGGTTATAAAGGGTTAGAAAGGGTTTCAAGGGTTTTTGCAGAAGCTACGGAATATTCGCCGATTTTGGTCCGGCGTAGACTGGAAACGTAGCCCGTTGTGCCCAAAAGAACGCCAAGGTCTCTAGCAAGCGCTCGAATGTACGTGCCGGAGGAGCAGGCGATTCTGACCTTCAAGGTGATTGGCCAGGTAGAGAAATCCGGATTTTCGAGTAATTCGAATGAGTGAACGGTGAGATTTCTTGGGGCAACTTCGATTGTTTGGCCTTTTCTGGCGAGTTCGTACAATTTCTTCCCGCCAACCTTAATGGCCGAATGCATCGGGGGGATTTGGGAGATTTCACCGGTCAATTTTTTCATGGCGGAACGAATCTCGCCGTAGGGGTCGATCCATGTATCGACCCTTGGCGCGACCACGACGGGCGCTTCCGGATCCAACGTCTCGGTGGTTGCTCCGATCACAAACGTGGCCTCATACTCCTTATCCATCCCCAAGTACGTTGATAATTGTTTGGTTGAGTCCCGTCCCACCCCAACAATAAGCAACCCCGTGGCAAACGGGTCAAGCGTCCCAGCATGGCCCACAGTTCTCTCGCCGGTAATTTTGCGAACTTTGTCGACCACATCATGTGACGTGATCCCCGCGGGTTTGTCGATCAATAGGAAAGGCATATTGGCATTGTCATCCCGAGGCCGTCCGACGGCCGAGGGATCTGATTGGCCGTCCCACCCCGACGTGAGGATTAGACCCTGACGTTAGGAAGGGTCTAGAGGTGGCGCATTGGATCATAGTCTACTATTGTCGTACAGTACAAAACGATCATATGCCTTACAAAATCATCGTCTACGGCCTCCCCGGCGCAGGCAAGGACACGCAGTGTGAAGCACTTGCCAGGATTTTGGGCATTCCGCATTTTTCTACGGGGCAGATTTTGCGTGATGAGATCGCTAAAGGCAGTGAGCTCGGCCTCCTGGTTAAACCGTATGTTGAGTCTGGAACAATGATTCCGAAAGGCGTGGCGACGAACATCTACAAAGAGAAACTGCTGTCCCCAGAAATTCAGAACAGTGGATATATTGTGAATGGCTACCCTAGATCCGTTGAGTCCTTGAAAACCTATTTTGAATTCGATCAGCCCACTCACTTCATTCATTTGGTCATTCCCGATGAACTCGCTCGGAAACGACTAATCGAGCGCGGGCGAGCCGATGATGTCCCCGAGGTGATCGAAAATCGGATTAAACGCTATTACGAGACTGAAAAAGCCGCAGCTGAGTATGCTCGAGAGTACTCGACGGCCAAGTTTATAGAGATTGATAGTTCGGCACCGACAGAAGAGGTTACAAAAATATTGATCGAGCACCTGAAATAGCTATGCCCGAACTCCCCGAAGTAGAAACAATCAAGCGCCAGTTAAATGAGCGCCTCAAGGGGCGCGTTATTTCGGCTGTCGAAATCTGGAAATCTGGGAGGGAGACGCCAATGGGGAAGAAGTTTATCGAGTCCATCCTCGGCAAGCGCATCGAGGAGGTGAGCCGGCGAGCGAAAATCCTTGTCTTCCAGTTTGACGATGGGACGGCGATTGTTGGCCACTTGAAGATGACCGGCAAATTTTTGTTCGTGCCGAAAAATTATGTCCGGCAGAAGCATGATCGAATACTTTTTGTATTCAGCGGGGGAGCGGAGCACCTCGTCTGGTCCGACATCCGTACCTTCGGCTATCTGAAGTGCGTGTCCGTCGAGGGCCTCGATGAAGCCTTATGCAAATACGGACCTGAGCCACTCGAAACATCCGTCGAGCTACTCGCTGATAGACTTTGCACACCGTCGTCGAGGACCATCAAGGCCGCGCTGTTAAATCAGGAATGCATTGCGGGCGTGGGAAATATCTATGCGGATGAAGCTTGTCATCGGGCAGGGATTCGACCAACTAGAAGGCTCTCGAGCTTAACGGCAAAAAATCGCACCGAGGTCATAAAAGAAGTGAAAAAGATTTTACAGAAATCCATTGACTTAAACGGCACTACTTCAAACGATTATGTGGATACAAATGGTACTCAAGGTGGATTCTCGGTTCTGTTGAAGGTCTACGGTCGAGCTAATTTGCCCTGCCTGAAATGCAAAACCCCAATTAAGAAAATTGTTCTGGTTGGCCGAGGAACCCATTATTGTCCAACGTGCCAACGGTAAATGGTATGATTCGTGCCATATGCCACATGGGCAATACATGCGCGGTACCAGGCTTGATCATGTCATTGTCTTTGGCTTGCTCGGCCTGGCGGTGTGCATCATTGCCTTTGCGGTAAACCCGGCCAGGATGCTCGCCCTTCGGCGTGATGAGCGTCGGAGCGATGATGTGCGGAAGATCATGACGACAGTGCTGACGCTTTCTACCACGCATCCGGACAAGTATGACGCGCTATTGAAGCGTCTGTCCGATAGATCGGGCTCGAAATTTCTCCTCGGCACCGGCTCTTCCTGTGCCGGCGCTTGGGGCAGGTTTTGTTCAGACGACGCCGTTCCGGATGACTGCCTCCCGCCCGAAGAAATTTTCAATAAACCCGAAGACGCGCCGAGTGATCCCAAACATTCCCTCTTTGGCCTCTTTGGCACCGGCTATTACCTGAGCGTTTCTGGCGAAATGATCGAGGTTGGTTCCTGCGGGGCAGATACAGGTACCGTTTCCCTTAAAACATTTGCGAATCCATAGATTTAAGTCCCCTGCGCCTGCCCACACGGGGAGTGTGTAGGAGCTCTTTGTATTATGGCCCTATAACATTGACAAAAGTGCATTTTTTTGTTATAATGACTAGGTTGAAAATAGCTGTTTCTGGCCAAACATTAGCCAAGAACAGCCGTTTTTAACACAGGGAAATCTTGTAGGCGAATAGATCGCATACAGGGTGTACCGACGGCATTATGAAAGGATGGGTAGTCACATGACGAACCTTCTGAAGCTCCCGGCTGGCCAGCTCCTTGCTCTCGTGGGTAAGTTCGCGCAAGCGGGCATGTCCATGGAAGAGGCGGAGGAATGTCTCGCGGACAAGGACGCGCTCAAGCGTCGCGTTGACGCCTTCAAGGGGGCGAACGCGCCCGAGCCCGCCCCGGCCCCGCTCCGCTTCAAGCGGATCGACGAGCACACGCTCGAGGTCTACAACGACGTCCCTTCCCAGCTTCCGTTCGATACGGCCGAGCGGGCATGGAACGTGGTCAAGCCCAGCACGGTGATCTTCACTTGGCAGGGGACGGGTAAGGACCGGATTCTGCTCCGTAACGGCGTGCCGATGACGTTCCACGTGGACCCTGCCCAGTTGGCCGATGGTGGCATCAACGGCCAAGTCCTCTGGGACGAGAAGCTGAAGGCCGTGCCCGGCCATTCCTCCAAGAATGAGCTGGATGCGCTCAAGGCGAATCTGGACTTCATTCCGGAGGGCTGGAAGACAGCGGGCGCCATCTTCTTCTGGGGCGAGGGCTTCCGCAGCCCGGTGAGCGCCGGGGTGTGCGTCTGCTACCTCGACTGGAGTGGCCGGCACTGGTGCGTGTACTACGGCTGGCTCAGCGGCCGGTGGGACGGCAGCTACCCGGCTGCGGTCTCCGCAAGTCCCAGCACTGTGACCTGAGATCCTTAGGCACGTTAGCCCTTAGATCCTCAGTCCTTTGCACTTTCGGATTCGCGTGAGGAGCTCTGCGCAACGTTGCGTGGAGCTCCTCTTCAATTTGGAGTTATACTTTGTCCGGGTAAGGTGAATATGCCGGCGGTTAAGACTTCTGGCTACCAAACCTGATTCGAATTTGTCCAGAATATTTCTGGTTACGGCTTGGAATAGCGTGGCTTTTCCGGATTTTGACATGAAAAAACTTGGCGTGGAGTGCTAGGTGATTATTATCACGAATTCGATTCAATCCTCAGAGTAGTCAAAGGATGGTGTTATGGATGGCACTTCACGTGATTCCGCAACCCGGTGAACGACAAGGTGTACGTCTACTACCTCAACTGGAATGGCCAGAACTGGTACGTGAACTACAACTGGCTCAGCAACCAGTGGAACGGCAACAACCCGGCTGCGGTCTCCGCCAGAGGTTTCATTTCTGCCCCGGGATATTTCCTGGGGTTGTTTGTTTGGTGAGCTGTCCATGCCAGCCACCGAGCATTTTGCCAATCGCTTCAAACTTTTCTGAAAGGGTGATGTATTGCTTGTCGTTAAGTGATTTCGTTTCCCACAGCACCATGAGAAGCACTTTTATGGTATCTAGTTTTCGGATTGAGACTCGGACATACGGAAGCTTCTCTGCTTTAGCTAGAAAGCCCGCTGTGGCAGTCGCTTCGATCATGTCTACCAGCAAATCATCGATACGACCGCCGAGAGTGTACCTGTGTGTTTTGGGGATGGTCTGGTAGTATAAAAACCAAACAAGATATGCAGATTTTAAGTCTTCAAGTAGTGGGAGCAGTTTCGGGGGGGGGGGACGTTAAATGATCTCATATGGGCAGAATTATTTTTGAAGAAAAATACGAAGACATAATTTCCGTCGAGAATTTGCTCGTGGCATGGAGAGAATTTTTGCCCGGGAAGCGCTCTAAACCGGACGTCCAAGAATTTGCCCGGAACCTTATGAGCAATCTGCTGGCTTTGCACGCCTCACTTGTGGACATGTCATATCGTCATGAGCCATATAGAGCTTTTGTTATTAACGATCCAAAGAAAAGGCAGATTCATAAAGCGTCTGTTCGAGATCGTATTTTCCATCGGGCATTGTATCGAAAGTTGTATCCATTTTTTGACCGGACGTTTATTGCTGATTCTTTTTCATGCAGGATCGCCAAAGGCACTCATCGAGCGAATAATCGATTCACTCGGATGGCACAAGAAGTATCGATGAATCATCGAAAAACCGTTTGGGTGTTGAAGTGTGATGTGAGAAAGTTTTTTGCGTCTATAGACCAACGTACACTTCTTCTCATATTGGATCGGCGAATAGCCGATTGGCGCATCATGTGGTGTATTCAACAGATTATCGAGAGCTTCCCGTCGGGAGTGCCAGGAGTGGGATTGCCACTAGGAAATTTGACCAGTCAGATACTCGCCAACGTATACATGAATGAACTCGACCAATACGTGAAGCATCAGTTGCATATCAGACATTATGTGAGATACGCGGATGACTTTGTATTTTTGTCGCGTCATCGAGGGTATCTCGAATCTGTTCTCCCACTTGTTCATCAGTTTTTGTTCGACCAACTGAAGTTAACACTTCACCCACAAAAGATCGAGCTCCGAACAATGGCTTCGGGGGTGGATTTCTTAGGGTGGGTACAATTTTCGGATCATCGGGTCTTAAGGGGTTCGACAAAACGCAGAATGATGAGGAGGCTCGGAGCTGAGCCGGAAGAAGGCGTAGTTGCCTCATATCTGGGTCTTCTTGGACATGGCAATACGTTTGGTTTGGCCGAGGCGGTTCATAATTTAGCTTGTTGACGATCATTGACGAACGTCAAAAAGAGAGGTATATTCTGAGCATAAAGTCTCCTGCGCCTGCCCTCACGGGGAGTGTGCAGGACTTTATTTTTATGGTACTTTTTGCTCATTATGAACGCGGAGCGAGTACAGATTTTTATTGATGGCGGTAATTTTTACCATCTCGCTCACAAACCATTGGCTATTCAGGCGGCGGGGTTTGATTTTGACGCCTTCGCTCATTTCCTCGCAGATAGTAGGGTGGTTACTGAGCAGGGGAAGAGATACTACATTGGAACGGTGCGAGAACGGGAAGGTGACGAACGAAGTAGGCGAGCCATGGCTAAACAGGTGCAGTTATTCAACCGCTTGAAACAGACAGCTTGGCAGATCAAAACAAGTAAGCTTCGGGAGCGGACGGAAAAGGTGTTGATTGACTCTCGGGTAGAGAATCATCAACAGATTTTGAGTAAAGGTATCAATGAGATTACTTTGCATACGTTCCGTGAGAAAGGAATCGATGTTAAGATTGCAGTTGATTTAGTGGCTGGCGCAGTCGATAATAAATACGATACGGCTATTCTAGTGAGTTCGGACACAGACCTTGTACCGATGGTTGATTGGGTACGATTTCGGTTGAAGAAAAGGATCGAGTACGTCGGGTTCTCAATTCCAGGCATTCCCGGGAGCGGTAACGACGTACGGCCAACCCAGTCATTGATTAGCCGAACAGATGTGCAACGAGTATTGGTTGGGAGTGATTTGAGGAAGTTTCAATTGCCAATACGGCCCATTGCTGCCGGGAAAGGCGGATCCTTCGCCTAGCTCAGGATGGGGATCAATGTTGGGATGGTAAAATACACCAGTTCTTTGACTTAACAGGCACTTTCCCGTATCCTCTTGCCATGAACATTTCAGAGCTAGCCCGCCGGTTGCGGGTATCTACAGAGGAATTGCGCTCCAAGCTGCCGGAGCTTGGTTTTGACATTGGCGGAAAGGCTATTAAAATTCCTGACCGTGATGTTGGGAAAATTTTGAACGCCTGGCAGGATTTGAAAAAGCGCCAGTTCCTCCAGAAGAAAATGGAAGATCAGAAAGCCCGCGCTGAGAGAAAATCTCAGGTGGCTTCTGGTACTGCAGAGCATGTAAAAGTGCCGAGCAAAATTACTGTTCGAGAATTTTCGACTCTACTCAACCTGCCAGTTCAGAAAGTAATGCAGGAACTGATGCGCGCCGGTATTTTGGCCTCGCTCAATGAACCGATTGATTATGAGTCCGCTTCAATTATTGCTGAGGATCTTGGATTCATTGCCGAACCAGCAGAAGCAAGAACAGAAGTTATTTTGGGCGCCGGTGAGGATAGACTCGCCCAGGCGAAGGGCTCTGAACATGGCGGACCTGATGCGAGCGGGGTAACGGATCCGAACATTGTTGCTCGCCCACCAGTCATCGTTATCATGGGCCATGTTGACCACGGCAAAACCTCGTTGCTCGACGTTATCAGAAAGGCGAACGTGGTAGCAGGCGAAGCTGGCGGTATCACTCAGCATATTGGCGCGTACCAGGTGGTGCGTAATGATCGTTTGCTTACATTTATCGACACTCCAGGTCACGAAGCGTTTACGGTCATGCGTTCCCGCGGTGCGAAAGTTGCCGACATCGCCATTCTCGTCGTAGCTGCAGACGATGGTGTACAACCGCAGACCAAGGAAGCGATTGACATCATCAAGGCTTCGCACTTGCCATTCGTGGTTGCGATTAACAAAATCGACAAAGAGAATGCCAACCTTGAACTCGTGAAGAGTCAGCTGTCAGAGGCTGGACTCGTGCCAGAAGATTGGGGCGGGAAGACGATCTGTGTTCCTATCTCGGCCAAAAAGAATTTGCATATTGATCAGTTGCTTGACGTTCTGTTGCTTGTGGCTGACATGGAAAAGGACAACATTGTAGCGAACCCGACCCGCAAAGCGCTCGGTACGATCATTGAATCCCGCGTAGACAAGGGCCAAGGACCTGTTGCAACTATCATCGTCCAAACCGGAACGTTGCATGCAGGCGACATCTTGTCTGTTGGCGGATATCTGTATGGAAAAGTTCGAGCACTCACCGCTTATGACGGCAAGCTCATCAAAGAAGCCCCGCCATCTACGCCGGTGAAGATTCTTGGTTTCAAAATCGCTCCAGCCGTAGGAGACATTCTCGAAGTACCCGAAAATCCGGACGAGCTTGAAGACGTGCGTGAGGACATGAAGCGGAAGACGAGCGCCGAGGATCTTGGTACCAAGGTGGCCAAGCCCAAGGAAGAAAAAGAGGGGAGCGAGGGCAAGCTGTACTTAAACGTGATGGTGAAGGCTGACGTACTCGGTTCACTCGAAGCGTTGATCGGCATGATCGAGAAGATTGAAAACCCGCACGTTGGTGTGAAGATTGTTGGCAAAGGACTCGGCAATATTACGGAGGCTGATGTGCTGAGGGCCGAGGCGGGACAAGCCGTCATCTACGGCTTCAACGTTAAACCGATGCAGACTGCGGCTGACCTCGCTAGAACAAAAAATGTTGATCTTGAAGGCCACACGGTTATCTATCGCATCTTTGAAAATGTGGTCGAGCGTCTCAAGAAGCTCATTCCTTCCGAGAAGATTTATACGGATCTTGGTTCGGGTGAAGTTCTAGCCGTCTTTAAGAAGACGGAGAAGGGCCACATCATTGGCGCCAAGGTGAAGAAGGGCAAGTTTATTCCGGGCGCGGTTATCCGCGTGTTCCGCAATGGCAGTATTATGGGCGAGGGCAGGATCGAAGCCTTGCAGAGTGGCAAGTCGAGCGTCAAAGATGTACTCGCCGGCCAAGACTGCGGACTGTCTTTCCAGGGCAAGACCAAGATTGAGGTAGGTGATACACTGGAGGTCTACTCTGAGGAACTCCAGGCGAGAACCTTGGCAGTGTAAAGAATTTATTATGGATTTAACAACAGCAAACTTTGACTCTCAAATCACCCAGTCAACTACCCCCGTGGTGGTAGACTTCTGGGCCGTGTGGTGCGGACCGTGCAAGGTGATGGGGCCTTTGATTGAGGAACTCGGAAACGAGATGTCTGACGTGTCATTCGCCAAGGTGAACGTCGATGACAATTCCGAGCTGGCGATGAGATTCAACGTTCTCTCGATTCCCACATTTGTAGTCATGAAAGGCGGGAGCGAGGTAGGCAGGTTCTCCGGCGCCATGAGCAAAGAGACGTTTAAGGAGAGGGTGAAACAGATTACGGGTTAACCACAAGAAGTCCCCGGAAGGGGATTTTTTGTTTTATGGTCCCGTGCTAGACTTCGACGGATAGAAATATGATTGCCCCGCAGAAGAATTACGCGCTTATAGATAGTCAGAATTTGAACCTCGCGATCCGTTCGTTGGGATGGTTTTTAAGTTTTCGGAAATTTCGAGTATATTTGGCCGAGAAATATGCTGTCAAAGAGGCCTATGTATTTTTAGGCTATTTACCGGGGAATACGAAACTTTATAATTCGTTACAACAGGCAGGTTTTATTTGTATTTTTAAACCAACTTTAACGTATAAGGATGGCACGACTAAGGGGAATTGTGATGCCGAATTGGTTTTACAGGCAATGATCGAATACGAAAATTATGATCAAGCCATTATTGTCTCCGGTGACGGTGATTTTTACTGCTTAGCGAACTATTTTATTGGAAAAAAGAAATTGGCTGCTATGATGGTCCCTAACCGGTGGAAGTTTTCCGGTTTGTTAAAGTATCCTGAAATTAAACCGTATTTGCGTTTTATGAATGACCTTGAGAGTAAATTGGCCCATAAAAAAGAAAAGGCCCCGCAAGGACGGAACCTTGAAGGGTGATCTTTTCCATTGGTGATCTGCTGATAGAGTAACATATTTCTAGTACTTGTCAACATATATATGTCCACACATTACAACCTCGTCATCATTGGTTCCGGACCGGCTGGTTACACGGCCGCCATTTACGCAGCCAGAGCGATGCTCAAGCCGGTGTTGTTTGCGGGGCGAGAGCCAGGAGGCCAGCTCATGCTGACAAGCGACGTCGAAAACTGGCCCGGCGAACCTACCGGCGTACTCGGTCCTGAGCTCATGGAGAAGCTGAAGAAGCAGGCCGAGCGATTCGGTACTGAGGTGTTGCAAGACGTGGTGACGAAGGTTGATTTCTCGCAGAAGCCGTACCGGGTGATGAGTGAGAACGGTAAAGAGCTGACGGCGGATGCGATTATTATTTCAACAGGTGCCAGTGCCAAGTGGATTGGATGCCCTGGCGAGAAGGAACTACAGGGCAAAGGTGTTTCCGCTTGTGCCACGTGTGATGGATTCTTTTTTCGAGGGAAAGAGATCGTGGTGGTTGGCGGGGGAGACAGTGCCATGGAAGAGGCGACGTTCCTGACGAGGTTTGCTTCGAAAGTAACAGTGATCCACCGGAGCGATGCCTTTCGAGCTTCTAAAATCATGCTTGATCGCGCCAAGAGCAACCCGAAAATTAGCTTCCTCATGGACACGGCGGTTGAAGAGGTGCTCGGTGAGACAAGTATTCGAGCGCTAAAACTCAAGAACACGAAGACGGGGGAGACGAGCGAGTTTTTGACGCAAGGCTTGTTTGTCGCTATCGGTCACAAGCCGAATACTGAGTTATTTGCGGGTTCGGTAACACTCGACCAAAAGGGCTACATTGTTACCGAAGGCAAAAGCACGAAAACAAATATTCCTGGCGTATTTGCCTGCGGGGACGTGATGGATCCGTACTTCCGTCAAGCGATTACGGCGGCGGGGACTGGCTGTATGTCGGCGCTTGAGGCGGAGAGATATCTGGCGGGGCATTAAACTTATGGATAAGCCGGGCAAGCCGATTGATTCACGCCCGGAATTCACTCGGCCAGCCGAGCGGGAAGTGTTGCCTGTTCACTCGGTTGAACGAGATATGATCGAACCAGCGGTCATTGAGACGGGTGCACCCGTTGAGGCGGAAGATTCGGCTAAAGAAAAGCGCAAGCAAACTGAGCAGATAGCCAAAAGCATTGAGGGCGAATTCTCGGTAGCTGTTAGGCCGAATAAGGTGTACGAATATCTTGAGAGGAATCTGCCCGTACATTTGCGCCGGGCGAATAATGTTCGAGCGTTGGCCACGCCAGTTATGGCGTTAGTGGGCGAGGCGTTATTTATGATTGAGGGGCGCAAGGTGGAGGGGCGGGAGAATATTCCGCGCCACGGCCCATGTCTCCTCGTGTCAAACCACACGCGCGATAGCGATCAGTTTACGCTGGCTGCTGTGGCCAGGCGTCCGCTTGATTTTGCCGCTGCTGATATGCATTTTCAGATTAACCCGGCTATAACTTGGTTTTTGAAAAAGATTGGTGTATTTGAGGTCAAAAGCTCGCTCGGCAATCTGACTGCTGAAGAACAGGCTGAGCTCATGACCCGAGTACCAAAAAAACCGAAGCACGTGGCCAAGTATTATCAGACGGTCATTGATCGCCCTGTTGATCTGGGTTCTGTCCGAAAATTTGCTAGGGAGAGCGCGGCCTTGCTGGCCCGCGGAGATGCTGTTGCTATGTTCCCCGAGGGTTTGTGGACGTATGAGGGGCCAGTTTTACGCAAAGCGTATCCGGGGATTGAAATAGTGAACAATGAATACAGGCGTCTCACTGGTGAGGACGCGCCCATTGTGCCAATCGCGATTTCTGACAAACGTGTACAAATCGGCGAGTCTTTAACGCTCGGCCAAGGCGATTCAGTCCACACCGTTATGGCAAAGATTGCGGGGATGTTACCGGTGGAGGAACGGGGGTACTACGGGTCTTCGCGCTAGGTTTGTTTGGCGGAGTCTTTGGCCGTTTCGCCAGGAGAATGATTTCTCGCATAAGAAACCCAATAATGATGCCGGTGAGGAAGATGAGGAGATCAATCGGCCAGGTTCTGAGAAGACGAACAGGGAGCGTTTGAGCGGGGACGGTAGGACATCGCAGGGCTGGCTGTTCTTTGCTGACCGTTTGGGGGGTGACAGGTGCCGGAGAGACGGCTGGCCTGGTGGGGATTTCCGGAGGCGTGCTGGGTGAATTAGCGGACGGGGGTGATTCTGGAGTGGCTGGTGCGGGTATTGCGGGCACGCCAGAAGTGGCTGTGGGCACGACGGAGGGGTTTGGCGACGTACCTGCCGGCGTTGGAGCGGGAGCAGGCGCCGATGGGGGAGTCGGGTTCGTGGTGAACGTGGCAGACGTTCCGTTGAAGCTTTTTAGTAATTCCGTCCCCAATCCATCCCCAGAGAGGACAGAGCCATTTGTGATGGTTATGATGGATGTTCCGGTCATTTTTGGAACGAAAGTGATGGTGGCGAGTACTAGGGACGCGCCGTTAAAACCGGGCCTTGGCGTTCCGCCTGTGAAGGTGATGGTGCCGGCGGTATTTGAGTAGCTTGGTTCTTGCACCCACAAAGAGAGAATGGAATTTTCTGGGGAGATTTTGCTGACGGTGAGTTTATCTGTGGGGAATGAGAGCACTGTGTCAACAGCATTTGCCACCACACCCTCAGTTGAGAGCAGAACGGTTACGGTGAACGGCGTACCAACTGTGGTTACGGCGGAGGCGGGGGAGAAAGAAAGGCTGGCCGCCTGGCTCACGTTCGGCAGAGCGCCGACTGCAAAAAAGAATACTGCGGTGAGGCTGAATGCCAGGTGTTTTATCGTTTTCGCCATAGAAAGGTTTTAAGCACCGCGAGGATTGCCAGTCCGCTCGCCAAGAGGAACCAGTTCGTGAGATTGGCATACCAGGCGGGCGCGTTGCGCGGAAGGACATGGGCCGTACGAATGTTCCCCGCTTTATCAACCGCTCTGACGGCCGCGGCTTTCTCAAGTGATTGATCTCTGATGAGATATGGACTCGTTGTGCGAATCCACGGCGAGAAGAAACTGAAAATTCCCGGCGAGTATTCTTGGACCTCGTAATGATCAATACCAGATCCCTTATCTTCCGCTCCAAAGAAGAGAGTCCATGAATCATTAAACAGGACCGGCGTTTTCGAGATTTCCGGCCGGAACGGTTCCGGTGGGGTGGCGTCTTGAAGCGGAGGGATGACAATGTTTCGCCGTTGATCCGGCGGTAGCACGCTGATGCTCGAGTTCGAGATAGCGATTCTAGCCGAAGTTCCCAGCCCGTCATTTTTGAGGAAGAGCGGATTGCTGATCGCGATAGATCCGTTGCCTTGTTTGACGGCTGTAAAGACAAGCGAGAAAAGAAACCCATGATTGCCAACATATCCGCCGGGCGTGATGCCTGAAAAGGTGATCTTGTTGTTGGCATTTTTTGGCGCCTCGACCCAATAGTTGACGATTGAGTTGCCACTGTGAATTTCTTTGAGGGCGATGATATTTTCCGGATACGTAATCGTTCCGGCGAAGGTGTTGATGGATTCGCCCCCGGTGTCCACGGTGATGTTTGTCTGGAATTCGGCGGTTTGAATAACCGCGGTTTGTTGGGGGAGAACGGTCACTTGCGCCGCAAAAAGTGCTCGCGGAATAAGCATGAGGAAGGAGAGAATAAGGACGGACATTCTTTTGGCAAGGATGAACATAGATTAGCCGGTCCAGAAATACGCAAGAATGCTGATATCAACCAGGTCGAGTATTCCATCGCCGTTGCCATGGTGTAGTTCAAGTACCTTGAAAGCCGGGCTGAGCGGTTGTTTGTACCAGTAAAGCGCGATAGAGAAGTCCACCAGGTTTACCTGGCCATCTTCGTTATAGTCGCCTTTTAGATATGAGAGGGGTGCGTTGGGGGCGCCGATGGCGAAAGAGGCCGGCAAACTGCGCGTGCTTGTGAGTCCGCCGAGTGTGGCAGTCGCGGTGACGGTATATGACCCCGCAGGAAGGGCGTTCGGAGCGAGCTGTATGGAATATTCGCCATTCGCATCGGCTTGGGCATGGCGCGTGAGGATAACATCGCCGGAGACTGATGTAATTGAAAGCCTGACGTCTGCGTCAGGTGCGCTTGACCCCGTGACTGCTACGACGGCACTTGATGAGACAAAAAAACCGATGGGAGCGATGGTTGGCGAAAGGAAAATGTCACGGGTAGTGGTTGAGCTCCCGCTGGCGGTAATCTCAACGGTTGTAAGCGCTGAGTGATTGCCGAGCGTATCCGTGGCTACAAAACCGAACGCAAAAGTACCGATAGAAAGGTTTGTGATTTTTGAGCTAAAGCCTCCGCTCGCATCCGTTTCAACGGTCGCCACCAGCTGGCCGTCTTTGAGGATAGCGACTGAGCTGTTGGGATAGGCGAGCCCCAGGAAGGTTTCGCTTGACGAAGAAACAGAGCCGATTGCACCAACATTTCCACTTCTTGGCGTTCCGCCGGTGCAGGCAGACGTTTGTAGCGTGCAGTTAGCCTGGCAACTTATCGTTCCGCCAGTAAATCCCTCAGTAATGCACGTCCGGCTGTTCATGTTTGCGCCGTCGCAAGCTTCGCCTGGTTGAATAATGCCATCTCCACAGCCAAGAACGGTGGCGGTGATTGTTACCGTGTTGGAAATTGATGCGCGGGAGAGCTCGACAAAATGCCAAACACCCGCCGCCAGGAGAAGCGCGCCAAGAGAGAGAACGAAAAATGCTCCATGATTTTTATGACCGCGACGCATTGGCCCTTGCGATAATCCAACGGTTGTACCGTTTGATAGAGATTATACCAAGGATCATGAGGATGATGAGAGCCGGGATAATGATGACGAGGGCGTGCCAGGGAATCATGAAGAATGAGACTTTGGCGTCCACTGTTTTTCCTGCAGTGCCGTATTCAAGATGAAGACTGGCGGAAAATCGGCCAAGATGGAAATGTTTGAGCTCATAGAGGGCAAGCGTCCCAAAGTTTTTTTGTTCCGGCGGTTGTATATCATTCCCCCAAGCGTCTTTATCATTCCAAGCCGTGGTTAGCCGGCGAATACTCCCGGGGAGCACGTTGCCATCTGTGGGATTCGCGTTGAATTGAGCAGACTTCATGCCGAACGTATTCTTGATGGTTATGGTTCCCGAAGGTTTGACGCGGTCTTCCCCGTTATTATTGAAACGATACCAGAGGCCAACGGGCGGAGTAGTGAAAAAAGTTTGGCCGTTTTCAATACCGAACGATAAAAGCGTTCCTCCTTCTGTGATGTCTCCGGATACCCTAAGAAGAACAAGGATGCCGACTTTTGCCCCAATTGCTACTTGGGTGGAATCAAGATTGCTTGGCGGAACCGTATTCCAAAAAATGGCCGCAAAATTTCCGCCTGGCGGGGCGTTTTTTGGAATGGTGATGCGATAGGGGACGGTGAGGCGGGCGTGGGGCTGGATAGTGATGCTTGGCCGAATGCTCATCCAGGTGGCGAGTCCTTCCGTGGTGGGTGAGAAGACGGGATTGCCTGATTCTCCCTGAGCGTCGAATTTTTCAAATGAAGAATAATACGTCATCTCGTGATTTTCTTCATTCACGAGATACGTATCTCCGGTGAGAATTTGGCCAGGATCACCGCCAATCTCCATTTTGACGGGAGAAACGGTAAGTGCAGAAGCGTGGTTCGTCCAAAAAAAGACCCCGCAAAGCACAAAAAGAAGACTAAAAAACGAGTACTTCATAGCTGGGTACATGTTCTCAAGTACCGCCCAGACTGTCTAGGGGAACCGTGCGATAGACCTTTTTCTAAAAGTGCCCCGTGGCAACGTAGTTAATAGTGGTTGAATAGGCGCCTGCCTCAGTAGCTCCTGCAATGTTTGCGAGGTAAATGGCGTCGTAGGTTGCTGTGGCAGTTGCGCCCGTTGATGACGCAACCTGAGAAGGAGCGGCAATGCCGTCATACGCGTAGCCGGCCGCTGCGTATGGCGCGGTTACCGTTGCACCCGTTCCGCCGGCTTCTGTGTAGCGAACACCGAATTGTTCAGTGCCTGTTGCCGAGGCGGTGTTTGAGCCACCAATTGCGGTGATGGTATTTGCTCCGGATGTTAGTGTTGGACCGCTGATAGTAACAGTGAACCCGCTCCCGGCGTTTGTTGCAACGTCAAACGTATGCGCGGTGACCGGTGTAGCCGATCCGGTTCCTGCTCCGTTTGCGTACGCGGCGGCGGTAGAACTCAGCACGCCGAATCCGATGGTGTTGTCACTCACATTGAAGGTGAGTGTGGAGTTCACGGTAGCGGTGATAACCACGTCTGCGTTTGGTTCAATGGCAACGGCCACATTACCACTCGTGGTGTTAGTTGATGCGTATGTAATGGAAATAATCGACGATTCTACGTTACTTGCGTTGTTCGTGACTGTTCCTGCGCCAGTGGTCGCCGTACCATAAACGGTGAAAGTGGTGGGTGATGTACCGCTCACCCAGCCAGAACAGAAGGTGATAGTCAGCGTGCTTGAGACTGGGGCAACAGTAACAGTATAGTTATCTGTGGCCGTACAGGCTGGTGCTGCGCCAACGGCTAATGGCGCGGTTGGTATTGCGTGTGATCCGTCAGAAAGGGTGAAATCAGTTGTTTGCCACGCTCCCGCCAAATTGAACGTAAAATCAGCTACGACAAAGCCGACGGCAATGGTGTCATTCGCAACGTTTGATCCACTGCTTGTCCAGACAAGGGTGTGAGTTGAGGTTGCGCTTGTTGCCTGGTTAGTCATTGTGTCAGACGCGACAGAGATTCCTGCAGCGTGGGCGTATTGCGTCAAAACCCCGATCTGTAGAAGCGGACCAACAATCATTGCGGTAACGCCAAAAAATAAGCTCAATGCCGATCGTGAAAGTTTACGGACAAAATGTTTGTGGGTACTTGCCATAGCAAAACAGTATTATCTGCGTGCAAGTATACCACCAAAAAATTAGAACGTTCCGGTGGCTATGTAGGTAAGTGTTGTGGAGTAGTCGCTCGCTTCTGTTACGGCGGTAATATTTGCAAGATAGCGTGCGGAAAATACGGTTGGCGTAGTGTCAGGAGCGGTTGTTGAGGCTATTTGAACGGTGGATGTTCCGGTGGCGTTGAAGGCAAATCCCGCAGCTGCGTATGGAGCTGTCACCGTTCCGCTTCCGCCGGAGGGAACAAATCGTAAGCCGAATTGTTCCGAGCCAGGGCTTGATCCGGTGTTTGTTCCGCCAATTGCCGTAATTGTTTTTGCGCCATTCGCCAGCGTGTCTCCTCTTACAGTGAGCGTGTATCCGCTTGATGCCGTTGAACTGACGCTGAGCGTGTGCGCTTCTACCTCAGACGCAGATCCGGCCAGGTTTCCCGTGGCATATCGAGCGGCTCCGGAGGACAGGGTTCCGAATCCAATGGTGGCATCTGAAACGTCAAAGGTTAAGGTTTGCGGGGCGAGCGCGGTGGCACAAATTTTAATGGCATAGGCGCTTCCGTCACCAGCGTGGCTATTGGTAACGGCGGTCATAGAGCCGATGGTGGTATCAAAACCGCTACAGTTCACTAGTTGGTAGCCAACAATAACCGTTCCGCCTGTATCAACTGACAAGCAGGCGTCATTAGCGTAGTTTGCTTGGGCGTTTTGTTCTATGTGCGCATTGCTTGTTCCGGAAAGTTTTACTACTACCGCATTTGTACCGGTGATACAGCTATTTCCCAGACCAGGCACGCCTGTACAGCACGCTAGATAAGTATAGAGCGATTGGCTTGGCATCTCTGCGTGGTTACCGTTTGGGTCATAGAGCCGATAAACCACGGTGCCCGTTGGACATGTTGTGGCAACGGTACATGAAAGAGTGCCTGCATTTGCTACGGGTGCACCAAGAAGAATCCCTATAAAGGATAGCGTAAGAAAAATGGAGCGGAGGGCACGCGTCATACATCCTGGTGTGACCCGACTTCTTCATTTACGGAGTGGGTGGTACGGTTGGTGCTACGGCCGGAGCGGGAACGGGTGCTGGGGCAGGCGCGGGAGTTTTTGTGGGCAGTGTTTCAGTAACGTTCACGCTGGTGACTTCAATGATTTTATTTTCCGAAGAACGATAGAGGATAGCTTTTTTTTCTGTGGGGTAAATAAGGACGGTATCGCCTTTTTGTGCTTTTTGGAAAAGTCCCTGTTTTTTGAGTTGTTCAGGGTCATCTACTTTGGCGATTGTCGGCGTTTCCCCGTCAGGGAGTTCAATAAGTTTTCCTACTTGGGTAATGATTTTTGCGGAATCATCAACAGGGGCAACATTTTTTGCGAGGGCGGTGAGTTTATGGCCAAGGTAAAAATTCCCGGCGATTGAGACTATGGCGATAGCAGTGAGTACGGCAAGGGCGATTTTTTTCATAGCAAAACCTCCTCGTTTATGAGTGCTTCTATACTACCACGGACACTTTTTTTGAGCGACAGCTTAAATAACCGGTGCAGGATCGGGTGCGGGAGCCGGAGCCGGATCGGGAGCAGGGGCTGGAGCAGGTGCGGGGTCAACGGTGGTGACTGTCGGATCGACGGTAGTTGATGTAGTTGTGAGTGTAGGATCGACGGTTGTTGCCGTGGGATCCACAACGGTGGCTGTTGTAGTTGTGAGTGCTGGATCAATTGCGGTTACTGCTGGATCTGTGACTACTGCGGTAGGGTCTGTAACCGTGGTGGTGGTTGAAGTTGAAGCTGTTGGATCAACAACGGTCGTCGTGGTTGATGTGGTGAGTGCAGGATCTATTGTAGTAGTAGGGGCAGAGGGCGCTGGATCAATCGTTGTCACCGGATTAATTGAGGCAGTAACAGGTGCGGTTGACGTGGGAACGGACTCATCTGTTCGAGCGTCCGTGATAGCGAGTGCTAGCCAGTTGATCTTCAGATCTTTTGTTGTGGGCACGTTCAGCATGATGGTGAATCCCGCTAGAGATTTTCTGGTGATGATGAGCTGTGTTCCGCTCGCAAAGTAATCTGTTTCGGCTTGCGCTTGGGCGATGGGATCTGCGAGTTCGTCGAATGTCACTGACGCTTGAACAACAGGTGTTGCGATATATGGTTTTTCAAACGCGACGTGTACTGAAGTGTCGCCAGTATGAATAACGGCGAATCCACCGGTGTCTTTGTTAAAGAACGGCCGGCCAATAAATGCGATGTCAGACTGGAATGAGATGATGTCATTGAGCGCAGTGATGTTGTCGATCCTCAATCCCTTTGAGGTGATGCTCGGTGTGATGATCTCGAGTCCTGCCGCGATGCGTCCGGTGAGTAGCTCGGCTGATGCGGTCAGTGCTCCTCCGCTTGTTTGATCCGCAAGAAGCTTCGCAAGGATTTGGTCTGATGTTCCTGCCACTTCGTTCAAACTTTCTCCGTTGTAATATCCCGGTTTTACGCTGATAAGTACCTGGGTCTTGCCAGACGTTGTGTCCCAATTTTCAAGTGCCTGTCCAATGACAGCACCAGCATGCGTTGCTTTCATTGCGACGCCGGGAGTTGAAGAGGATGTAAGATAATCGCCTTGTTTTACCGGTCCATTTTGATCAGAGACTTTTACCGGAACACGGCCGGCAAGTGCAAGAAGCCGTTCGTTCGGTTTGCTCATGTTCTCATCCGCAACATTGTCCGGCCCGTTGAGGATGAGACCTGGAGACGTTGAAACGACACCAAGGAGCTGGCTATCATATGCGGACTGGCTTTTTTTTGCTTTGAAGTTGTTGTAAAGTGATCCGTCGCCGGTTGCGGAGGTATCAAGAGCCATGACATCGCCCTTTTCTAGCGTGAGGTCAGACACGGGTACGTTTTCCGCAATGTCAGGGGTACCGGCACCGGTAGTGACACCGCCTCTTGTCACAACGGCACCGGTTTCAGAAATGGAAAGATCATTGGCCGCTGCCACGCCCCAGCCAGTCTGAGCGATCATGAGTTTGCCCGCTGAGCCATTGGACGGAATGGTTTGAAGCGTAAACGCACCGGTAATGTTCGTAGGGCCAATTGCGGTGTAGCCGTTTCCCTGAAGGGAGATAAGTGGGGAGTTTGTATTTCCGCCGGTCACTACGTTACTGAGAAGGAGCCCGATACCGCTCGTCATTGACGAATTATTTTCTACGATGGATACAAGTCCGGTACCGGCATAGTTGCCTGTTCCTTGGATGTTGAGTGCCTGTCCTGCGGTGGAGGTGCTTATGTCGAGATTAACGAGTTCACCATTTGTGGTAATTGTGCTCCCGCCGGTAATGGCGAGTCCTGTACCCGTGGTCAGACCCGTGTTTGAAATTGATTCGCTAATGCCGGTAAAAAGAGCGGTGTTATTCGTGATCAAAGCAATCGTTCCTGCGGTTGAACCGGTTGACGCAAGGTCAAGGAGCGTTCCTGTCGTTGTTGAAGTATCAACGGATGATGAGGATGCTCGAATGAGCGAGCCACCGGATGCGATGACTGATGTCGTGTGAGGAATAATGAGTGCCGTACCGGTTGTAAGCGAGTTCGCGGTGATTGTAGCTCCCGCGGTTGTTGTGCCGGCGAAAGTTTGCGCGTATTGCCCGCTTGTGATAATCCCCGTTGCCGCCGCAATAGCACCGCTTGAGTTTACTTGGAAGAGGTCGCCGTTACCCACGGTGAGCATGGAGGCCGGAGTGGTATCCCCAATACCAACGCTACCTACGGTGGTGACGTTGCCACCGAGGGTAACGGTTTTATCGGGGTACCACTGGATTGCGGCGTCGTTGTAGGCGGCTCCAATGAATCCGTAAACGAAGGTATTGTTAGTGCCGAGTGCTCCTAAGCTAGTGATTGTCGTTCCGTCATATTCTTGGAAATTCATCAAAGTTCTGGCCCACCCGCCTCCGGCGTAGTTTGGTTTTCTTATGACAACGTTGTCGCCATCTAGTAGGGTTTGAGCCCAACTGCCCTGTATATTTAATTTTGCTATCGGACTCGCGGTTCCGATTCCTACGTATCCCGCATCAAAAATGGCCGCGTAATTATTTGTTCCACCGGAGGCGGAAGCGTAGAGACCCACATTGGTTGTAGATACCCCAGATTTTATGAACATGCCACCGTAGCCAGTTCCGGTGACAGCACCGGTGTTTTGAATAATGAGGCCTTTTGAGCCATTTGTGGTTGAGGTAGATGTGATGGAGGCCGCATTTCCTGTCCCAGTGTACGTTTGGACATATGCCCCGCTCGTGATGATTCCCGTTGCGGCCGCAATAGCACCGCTTGAGTTTACTTGAAAGAGATCACCATTGCCCACGGTGAACATTGAGGCCGGGGTAGCATCCCCGATGCCAACATCTCCTGAATCTTCAATTCTCATTCTTTCCAGTAAACCCGCCGCACCACCCGCGACGGGGGTTGTTGAAAAAGTTAAATGGGAATTAGTGCTACCAGGCATGATGGCTCTAATGGCTGCCCATGTGTTATCGTTCTCCGCTGCGTTATTCCACGTCCATGAGATACCTGTGCCCACCGCCGGATTTCCTTGGGATGTTGTGTCGCGACGGATTTGAATAGGATCAGCTGCCACTTGACCAAAAGTTAATTGCTTTGTTGGTGTCGTGGTACCGATTCCTACGTTTCCGGTGGTTGAAATTCTCATCGACTCAGTTAATGCTGTCGTGGTTCCTGGCGTTAGACCAGTACCATAAAGAAATTGAATGGCTCCGGCATTTTCCATGATTGATGTTGCGGTAGTTTCAGTAGGAACATAAAGACCCGAACCGTGAAATCTTGCGCCAGAAGACCAGAAGCCGGTAGAACTCGCTGTACTCGTGAGAAACGTTCCAGAATTTGTTCCGCTCATGTAAACATGAAGGCCAGAAACAGAGCCGTTGGCGGCGCGATTTACAAGGTCAAGGGCGGTCACTCCTAAGTTTACTGAACTGCTGTAGGTTGGCGTGGTGGAGTTATAAAATCGGGGACTACCTCCGACGATATCTAGTATGCGAGTTGGCGCCGCAGTTCCAATGCCGACGTTACCCACTGAATATAATTCTCCGATCCCGAGTTTACCGCTTGGTGTCGTTGCGAGTACTCCACCAGTTGTAGAGAGTCTGAAATTTCCTTGGCTTCCGCTGGCTCCACCATTTGGGTAATATGACATATCACCCCATGCCACACCCGAGCCATTGAACCGGACTGCTCCACCATACTGGTCAGCAGTGAACCCTGACGTAGATCCGCTTCCAAATTGGGCCGCAATGACGTTTGTGCCGGATGAAAATAAATTACGAGCAAACGAAGTGCCGCCCGTGCTTGTGAACGTCGCCGTTCCCGTTCCAGCGTCGATAGTAAAGTTTTGGTTCGCTGCAACGATAATTCCGCCGTTTGCAGTGAGGACGCCCGCTAGATTAAGTGCTCCGGTAGTGGCAACAAAGTCCGTACCGGTATTGCCAATATTCGTAATGATGTGCGTAGCCAGGTCAAGATCTCCGGTGAGGCCAAGAGAGGAGAAGGTGGCAACTCCCGGCGCGGTAATGCTCCAGTTTGCTGAAGCAAGCGCAACGCTGTCTAGAGCATCGCCTATGGTGACGGTGTCCGCGTCTGCATTTGTGGCAATATCCACAGTGTCACAAGCCAGGGAGTTGCAGACGCTGACGGAGGTGGCGTTTGTATTTCCGAACGTCAGCGCGCCGGCAGTGGCGCGGTCAAAATCATTTGTGAGCGACGTCAGAACGGTTGCGTCCGCGTCAGGAAAGGTGAAGGTGCGGAGAATTGAGGGGCCGGTGATGGCAAAGACACCGTCCCCAACGCCTGCCCAAGGATGCCCTGGATTTGGAGTTGTAGCGCGCGCCACTAAAAGACCGGAAAAAGAAAGTCCGATAAGTAAACAAACGCTCCAGATCATTCTGAATGCCTTGTTGCGAAAACGTATTTCCATTGGAGTCGGCATGAGCCTCCATAAGTATACTACGAACTGAGATACTTTTTTCCTTGCAGTTTGTCAGGCAGAAATTCTTGTTTTGCGTCCCCGCACCCAAGATTTTTCATGAGTTTGGTCGGGGCGTTTCTGATGTGGAGCGGAACGGGTTCATTTGGTAGATCGCGAATATCCTGTTGAACGGCCGAGTATGCCGTGTAGAGTGCGTTTGATTTGGGAGCGTTTGATAAATACGCCACGCATTGGGCAAGGATGACATTACATTCGGGCAGGCCAAGCATGTGGGAGGCTTGGTGCGCAGCCACCGCTTGCACGAGCGCGTTCGGGTCAGCGAGTCCTATGTCCTCGGAAGCGAACCGAACGAGACGGCGGGCCACATAAAGCGGATCTTCGCCAGCTTCGAGCATTCGGCCAAGCCAATAGAGCGCAGCATTCGCATCGTTACCTCGCATTGATTTATGCAACGCTGAAATAATATTGTAGTGTTCTTCGCCGGCACGGTCGTATACCAAATGTGTTCGCTGGAGTGCCTGAGCGATGATGTCATTCGTAATCACGATGGAAGCGCCTTGAGGACCTCTCCCATCCTGGGAGAGGCTCGGTGAGGGCACGAGCGCCATGGGTGAGGGGCAGAGTGGTGCGATTTTCACTGCAATCTCCAGCGTATTCAGTGCATTTCTCGCATCTCCATTGCCTATATTGGCAAGGGCCGTGAGTGTCTCGTTACTGACCTCAATCTTTTCTTTGCCGAGTCCGCGTTCTTTGTCAGCGAGTGCTTGACGAAGAATTTTTACAATGTCTTCCTCGCCCAAGCGTTCGAGCACTACTACACGAGCGCGTGAAAGAAGCGCCGAGTTCACCTCGAATGATGGATTTTCAGTTGTGGCACCGATCAGAGTGACAATGCCCTTTTCAACAGCCGGTAAAAATGCATCTTGTTGTGATTTGTTGAAGCGATGAATTTCGTCAACAAAGAGAATCGTTCGCTCGCCATAAAACTTTCGGCGTTCTTCAGCGTCTTTGATGATGTCGCGCACGTCTTTTACTCCGCCAGAGACTGCGCTCAATGGAAGAAACCGAGCTTTCGTCATCTTAGCTATGATTTGCGCCAGGGTTGTTTTCCCAACTCCTGGCGGACCCCAAAAAATGAGCGAAGGCAAATTGTCTCCCATCATCATTGTACGCAAGTATTTACCCTCGCCCACAATGTTTGATTGCCCGAAAAACTCGTCGAGTGTTCGTGGCCGCATGCGTTCGGCTAGCGGGGTACTTGGCAAGGATGTTTTAAGCTGAGTCTCAAAGAGGTCCATATAAAAATATTGTACGGTAATTGTTCGTAAAAACAAAAACGACCCTGTGCGGGTCGTTTTGTACTTATTAGGAATCGCTTGATCCGCTGTCATTACTGCCTGACTCGTGTGAACCTCCCGAGGATGCATCTGTTCCATTGCTTGTATCCGCGTGCGTGTCTCCGGATTCGGTGCTCTCTTCATCAACCTCTGTGATTTCTGGGACGTCTTTTTCGTCAGCTTCTTCAGTGTCAACTGTTTCGAGATGCGTGGTGAGAGTTGAGAGGTCTGTTGCCGTTGCCGAGGCCGTTGGGGTGAGGCTGACCGTCTTTCCTAGGTGATCCTCCACATCTTGCAGTAACAGCGCGTGTTCACTGAGAACGGCTTTTTGTTCTGCAGTAAGGATAGTATCAACCTCTGTTGCCGTTCCATCTGTTTTTACGCGGAAAAGATTATGGTCCTTGTCTTCAAGAACCGTTCCCTCAGGAATCTCCGTGTCAGCGAGGGGCTTTCCTACCGTAAAACTTGGCCAGAAAGCTTCGGAAACATCCTTTACTCGTTTGTTCCAATCCGTGCCGAAAAGATCGACAGCGGTTTTTTCATTGGGGATTTCTCTGAGCACGTTTCCGTCCTCTACGGCAAATACTGATGGATCGCTCGGGATTTTTACAAGATCCGTGCCCGGCTGATACATGATTCGTTCCCCAATGGGAAGCACTGCCAGGTCTCCGCAAGAGATATTTTTTACAGCATTGAAATTCGCGTACCAGCTATAGTAAATACTTTCATTGGGAAAGACGTAGCGTTTTCCATCCTTCGCCAGATAGTAGATTGCGCTTGAGTCCGCGCATTTGATCAGATCACCCGCGGTGGCGGCACGTACGGCATGCATCGGTATCACTGCGCTTATGACAAGCGCGGTCGCGGACATTGCCACGAGAACTTTTTTCATAGTTAATCACGTAAAGGATGAGCACGTTGAGCATAACACAAAATTCTTAGAATAGTTTTGCTATACTAAAGTAAATATGCTTCACAAGCGCATAAGCTTTTGGCTCAATCACCGGCTACACCGGATTATTTTGCCGATTCTTGTTGCGATTACAGTGCCAACGCTGACAGCTTCGCTTCTTCTTCATCCAGCATACGCCGCCACGATTACTTGGGACGGTGAAGGCGCGGATGGTACATGTGGAGGCGGAGCGGGGGACGGGAATAAGTGGTCATGTGCGTTGAACTGGTTGGGTGATACTTTGCCAGGTGCCGGCGATGCTGTGGTGTTTGATACGACCTCGACGAAGAATGCAACGGTTGATGCCGGATTCACGGGAACGATTACGAGTATCAGTATCAACGCTGGTTACACCGGGACCATCACCATGGCCAGATCACTTACGACGAGCGCGACATTCGCCCAGGCTGACGGTGTGTTCACTGCGGATAGCCAGTCATTGACGATCGGAACAAACTTTTCATTGACGGGCGGTGCGTTCACCGCTTCATCGGGCACCACGTTGCTTGGCGGGAACTTTACGCATTCGGCGGGTACGTTTACGCACAATAGCGGGATAGTACAGATGACTGGTGCTTCTGTTGCAATTTCCGGTGCCACGACATTCAATAATCTTTATTTACGGCCAACGACGAACATCAATACTGCGGTAACATTTCCAACCGCGAGTACAACCACTATCATAGGAAATGCTCGCTTGATTGCCGGTGTGTATGATGACAAGGCGATCACTGTTGCTAGCGATTCATCTGGTGTTGTTGCGAATGTAGATTTTCAAGGAAATGTTCTACCGATAGCCGCTCATTTTAAGGACATAGCTAACATTGGAGTCAGTGAAATCCGTTGCTATTCAAATTGTATAGATAATGGGAATGACACAAATATTCGTTTTGGTGCGCCTGGTGTTACGACGACCAAAATTTCCGGTAATGTCACGGAAGCGGGATCAACCGCTACATTCACGGTAGCGCTTCGTGGAAAACCAGAGGCAGATGTGGCCATTCCCCTTTCTTCGTCGGATATAACGGAGGCGGTCGTTTCGCCTTCTTCGCTTGCGTTTACCGCTGTCAATTACGCAACACCTCAGACGGTGACCGTAACGGGCGTTGATGATACTGATGATGACGGAGGCATCTCGTCTTCAGTTGTGCTCGGTTCAGCTACCAGTTCGGATGCGCTTTATGGCGGACTTAATCCTGCGGACGTTTCGATTTTTACGGAAGATGATGAGACGAATTTGATGACCATTGACCTCGACAGTTCGAGTACATTATCTGAAGAAGACGTGAAAGGAACCGTTGCCTGGTTTGATGCGGTAAATCAGGGAACGGGAATTTTTAAAACGGGAAGCGGTGGATCTGCAGTGAATCTTTCGGCTATGAAGATCCAGGCCGGTTGTCGCGCTACGGTTGGGGGCGTTGATTACCTCATTGGCCACGTGAGCCAGGATGTTACTGGCCAGGTATTGTTGACTGACGGCGTAACCTCGGCAGACAGTATTTATCTTACGTTAGTTGATGCGGCAGTTACAAAAATTACCTGCACGGTAAAACCTGTAGATGCAGTGAAACTTGGTGGAAGCATGTCGCAACTTTCTGTTTTGAGTCCGGATTTGTCTGGCACGGCTGGGGCTCTTGGCCGCGTCCTTGCTGACGATGTAAATGGACGTATTTGGGTCACCATTGGAAATACCGACGAGTTGATCGGCGTATCGAGTACCACCGGACTAGAAATGAGCAGAAAAACAACCGGGGATAGCCCGGAGGGCATGGCCATTGATCCAACAAGGAATAGGCTCTGGGTAGCTAGTTGGGGCACTGCAAGCAGGGTGACGGCCTATGATGCTTCCACTGGTGATTATGCTTTTGGAACTTTTGGAGCAAGCTCTTTTCTTACTGGGGCTGGTAACTCGTGGGGCATTATTTACAACCCCGAGATTGATGAAATTTGGGTAACACAAGGCGGAAGTTCGGACTTGGTCGAGCGCATAAATCCCGTGACGGGCGCTATCATTGGAACTATTGCCGCGGGTGGACATCTCACCTCTCTTATTTATGATTCGATACAACACGTTGTTTGGTTTTCTGCGTATGCAGGCGGGAGTGGTGCGAATTTAGTGAAAATCACCGCTTCAACCGGCGCGTATACAAACGGCACTCTTGGCTCAAGCCAGTATCCAATCGCCGTTGGCGGTTCAACTGACGGAACGGATAGGCTCATTCTTGACGCTACCAGGAACGTGTTGTGGCAATTTACAAACTACGAGGTAGACGGTATTGATCGTTTAACAAAAATTGATCCGGTGACAGGGAATATTTTAGCAGAATACGTAACTGGTCCCGGAACGAACGGCATGCGTCTTGATGAGACTGCGGGGAAAATTTACGTGACATATGCCACGCAGTACTTGTCTCCTCCTGGGGGATCCGCTTCGGGCATCTATGAATTTGATGTGAACACCGGCGACCGTTTGGCTGATTACGCGGTGGATGCGCCGGATCTTGATCTAGCTCTCCAAAGTAACGGGACGTTATGGGCGTTTGATCTGGTTGGAAACGTACTTCATAAATTAGTTCTTGGCGCATCTCCCGTCGGCAAGTACTACACCACGCTTACGACTGCATCTTCAAACCTTGACTTTGCTGGAACGAATAAAATGGCGTCTGCGGTTGCCTCAGAATCTCTTGATGGCGGGAATGCTTATTACGCACTTTCTTTTGATGCTCGCCAGAGCTTCAAAGCTTATAGCGGTGGTTGGCGGACTATTGCATCGAGTCTTGCAACAGATCACGGCGGGGTCAATGGCAATTG
Source organism: Patescibacteria group bacterium (assembly GCA_041660165.1). GTDB lineage: Bacteria > Patescibacteriota > Patescibacteriia > UBA9934 > UBA9934 > JAGORL01. Next base: position 34,568 of record JBAZWW010000004.1, on the reverse strand, counting down.
GTATTATCGAAACGATGCCAGCGTCTGGACTCCTGCTCCCACAAACACTTCTGCAGAAGCCATTTCTCTTGCCGTAGAAAATGGCGCAACGAATAATCGAATGACCAGTACGATTCTCTCCGGAATCCTTCCCGGCAGTTGGGCAACCGCGGGAGGCTTCTCCTTAGCAACCGCTAACCTTGACCTTGCCGTTACTCTTGAGACTGACAGCCTGGCCAGCCAACCAGCGGTTGACTCTGTGGCGTTTACCCTAGCGGGCGAGGGTTCTTCCGTTGCACAGAGTGTGACGAACGCCTCCGTTTCCATCGTTGAAGACGCGACATGCGTCCCAACCGCCGAGACCACGCTTCATCTTGTGGCAGCGAATGCTTCAAGCGTCCGCGTGTCAAACGAGCCATTTGGCATGGGCGACTCAAGCGAGTACATCCCGTTTGTTGCGGATGAAAGTATTCCCATCACGCCAAGCGCTTCCGGTTCGTTTATCAGAACGATGACTCTGCCGTGGATTCTTTCTCCAGATGAGGGCGAGAAAACCGTCTATGCGCAGTTCCGTACCGCAACCGGAGGCGTGTCTTCAGAGGTCTCCGATACGATCACTCTTTCAGCCGCGTGTTCTGTCATTCCACCTGTTGAACCCGTAGTACCCATTGAGCCTCCCGTTGAACCCGTGGTTCCGCCAGCCCCCGGGGGTTCTGAGACAAGCTATACGAACTTTGTGCGCACGGAAACTTCATCAACGGTATATTTCATTGGTGATGATGGCGTACGGCATTCATTCATCTCTGCCGTAGAATTCTTTACCTATGTAAGCGATTTTACAACCGTGCAGGTTGTATCCGAGGAGATTCTTCAGGGTCATCCTCTTGGCAAACCCATGCCTCCAAAACCGGGGACTGTCCTTGTCAAAATCGTGAGCTCAAACCGGGTGTATGCCTTTGATGCGGACGCAACGATTGATAACTCAGTGATTCACTGGGTTCCCACGGAAGAGCTCGCCACAAAGTTATTCGGTGTACATTGGGCTGATTACATCATTGATCTTGATCCAACGGCGTTTACCCGGCTTGTTATCGGTGCTCCGTTTGATGATTCGTCAGTTGTTGACGCTTCACATTTCATGAAACGTACGGATCTTGTAGAACGCATTGCAAACTTTCTACGGTTTACTGCGCGGTATCTTGAACACCTCGTTGATTGGGCGTCGCCGATGAATTTGCTTTCGCGGATCCCTGCGTTATTTAAATAATATTGTGGTCTACCTGTTATGAACCTTGACGCGCACTTTTTGCGGCAGATACGAAGACCTCGGATCGCTGTTCCCAGCGCCTGAGCGTTACGAAGAGTTCAAACAGGGCATCACGTTCTATTCACGAAAGGAAGTGGCGGAGCTTGTGAAAGAGGGGAAACTTTTTTCTCCATCCGGTGTTCTGTTCGTAAGGAGACAGCGCGTACATACGGTGGCATTCCAGATGGGGTAGCAGTTGTTGACATTTATAAGGATAATCTGGTAAAGATGCTAGTCGGCTTCGCTTGAAGTCGAAGAGGAAATCATGAAACCAGCACGGAAAAAGGACCTTCCGGTCCCCGTGCCAGGGGACGAAGAAAGGCATGATCAGAAAGAGATGTGGGGCAGACGGTTGCGGCGAATCAATAAACGACTTGCCGAGTTCGGCCTCCCGCTTCTTCACACGCTCGGGAATCACCTGGACGGTGAAGACGAAGTTAAGGCGATTCTTGGGGTGCATGGATACGGTGAGAGTGAGGATCACCCCGATCCATACTTTTACATCGTGACGTACCTTTGTATCCGTCACGATGGGAAGGAGAAGACGAAGGAGCATACGTATGCCGTGCTCATGAACGCGAAGCACACCCCGCTTTCGACGGAAATGGGTTCGGTTGCGGCGACGGGCGCTGTCTGCATAACCACATATAACGACGAATGGATGGTGTGCATCGAACAGCACAGAGGTCCAACGTGTCAGGACTGGACCATAGAGATTCCTCGTGGGTACGTGCCGGAAGGTGGGCTTGTGTTCGGCAGGCTTCCCATCCCGAATGACTTTGTGGCCGTCGACATGGACCTCAACGTCATTCGCACGTGTGACTTGCCGATCGGCATTGTGAAGAACGAACTCGGTTCGCTTCTTGCACGCTCGGTCATTACTCCCGAGCGTCTCACGCTTTTGAGCCTGCCGTGGGAGAACACGGGGAACAGCTCAAATGTCACGCCCATTTTTCATCTCGGCCTTCGTGGCGATCCAGAATTCGTTCTGAAGTTTCCGCTGTACGGCAAGGACGAGAAGTGGGGTCGGCGAGTGCTCGGACCACCGCAACAGCGTTTGGTCTTCATCCCCCTGCGGTGCATGGAGGATGAGTACATGCGTATGGGTATCGGGTCACTTCACTGCGTGGCTGCACTCAACTATTACTTCACGTACGTCCGCGTGTTGCGGCGTGTGACGTGAGCCCCCGAAACCTTGACGGAATCGGGGGTTTTCCTTATTCTCGCGCCGTGTTTGTCTTCCTCCGGGATGGGTGGGGTGATCCCACAACAATCACGTTTCTCGTTCCTTGCAGTTCATCTGGGGTTCGGAGGAATCGGTGCTCCGCGTGGGGCATTGGTGTCGTATATGGGCAACAAGCGTTTCGTTCATGTGGATGTGGTTCGTCAGGAGCTCGGTGCGGATACCTTCGTGGTGCTCGAGCCAGCGGACGTGTGGCAGAAGAAGCTCGCCGAGGGCAAGCAAGATCAGGTGTGGGGATTTGACCTCACGACCGGCAACATTCGGCGCGGTGACGGAGAGCTTCACGAAGCCGGCATGTTCCAGCACCCCGCAGGGCACTGGATGGCCGCAGTGAACGAGCAACCGAAGGTCGTGGAGCTCGACGAAGAGCACCGTCGGATCGTGGGCCACGTCATCATCGAGAAGAACGCGATCGGGCAGGTTCGGATCCGTCAGAACCAGGGCCTGAACGGTCCGATCCTCGAGTTGCAGCCTTCGTCTATCACGAAGGGCGAGCTCGCCGATGCCAAGGAGAAGCCCGTGGGCTACATGGAGGCGAACCCTCAACGCATCAGAGGCTTCATCGCCGTGTACGTTCGGACGATGGAGTTCGCGGAGGGCACGATCGTCATGACGCCCGCGGAGTTCGTGGCGCAGTCCACGGACGGTCGCTCGATCACGGCGCTCGTCAAGGCCGGGCTCCTCAAGTAGTTCGTTTGTCGTCGGATACGACAGGCCGTCCGGGCTCGTGCTCGGACGGTTTTCTTTTCGAGCGACGAGATCGTGTCGCCCGCTCACCCCTAGACTTTCATCAGCTTTGCTACAAAGAACCCCTCCATCATCTCACTCGGCAACATGGTGACTGTTTTGTGAGCAGTTTGCTTGATATTCGTGAGGGCGAGCGAGATTTCGACCGGCTTCATTTGTGGAAATTCGGTAATGAGCCAGTCGATCATTTTTTCATTTTCTTCGGGTGCCAGCGTGCAGGTTGAGTAGACAAGTATGCCACCGGGTTTGAGACAACCAACCGCGGCGCGAAGAAGCCTGCGTTGGAGCTTGGCGTGCTCGACGATATTCTTTTCTGACCAGTAGCTGAATGAACGTTTTTCAAGAATGTTCATTCGGCCTTCGGCAGAGCAGGGGACGTCAGCGAGCACTCGGTCAAAATATTCGGGGAGTTCTTTTTGTAACATTGTCGAGTCTACATTTCGAGCGTCCACCTTGGCCCCTTGAATACGAATAGTGTTCAGCAGTTTTTGAAAACGAACTTCATTGTCCTCACAGGCGATAATTTCTGCGGTATTGCGTGTCATCGAAGCAATCTCGGTGGTTTTCGATCCTGGCGCGGCGCAAAGATCGAGAATTTTCAATGACCCCTCTAAATCCATGACGAGCGGCGGGACCATTGATGAGATCCCCTGCAGATAGATTTTTCCCTCCTTGGCGAGCGGATGTTCCAGTAATTCATCATCCGTCCGATTCTTGATAAGAAAAGCATGCGGGACGGCTTTCGCTCGCTCAAACATGATTTGCTCGTCTCGCATGACGGCCATGACTTCCTCATCCGTTGTTTTTAATGTGTTTACTCGAAAAGTAGGCTTTCGTTCAACTGAAAAAGCCCGTAAGAGCAGGCTGTAGGCTCCGGTTCCAAACTGTTTAATGAGGCGTTCTCGCAAGGCTGGGGGAAGGGGGTCTTTCATGTATTACTCGCCGTGTTCGGGCAAAATCCAGATGACATACGTTTGTTCTATGACGGTAGTCGTACCCGTTTTGCGCATGATCCCGCGGGCTCGAATGTGCCGGCCGACTGCAATGTCCTCCACTGTTCCTGATTTTCCATCAGGTTTTAGCACGAGTGTATTTTTTGTGAAAGGGACAGAAATCTTTTTCGATCCCAAAGTTTCCGTGGCACTGATGGCTGTGGCGCCAACGGTGGTAACTTCCGCCTTTGTCACTGCATTTTCTAGAAACCAAGTATTATTATCAATAATTTCCGTTGGCAACTGTTTGCCGTCAGAATTTCGGAGTGTGGTGATGGAGAGGTCATCGCCCTTTTTTAGATCACTAAACGTCATTTTTGCGCCCTGAAGGCGGAGGTAGCGAGTAGCTGGCGATACCTCAAGCACGCTTGTGAGGGTTCCAAGCGTTGAGTTTTCATGGCTAACTGTGATCATGCCAACTCCGCGTTCATCGGTGTATCCAGAGACGTATGTTTCGGTTATGTGAAAATACCTCTCTATAACCCGATGCGGGCTTTGCGCACTGACGGAATATCCGGCGCCAAGGCAGAGTAATAATGAGAGGGTTACCCCCATGGTGAGAACGGTCTTGTGCATATCAATGAAAAAAATATACCATTAGTGTACCTCTATGCCAAACTCCTATCAGAATTTCCTTATTCAGCTTGAACGGGCCAGTGTCGCTGCGGGCCTTTCAAAAGACATTGTCTCCGGTTTGGTTGCCCCGCAACATCTTGAAAAGAGGGCGCTGTCCGTAAAAAAGGATGACGCATCTGTCGTTCAATTGCCAGCTTTTCGCATTCAGCATAATAATTGGCGAGGGCCGTACAAAGGGGGAATTCGGTTTCACCCGAACGTGGATGAGGACGAAGTGAGAACGCTCGCCGCGCTCATGACGTTTAAAACTGCCGTGGCAAATATTCCCATGGGCGGAGGAAAGGGGGGAGTAACTGTTGATCCAAAGAAATTGTCGAGTACTGAGAAGCTTGAAGTCGCGCGTGCGTATGCCCGTGCCTTTCGCGACGTGCTCGGTCCTGAGCGCGATGTGCCGGCGCCGGATGTGAATACCACCAGTGCTGAGATGGACGTCATTGCAGAAGAGTTCGGGCACCTGGCGGTGGTAACGGGCAAGAGTATTGAGCATGGCGGATCGCTTGGCCGTGATACCGCTACGGCCATGGGAGGCTGGTATGTGTTGTCTGCCCTGCGTGAGAAACTGTTGCTTGATCCGGAGACGTTTACTGTAGCGATTCAGGGCTTTGGAAATGCGGGGGCAACGTTTGCAGACATTTGTGCCAGGCATGAGGTAAAAATAGTTGCGGTGTCGGATTCTAAGAGCGGGATTTACTCTGAAGCAGGACTCGATATCAATGCCGTGAAGGACTATAAAGAGTCCATGGGTTCGCTGTCTGGTTTTCCTGGAGCGCAGACTATTACGAACGCCGAGTTGCTCGAGCTCGAATGTGGAGTGCTGGTGCCGGCAGCCCTTGAAAATCAAATTACCAGTGAAAACGCGGCGCGGATTAAAGCGAAAGTCGTCTTTGAGCTGGCCAATGGCCCGACAACTGTTGAAGCAGATGATATCCTTCTTGGGAAGGGGATTGTGGTGATCCCGGATATTCTTGCGAACTCGGGCGGGGTGACGGTCAGTTATTTTGAGTGGGAGCAGAACATGAGGGACGAGAAGTGGACGGCGGAAAAAGTAGACGCCATGCTAAAAGACTACATGGAGAAATCTGCTCTTGCCGTTTGGGAGGCCAAGGAAAAATATGGGACGGATTTTCGGCGCGGGGCATTCATTGTGGCGCTTGAAAGACTACTTGCCTCAAAGAAATAATTTCTATGAATATTCTAACCGTGAAAGAATTGAAAACAAAGCTTGAGGCGGGTGAGGCCCTCACGTTGATTGATCTTCAAGAGCCGGCCAATTTTGAGCACCGTCATATCCCGGGGGCCGTGAACATTCCCGTTGGCGACAAGTGCGGGGATACGTGTTCCGCCATGCTCAAAGACAAGGATGCGGATATCGTGGTATACGGAGAATTCGATGAGCTTGGTAAAGGATCCACGGCTACAGAGGCGCTTGAACAAGCGGGTTATACAAAATTGACCAGGTTGACCGGCGGACTTATGGGCTGGATGGAAGCTGGCTATGCGGTAGAAGGCGGGAAGGCTTCTTAATATGAAAGAGAAATTTTCCGCATCGGGGGATGTGGAGGCGTGGTTTAAGAAGGGCGAAGAACATTCGGAATCGGATAAGGATTTTGATCCTCTTCTGAACGTTGGTACGCTTGATATTTCAGATGCCCCGGAAAAGCCAGCGGCGGTTGAGCTTGAACCCATCGGGGATGAGGATAGTTACGCCGATGAAATTACGGACAAGATTATTCGTCCGTCCGAACCTGTGCCCACGAACGTGATTCCGTTTCCGAAGGAGACAAAGGCCAGCTGGCTTACCAAGGCCAGGGATTATGCCAAAACGCTTTACGCGGAAGTAATCCCTCTCCCAAAGCCCGTAGAGAAGAAGAAGTCCGAGCCGGTCAAACCACTGATGACGGAAGGAGAAATGAATGAGGAAATTGCCGAAGGGAATCCGGCTATCTCTGCCTGGTTTAAGAATACGGAGAGGTCTACGTCAGCCGAAAGAGATGAAGAGGAGAGGGAGGTTGCCTAACTTTTTTGCGTATGTCGTACGACCATTCGTCAGTTGATCCCAAGTGGCAGAAGCGCTGGGTAGAGTCTGGTATTTTTCAGGCCAAGGATTCCGGCAAAGACAAGTATTATGTCTTGGTCGAGTTTCCGTACCCGTCGGGCGAGGGCCTGCACGTGGGGCACCCGCGCAGTTATACGGCGCTTGATGTTGTTGCGCGCAAGAAAAGAATGGAGGGAAAAAATGTGTTGTTCCCCATGGGCTGGGATGCCTTCGGTTTGCCTACGGAGAATTACGCCATTAAGATGGGTGTTCATCCTAGCGTGGTGACCAAACAGAATGTTGATAATTTTAGACGGCAACTCCAATCAATTGGTTTCAGTTTTGATTGGTCAAGGGAGATCAATACGACGGATCCAAAATATTATCGTTGGACGCAGTGGCAGTTTTTGCAATTTTTCAAAGCGGGGCTGGCCTACAAAGCCAAGGCGCTCATCAATTGGTGCCCAAAGGACAAGATCGGTCTTGCGAACGAGGAAGTTGTCGGCGGTTGTTGCGAGCGTTGCGGTACGGCCGTTGAGAGGCGCGAGAAGGAGCAGTGGATGATTGCCATCACAAAATATGCCGATCGGTTGATTGACGACCTTAAAGACGTCGATTATTTGCCGAAGATCAAAAAGCAACAGGAGGATTGGATCGGCCGAAGCGAAGGCGCGGAGATCGAATTCCGTGCCGTAGGGGTCGATCCAAGTATCGACCCCATCACCGTCTTCACGACCCGCCCCGACACGATCTTCGGCGCCACGTACCTCGTCCTCGCGCCAGAGCATCCCCTCGTCGCTACGTTGACTACTGGCGGGCAGAAGAAAGCGGTAGAAAAATATGTGCTCTCGGTTCAGAAAAAAACCGAAATCGAACGTGGCGATGACTCAAAGGAAAAAATCGGCGTCTTCACTGGTGCCTATGCTACGAACCCCGCTACCGGCGAGCAAATTCCCGTTTGGATCGCCGACTACGTCCTCCCGCACTACGGCACCGGCGCCATCATGGCCGTCCCCGCCCATGATGAGCGCGACTTTGCCTTCGCGAAGAAATTTGAGTTGAAATTCAAGGAAGTTGTTCTTCCTGCTGTTATAGGGAATGGAGTTAGGGAATGGATGACGACGTATAAAGCGTCAGATGAAGCGGGGATTCTTGAAGTTATTAAGAAAAGCGTTGAGATGGGTGAAAGTGTTTACTCTCATCGTGGCAGGCTTATAAATTCAGGTCAGTTCGATGGGATGACTTCTGATGAGGCAACGAAGGAAATAATCCAGTGGCTTGAAGAAAAAGGTTTAGGCAAAAAGAAAACTACCTTCAAACTCCGCGACTGGGTTTTTTCTCGCCAGCGCTATTGGGGCGAGCCAATTCCACTCGTTTTTTGCGAGCGCTGTGCTCAGAACGGGCGCTCTGTCTCTCAGGATGGGCGCTCCCCCTCTTTCCAAGAGGGGGCTACGGGGGAGTCTCAGGGTGGCCATGGGGAGTCTCAGGCCGGCTGGATCGCCGTCCCTGACTCTCAACTCCCCGTCGAACTCCCTCAGGTTGAACGGTACGAACCCACGGACACCGGCGAATCACCGCTCGCATCCATCGAGTCATTCGTAAACACAACGTGCCCTCAATGTGGTGGTCCGGCAAGGCGGGAAACCGATACGATGCCGAACTGGGCGGGATCAAGCTGGTATTTCTTGCGGTACGCGGATCCGCACAATGACGAAGCATTCGCTTCGAAAGAAGCACTTAAGTACTGGATGCCGGTTGACCTTTATAACGGCGGGATGGAACACACCACGCTTCACTTGTTGTACTCGCGTTTCTGGAATAAGTTTTTATTTGATCAAGGACTCGTGCCGACGAGCGAACCGTATGTTCGTCGTCACTCCCACGGCCTCATCATGTCTGAAGATGGAACAAAGATGAGCAAGTCAAAGGGCAACGTGGTGAATCCGGATGAGATCGTGAAGGAGTTCGGTGCCGACACTCTGCGTGTGTACGAGTTATTCATGGGGCCTTTTGAGGAGCCAGTACCGTGGAGCACCAACGGAGTGATTGGTGTTCGACGATTTTTGGATAAGATCGAGCGTTTGTCCGAGAAGGCCCTCGCCGTAGGGGTCGAACTACGTTTCGACCCCGTCTCGGCCTCCGAGGTGGCCCGTGCTCTGCACAAAACCATCAGCAAAGTCACAGCGGATATCGAGCATTTCAAATTCAACACCGCTGTTTCATCCATGATGTCATTTGTGAATGAGGCGCAGGAGAAGGGCATCTCGAAAGAAAGCTTTGCCCTGTTCTTGCGCATCCTTGTCCCGTTCGCCCCGCATCTTGCGAATGAGCTTTGGGAGAAGATGGGGGAGAGGGGGTTTGTTGAGGAACAAGCATGGCCGGAGGCAGATGAGAAGCTTTTAGTGGATGAGAATGTTTCAATTGCTGTTCAGGTAAACGGCAAGCTCCGCGCCACCCTATTAGTCCCATCGGCCCTATCAGATTTATCAGTCCTAGAGCTTGCTCGAGCAGACATTAACGTTCAGAAATTCCTCACGTGCGAGCCGAAAAAAGTGATCCAAGTGAAGGGCAAGATTGTGAATTTCGTTGTGTGATGAAGATGACGCCGAGCAAAGCCTTAAGAGCCTTGCTCGTCGTTTTTATTTTCGGCGTGGCGGTCTATTCGTTTTATCCGGGGTTTCAGCCTCGGCCAGATTCTGTTGCTTTTCACCTCAGCAAAAACGCTAGCGTCACGGGCATCATCATGAAACGGGCAGTGGGTGAGAAGGGCGAGCAGTTGACCCTTGAACATCTGATAGTGGATGGCGCGCCGGTTGCCGATAAGGTGTTAGCATTCGTTCCACTCTATTCTCATGGCGAGCTGGGCGATAAGATCGGCGTGCATTGCGATCTAGAGTCTCCTGAACCGTTTGATGGTTTTCGATATGACAGATTTCTGGCAGCTAAAGGTATTTTTGCGCAGTGCTATTCCCGAAGCGAGCCGTTTGTGTTGGCGCGAGGCGTGAAGATGGGACCAAGGATAGTACTCGGCAAGATTCACGAGCGTGTTGTAACCGAGATCAGAAAAACGTATGGCGAACCGCATGCGCAATTGTTGGCCGGTTTGCTCATCGGCGACAACGCGTTTCCTGATAATTGGAAACAGCGCTTTGTGCGAACGGGCACCTCGCACGTGGTGGCGGCGAGCGGGTATAACGTGGCGCTGGTGTCCTCGCTTGCGCTGGCATTTCTCATTTATGCGGGTTTGAAACGGCAGTATGCGTTTCCTTTTGTGCTTTGCGCCATTGCCGGATTTGTCATTCTTGCTGGCGGGGAAGGGGCGGTTATGCGCGCGGGCATCATGGGCGCCATCGCCATCACCGCGTCTCAGCTTGGACGAAAAAGTTCGGGTTGGAATGCGCTGTTGCTGACGGTTGCTATCATGCTCTTTTTCTCGCCAAGGATTCTACGGGATGATGCGGGGTTCCAACTTTCGGTGTTGTCCACGGCGGGCCTCATGGCATTCGCCAAACCTCTCGCCGAGAGACTTAAATGGATACCCGAAACATTTGGCTTGCGCGAATCATTTTCGTGTACGCTGGCGGCCACCCTCGCCACCTTGCCAGTAATTATTTTTGGCTTTCATCGGCTATCGATCATCGGGCCTTTTACGAACTTGCTCGTCCTACCTTTTCTCCCTTACGCCATGTCCGCCGGCACTACGGGAGTGATCACCCACGTACTCTCCCCCATTTATGGGGGAGTAGGAGGGGGCCTCCTGTCTCTCCCTGGCTGGTTCTTCCTCGAATGTATTCTCCGAGTGATCGACGCCATGGCTAGCTTGCCGTTCGCTGTTCTCAACCTATGATCATTTCTCGCCGAACAGCTTTGCTTGTCGCGATTCCCGTTCTTGTCTGCGGATTATTTTTAGCGAGAATCGAGATTATTCGAGGTAAACTATTTCAGCCAAAATCGCTTTCGGTATTTATTTTTGATATCGGACAGGGCGATGCGATATTTATCGACGGGCCAGAAAAACAAGTATTGATTGATGGCGGGCCGGACTCGGCGGTTCTCCAAAAATTGCAAAGCGTGATGTTGCCGTGGGATAGATCAATTGATCTTGTTATCAACACGCATCCGCATGCCGATCATTTGATGGGACTCGTTCCTGTGCTCGAAAATTATCACGTCGCTCAAGCGGCGGATAGCGGGCAGGGCTACACCACGCCGGAGTTTCACGAGTATGAAAAGCTGGCGCCGGAGTCCCTTCATTTCAAAGATGGCGATACCTATGATCTTGGGAATGGCGCTAGACTCGACATTATTTGGCCGAGTATGCCGTATGAGAAGGCCGAGCTTGATGACCCGAATGATGGATCAGTGGCGGTTTTATTGACATATGGAGAGACGACAATACTTTTGACGGGCGATGCCGGCATTGCCCAAGAAGCTGATTGGGTTCTTCCGCATGTTGATGTCTTGAAAGTTGGACATCATGGGAGCCGAACCTCATCGAGTGAACAGTTATTAAAAATGATCTCGCCGAATACGGCCATCATTTCTGTCGGCGTCGGAAATTCCTACGGACTGCCGGATGAAGATGTTCTTGCCCGCCTAACAAAATTTGGCGTAACAACTTATCGAACGGACACGAATGGAGATGTCCGAGTAACGAGTAGTGGCGGAGAGCCAACGGTCGATGGTCTCTAGGGGGAGGCCACTGAAACGACAACGCGTCCGCCCCAGGGGGACGGACGCGAGAGAAGCGGGGCACTAGTTGATGATTCCGCCCAGCTCGTAGAGAAAGTGGATGGCCACCTCCATCACTTCTTGGAGCGACTCGATGAACCGCTCGTATTCTTTGCGATTCGGATCCATGAGTCTGGCCTGAACCTGATTACCGTAGTCGTTGTGGCGTGCTTTGATGTGCTGAAGCGACTCCAGCATGTCTTTCGGCAGGCCTGCGGATTGGGCAGTCTCCAGCACTTCTTGGCGCCCCATATGGGAGCAGTCTCGGCCATGCAGTTCCAAGTACCGCCTGGTAGCGTGGAACGGCAGGTCAAACGCCTTGCCAAGAACCCTGTTCCGGCCTTCCTCTGACAGGCTGTCGTATTCTACTCGGCCCGCGGTCAGGCGCTGAATGGAGTAGATGATGTACGTGCACGCTTCCTTTCTGAGTTTTCTCTTCGGCCGGGTGACGCGAATGTACTCGAGCGGATCCTTGCCTACTAATCCGCCGTTCTCTCGCGCCCAGGACAGGTGGTCGCGGAAGCCGATCGTGATACTGTGGCGCCCGCGCTTGGCCACCTTCAGCTCCTCTAGGATGACGGACAGCGGGATGTGCGTCCTGCGTACCGTGATTTTGACGAGCGACTTCACGAAGTGGTGGGCGTCGTTTCGCTTGTGGATATTGTCAATGTCGAGCATTAGGAGGACGTCAAAGTCGCTCCACGGTTCGGCAGATCCCATGATGACGGAACCGCACATGATCGCTCCGTAGAAGTGCGGGCAGAGCACCAGCCTTTCGCGGAGGAAGGCCTGCGCCTCCGCAAACCTGTCCCTGTTCGGAATGGCTCCGGTTTGAATTTGATTCCAAGAAAGAATCTGGGTCATGACTGCTCCCATCAATGCGCGGACACCTTAGCCGTTTCATATTTGTTTGACAAACACTCCTACCTCCCGTATCTTTTAGGCCAATTAACCAATATTTTATGGCAGAAATTCAAAAGACACTCGTGCTCGTGAAGCCAGATGCTTTACAGCGCGAGCTTGCAGGAGAGGTGATCGGCAGATTTGAGCGCAAGGGCTTGAAGATCGTGGCCATAAAAATGGCGCACCTTGATGAAGCCACGCTGACTGAGCATTACGGTCATTTGAAGGACAAGTCGTTTTTTTCGTCCCTGCTTGGCTTCATGATGCAGACGCCGATAATCGCCATGGTGCTTGAAGGACTGGATGCCATTGAAACAGTGCGCATTATTGTTGGCTCTACAAACCCCCGCGTGGCTGACGCCGGCACCATCCGCGCAGATCTGTCCATGAACGTCCCCTCAAACATGGTCCACGCATCTGATTCCGTAGACTCCGCTAAAGTTGAAATCAAGCGGTTCTTTAAGGATGATGAGATTTTTGCATACGAAAAGTTAACCGACAAGTTCCATTTCGGCGAGGGTATTTAATGGCACGCGAGCGCCGTAGGGGTCGAGCCATGTCTCGACCCCTATTGTTGTATTTGCACAATGGACGAGTATTTGCTACGTTGCGGTGTTGCCCGTTTCGCGGGCAACCAATTTTCGATGGAGGTTTCTCACATGATCGAGCCGAATTATGCGGAGCTCGTGGAAGAGGCGTATAAGCCAGATCTGACGGATTTCTTCCGTCCGTATGCTACTGAGTATGAGATTTCGAAGAAGCTCGAATCAAGCGCGCTTCATCATGAGCGGGTTGCGGACCTTCACGGTCTTGACGCTCTTCACCTCGCCTGGTGCGAACTTCATTCGGGAATTACTGGTTCACGCATCCACGCGCTCGGCGCGCGCCAGTTCGTCCGTGATTACCGCACCTCGCTCCGTGACGCGGAAGAGGTAATTGAAGACGTGGTGGCGGTTCACATCCCCGAACTCCAGATGTGTGCGGAGCCCGTGGACGGCGTGGCGGCCAGGAGTGACCCGCTCAGTCTTGTCCGGTACGCGGGGCGTGATCGCTCGGTGCGCATTGCGCGTGAGGAGAGTGATGTTCGGACCTTCTATCCGTTTGCGGAAAGCTGGGCCGGGCGTCCTGTTGTGGAGCGCAAGGAGGCGCTTCGCCGATTGGCTGTTGGCAATCAGTATCTCAGCTTCCACGCGGTCGATCCGCAACAGTACGTGGAATGGGATGTGGCGGCGTTGGCTGACCGTCTTGACGAGCGCCACTTTTCGGGGGATACCGTCACCCTGAGGGGAAGCTTTGTCCACACTGGGGAACCAGACGAGAAGACTGGGGATGTCCTTCATCCGGATTACCCCATTTTCATCGGCGAGCGTTTCATCGGTCAGCCCCCGAAGGGTTCATCTATCGTGACTGAGCTCTATGACTGCCACGTGGTGGTGGACGGTGGGGTAACGTACTTCATTTCTTCCACGCTTCGTCCCAAGCCAAAGAAGTCCTTGATCATCAAGGCGGGGCGGGGACGTGCCGTTCTTGATCGGCGCGGGAGCAGGCATATTCTCGTGGGCGTTTCGAACGACGGCATCCACGTGCGCGCCCCCACGCCTGCTGATCTGCGGGCCTACCAGGAGATTCTCCGGGCCCGCTTTTGGACCGGCGACCTGGTTGAGATTCCTGACCCCACTGCGGAGAACGCAGACTCAAATTCCGGCTATGCGAAGGAGGTGTTGAAGATCCTGGGGCGCTACGTCAGGCCCGATTATCGCGATCGGGAATACCAAGATCGGAAGCGGTGGGTAGCCCCTACGGTGGAGCACATTTCCCACAACTTGGATCTCCACTTGCGGACCAAGTACGGACGGAATGGCATGTCCCATGCCGCGTACCGCCAGCGGAACGTGGCCAGCGGCGTGCTCAAAGACTGGTTCGGTGATCGCATGTCGGCCGCGGGCCTCGTGCTCCCGAAGCGGTAGACAACGTTTCCAGTGACCACGGGCCGAGCTTTGCACGCATGCAGAGCTCGGCCGTTGTGTTTTAAAACTTTCCCTTTTTGGGCTTCCTCTGTATCCTTTCACTACTATGAACATCGTTGTTCTCTTTTGAACCCGCCGTATGGGCGAGGCTTGCCTCGCCCCCCCCTCGATTATGAACACATTGAAAGTGACCGGCGGTAAACCGCTCAAAGGTTCCGTCAGAATTGCCGGAGCAAAAAATGCAGCCTCAAAAATGATGATCGCCTGTTTGCTGACGGCGGATGAGGTCATTTTGGAAAATGTTCCACTACAACAAGAGAGCGAAATTGCGCGCGAGCTTATTACCATGCTTGGCGCCAAGACCGAACTCATCGATCATACTTTGAAGATCCGGGTGAAGGAGATTGCGAGTACTTCAGCGATGCAATTATCTAGGAAAAATCGGTTAGCGATTTTGGCGCTCGCTCCGTTGCTTCACCGGGCGGGGGAGGGCTACGTGCCAATGCTTGGCGGAGACAAGATCGGTCCTCGTCCAGTGAACTTCCACATTGATGCGCTTGAGAAGATGGGAGCTGTTATTGAAGCTGACAAGGAAGGATACCGGGCAACGGCGAAAGATGGATTGAAGGGGACGTTGATTGATCTTCCGTATCCATCAGTCGGAGCGACTGAGACGGCCATTCTTGCCGGCGTACTTGCGAAGGGCAGAACCGTTATCAAGAATGCCGCGATCGAACCAGAGATTGTCGATCTCATTATGATGCTCCAGAAGATGGGAGCGATTATTGAAATGGGAGCGGGGAGACATATTGAGATTACGGGCGTCGAGAAGCTTCATGGCTGTACTCATCGCATCCTTCCGGACCGCATGGAGGCGGCGAGTTATGCCTCAATGGCGCTGGCTACGAGAGGCGAGATTTTCTGCGAGGGGGCTGAACACCGAGACATGATCACATTCCTGAACGCCGTGCGCAGAATGGGCGGGCAATATATTGTCGAGGACGGAGGCATCCGCTTCATCGGCGGTAAAAAGTACAAAGGTTTGCAGATTGAGACTGACACGCATCCGGGCTTCATGACGGATTGGCAACAGCCGTTCGTAGTTGCCCTGACGCAGGCTGAGGGGACGAGCGTGATCCATGAGACGGTCTATCAGGAACGGTTTGGGTACACGGAGGAACTTGTGAAGATGGGGGCGGACATTACGCTCTTTGATAATTGTCTCGGCGAGGTAGCGTGCAGATTTAAGGATCAGAATTATAAGCATTCCGCGGTGATCAAAGGTCCTGCCTCATTACAGCCGGCAAAAGAACTCAAGGTGCCGGACATCAGAGCGGGGCTGGCGTACGTCATCGCCGCCCTTGTTGCACAGGGCGAGTCTACGCTTACCGGCATTGATCATCTTGAGCGTGGTTATGAAGATCTGTTCGGCAAGCTTCGTTCCGTTGGTGCTGACATTTCCATCGAATGATTTTTTAAAGGGCCGAGAATGTTTTTGGAAAAATTGTTGGGAGGTAACCCGACCACAATTTTGACAAGGACATTCTCGGCCCCAACACGCTTCCTTTATGTTTCTTACACTCCTCTCTGCCTCTCCCATCATCGCACTCGCTTGGGCTGTGGCGTTGATTGTCTCGCTGACCGTCCACGAGTTCTCGCACGCGCTTGTAGGGAAGTGGCGCGGGGATACCACCGCGGAAGACATGGGACGGCTGACCTTGAACCCGCTTGCCCATTTGGATATTTTTGGCACGCTCATGTTGCTCGTGGTGGGTTTTGGCTGGGCCAAGCCCGTGCCCTTTGATCCGCGCCGTTTGGCCAATCCGTTATTTGACGGAGCGGTGATCGCC
Organism: Patescibacteria group bacterium; assembly: GCA_041660165.1. Classification (GTDB taxonomy): domain Bacteria; phylum Patescibacteriota; class Patescibacteriia; order UBA9934; family UBA9934; genus JAGORL01. The sequence continues at coordinate 18,179 of JBAZWW010000004.1, read as the reverse complement.
ATGGCCGGACCGTTTGCAAATATGGTGATGGCGGTCTTGGCTGGCGTGGCCTTCCGCGAGCTTGGCAAGGCAGGCATGCTCGCCACCACGTCTGCTTTGCCGGCATTTCTTATCTTCGTTGTCCTCGTGAACATGTTGCTTCTTTTCTTTAATCTTATCCCTGTGCCTCCGCTCGACGGATCAAAAGTGCTTGATGCGGGGCTTGAACAGGCAGGTGCATACAAGGCGCGCGTATTACTCGAACAATACGGCCCTCGTATCCTCTTGGTTCTGGTTGTGCTGTCGCTCGTAAGTCCGCTCAATGTGTTCGTTGTTGTCCAAGCGCCAGCTACTTTTGCTTGTGATCAATTATCGGGAGTCTCCTGCTTGGGATTACTCGGAACGTATATTGGCCTATAAAAAGGCGATTAAGCCATTCGTAAGCTATTTGACCTAATTTTCGCCCCGTGTTAACCTTCCGCCACTTTTATGCCAACCATTAACCAGCTTATCCGCAAGGGTAGAAAGAGCAACAAGTCGAAGAGCAAGTCTCCGGCTATGCAATACACGCTCGACTCCCTGCACCGCAAGCGCACGGTTCTCCCTAAGGGAGCGCCTTTCAAGCGCGGCGTGTGCGTCAAGGTCACCACCATGACGCCAAAGAAACCGAACTCGGCTCTCCGTAAGATTGCCCGCGTCCGTCTTTCAAACGGGACAGAAGTTACCGCTTATATTCCGGGCGAAGGACATAACCTTCAGGAACACTCCATTGTCATGATCCGCGGCGGACGCGTGAAGGACTTGCCAGGTGTTCGCTATCACATTGTCCGCGGACGTTATGACGCCACCGGCGTTGAAGGCCGAAACCGCAGCCGTTCCATTTACGGCACAAAGAAACCAAAGGCAGCCAAAGCAAAGAAATAACAGTAGGTGGCGGGTCTAAGACCCGCCTATACATAACTCACGTTTCCGAGTACCGCTCCCACGCGGGAAGAACAACGGAAATCCAAAACACTAATATAATATGCGTGGTAAAAGCGCCGTTAAACGCGAACTCATTCCCGACTTTAAGTACGGGAATGTTTTGGTTACGAAGCTCGTCAATTACGTCATGAAGGATGGAAAGAAGTCTACGGCAGAACGGGTCGTGTATGATTGTTTTGATATTGTTGCTGCTGAGACAAAGGAAGACCCCATGGTCGTGTTTGATAACGCGCTCAAAAACATCACCCCAACTGTTGAGGTGAAAAGCAAGCGTGTTGGCGGTGCTAACTACCAGGTGCCTATGCCGGTGCGTGGTGATCGTCGCTTCGCTTTGGCCTATCGCTGGATTTTGATCGCTGCCCGCGGAAAGAAAGGCAAGCCGATGGCTGAAAAGTTAGCTGAAGAAATCATGCTCGCCGCCAAGAATGAAGGTGAAGCCGTGAAGAAGCGCGCAGACGTTCAGCGCATGGCAGACGCCAACCGCGCGTTTGCTCACTTGGCGAGATAGTACTAACGGTCAATTACCAAAGCTATTTATGAACCGCGATTATCCCTTAGAGCGAGTTCGGAATATCGGTATTATCGCCCACATTGACGCGGGTAAGACCACCACCACGGAGCGCGTGCTTTTCTACACCGGAAAGAAGCACAAGATCGGTGAAGTGCATGAGGGAGAGGCCACCATGGACTGGATGGAACAGGAACAGGAGCGCGGGATCACCATCACAGCCGCTGCCACCACCTGTTTCTGGAAAGATCACCGCATCAACATTATTGATACCCCAGGACACGTAGACTTCACGGTTGAAGTTGAGCGTTCTTTGCGCGTGCTTGATGGCGGAGTAACCGTTTTTGACGGCGTAGCTGGCGTTGAACCGCAATCAGAAACCGTCTGGCACCAGGCTGACAAGTATGGTGTACCGCGCGTGTGCTATATCAACAAGCTCGATAGAACAGGTGCAGACTTTTATAAGGATTTGGCGAGCATCCACGCGCGCTTGTCTCCGAACGCGCATCCTATTCAGTTGCCAATCGGTACGGAGGCAAATTTTGTGGGTTTGATTGATTTGTTCACGCGTAAGGCGTACGTGTACAAGGATGATCTTGGCAAAGAGATTGAGGAGATTGATGTTCCTGATGAGTATAAAACAAAGGTAGAAGAATATCGTACAAAGCTGGTTGAGGCCTGCGTTGAGCATGATGAAACGCTCATGGAGCGATTTTTTGCCGGCGAAGAAATTTCCGTGCCAGAACTGAAAGCGGCACTGCGCAAGGGTGTTATTGCCATGAAGGTGTTTCCGGTTATTTGCGGATCCTCGCTCAAGAATAAGGGTGTTCAGCAGATGCTTGATGCTGTAGTCGAGTTTCTGCCGTCTCCGCTTGATCGCCCGGCCATCTCTGGTTTCAATCCTGATAATCCAGAAGAGCTTATCGAGTGTCCTGCCAAAGATGACGCGCCATTCGCCGCCCTCGCCTTTAAGATCGCTGCTGATCCATTCGTGGGCAAGCTAGCCTTCTTCCGCGTGTACTCCGGAACCGTGAAGGCGGGCACGTATATTTTGAACTCGTCCACGGGTGAGAAGGAACGCCTCTCGCGTATCGTGCGTATGCACGCGAACTCGCGCGAAGAAGTTGATCAGGTGTATGCCGGTGAGATTGCCGCCGCTGTTGGTTTGAAGGGTACGGCTACTGGCCAAACACTTTGTGACCCGGATCATCCGATTGTTCTCGAATCCATCACCTTTGCGGATCCGGTTATCTCCCAAGCTGTTGAGCCAAAGACCAAGGGTGACCAGGAGCGTATGGGTATGGCCCTCGGCAAACTCATGGAAGAGGATCCTACGTTTCATGTGCATACGGACGTTGATTCAAACCAGACGATCATTGCCGGTATGGGCGAGTTGCATTTGGAAATCATGGTTGACCGCATGAAGCGGGAATATAACGTTGAAGTAACAGTAGGTAAACCGCAGGTAGCGTATCGCGAGACTATCCGTACATCTGCTGAGGGCGAGGGCAAGTACGTGAAGCAATCCGGTGGACGCGGACAGTACGGCCATGCCTGGTTGCGCGTAGAACCATTCGTGGATCCTGAAGGCGAGAACTTTGTCTTCGTTGATGAAGTAAAGGGCGGAGCCATTCCGCGCGAGTTCATCACGCCAATCGGCAAGGGTGCTCGTGAAGCTTGTGATCGCGGTGTGCTGGCCGGCTTCAGGCTTATTAACATCAAAGCTACGGTGTACGATGGTTCATACCATGACGTTGACTCTAATGAAGCGGCCTTTAAGATGGCTGGCTCCATGGCTTTCCAGGCAGCTATCGCTAAAGCGAAACCTGTTTTGCTCGAGCCAATTATGAAGGTCGAGGTGGTTACGCCAGAAGACTTCATGGGAACTGTTGTCGGCGACTTGAACTCCAAGCGCGGACAGATCCAAGAAATGGGCGACCGCGGTAACGTGAAAACGGTCCGCGCTCAGGTCCCTCTAGCCGAAATGTTCGGCTACGCCACTAACCTGCGTTCACTTACTCAGGGCCGTGCCTCCTACTCCATGGAATTCGGCATGTACCAGGAAGTTCCAAGAAACGTGGCGGAGACAATTATCAAAGAAAGGTCCGGCAAGTAGTCCGTAGGGGTCGACTTCTTTGTCGACCCATGCCTCGACCCCCGCAAGAAAAGACGAGTCCCATCCGGGGCTCGTTTTTTTTGCACAACATGTCCTCGACTTGGAAGTCCGGGGGGGGGGTACTATTTGAGGCATCATCGATATTAAGATCACCAAATATGAGTACAGCGGAAGCTGGTGGAGGAGCTAGACCGATGGACCGGATGAAGAAGGTCGACGGACAGGTCGAATCGCCATCAAAAGATTTTGAGCGAGATAGAAAAGATAAGAAGGAAAGACAGAGGATAATTTATGCCATAGGGCAGGATCTGGGTTCCAGCTTAGGAAGCAACTTTGAGAATAAAGAGCGAAATTGGGCGGAGAAAAAGAAAATGTATGGTCTTGTTGCCGCGATAGCTCAGGGAAGGAAATACACCATACCGGAGGATTTTGCGTTTCGGTTCTCAAATGCCTTTGACCGAATTAATGAATGGCCAAAAGAAGATGTTGATGCTTTGTTTAGAACCGCTGAGACCTCACTGATGGCGCAGGGATACTCTAGAGAACAGCTACAATATATGGTCGATGAGTATGACCTCCTCGAATCACAGTCATGACAAGCGATCGAATCAGAAAAAACGAGTCCCATGCGGGGCTCGTTGTTCTGTTATACTCGGTATAAGTATGAAGAGAGGAGGCGCGGTAGAAAAGAAATTTATTGTGTCCTTTGGCGGCTGGTATCAGCGCACGACGCTTCATTTGAGCGAGATTTATGATTTGCTGTCAGCGGGGACGTCTAAGTTGCCACTCGATGCGAAGAAGTTGCGCGATTACCAAAAGAAAATGTGGCTGACGTCTGTTGAGAAGGAACCGGGGTTTCTTGAGGTTGTTCGAGCAACCACGAAGTCGGGGATTGAGATTCGGTACTATGAAGACGGGCTTCACGTGCTCGAACTCGCAACTAATGACGTGAAAAAAGCGGAGGCTGAGCTGAAAAGCTATTTTGATGATCAATTTTCGCCAGGACTTTCTTATAGTTTTTCACTTGGTGCACCCACGCCGAAGGTTCTTGCTAACTTGAAGACTGACCATCCTGCGGTCGTGACGATGACAACGGATAAACCGGCTAGTGAGCATGTGCCGAAAACATTTGGCGTGGTGTATCAGAAAATTCAGGCTGATGACGCGGTGGTGTTTAAGACTGATTCGCACATTGTTATCGCTGTTACTCCGGAGGATGAGAATTTTGCGCGTCAATTAGTTGATGCGCAGATATTTTTTCGAGAATTTAAAGATCAGCTGGGCAAGTACCTTTCCATCCATCGAACGATTTGGGAGGAGATTGATGAGATGATCGAACGAAAAAATATTGGACTGAAAGAGGCGCGAGTGTTGCGGGCAAAGCTTGACAGGTATCGTGTCACCATTGATCTCATTGGGAACCGCATGAACCAAATGGGTACATACGTGAATACTCGGCACTCTGTTGCTTCTCATGCCGGACTCGAGCCCTATTTAACAACGCTGTTCGAGTACCGTTTTGAGGTTCTGCTCGATACGCTCGAGTATATTAAGGAAATTTGGAAGATGACGAGAGACTACTTGCAGAGAGCCATTGATGTCACCGCGGACGTTATGAATCAGGGCACGAACTCGACTATTAAAAATTTGAGTACCATTACCACCTTCGGCGTCCTCGTCAGTTTGGTGAAATTTACGTATGAAGGATCGGGCATTTCAAAAGTAACATATCAGAGTTTCCTTATCTTCTTGGCTGTGCTGGCTTTCGCTTGGGCCGTTGATCGAATCGCGAAATTCATCGCCGACCATCAAAAGTATCAGCTCAAATTTAAAGAAACGGAGAAATTTTAAACATTGACTTTCGCGGGCGCACTCCTTAAGATTCGGGTATATGCAGAATTCGCAATTTGACCGTCTTTTGAAACTGGCCAAGCGTACCGGGGACAGAATAATCGTTACCGGTAACGATGGGGAAGAGCCGGTGGTACTTTTGCCACTGGCGGAATACGAATCATTGCTCGATATTCGCACCTTTCGCAAAGAGGAAGAAACTGTCGGGAACGAAGCGAGAATTAACGGCTATGTTGAAAAATTTGACGCGGGGGTAGAGCCGAGCCTTGATCTTGAGGACGGGGAGGCGGATTTTGATCCCATCGCTCTTGAGCGCCAGGTGATGGCCGCCATGGCTCCAGAGGAGCCTGAAGTGGTTCCCTATGAATCTGAGCGATCCGTGCAAGCGCCGGCATTTTCTCCGGAACCCCAGGAATCATTGAGAGAAGAGGCTTCAGAGGCTAATTTGCCCAGAAAACCCATCGCTCGAAAGGGCCCGGTGGGAGGGGACGGTGAGGAGAGATTCTACTTGGAGGCGGTGTAGTCCCCCTTGGCCCTTGCGTGATTCCGGGGGTTTTGCTACACTCTTGCAGCATTTCATTCTTAGTATTTTCTCACTCTTTTGCGCATTCTTCCCTTACCGGGAAGAAAACGCTCCATAAACGATGTATGGCAGAGCAATTTGTTCGTGAGAAGCCGCACGTTAACGTCGGCACCATTGGTCACGTTGACCACGGCAAGACCACCACTACGGCGGCCTTGACGGCTGTTTCAGCCGCTCGTGGCTTTGGAAAGGCAAAGGCATACGCCGATATCGCCAAAGGCGGTACGGTTCGTGATGCTACAAAGATCGTAACGATCGCCACCAGCCACGTTGAGTACTCGTCTGACAAGCGCCACTACGCGCACGTTGACTGTCCGGGACACGCTGATTATGTGAAAAACATGATCACGGGTGCCGCTCAGATGGACGCCGCTATCCTGGTGGTCTCTGCTGCTGACGGTCCAATGCCTCAGACGCGTGAGCATATTCTGCTCGCTCGCCAGGTTGGTGTTCCGTACATCATTGTTTTCTTGAACAAGGTTGACCTGGTTGATGACCCAGAGCTTTTGGACCTTGTGGAGCAGGAAGTTCGTGATCTTTTGACGAAGTATCAGTACCCAGGAGACACTACCCCGGTTATCCGCGGTTCCGCCTCTAAGGCGCTTGAGAACCCGGCTGATGATGTGGCCGCAAAGCCGATCCTCGATATCATCAAGGCTCTTGATGAATACGTTCCGGACCCGATTCGCGACACAGAGAAGCCATTCCTCATGTCTATTGAGGATGTGTTCTCTATTGAGGGACGCGGCACGGTGGTAACCGGCCGTATTGAGCGCGGCATGGTGAAGGTGAACGATGAAGTTGCCATCATCGGTTTGCGCGATACGCAAAAGACGGTGGTTACAGGTATCGAAATGTTCAATAAGTCGCTTGACTCCGGTATGGCTGGAGACAATGCCGGCGTGCTTCTCCGTGGCGTCAAAAAGACGGACGTAGAACGTGGTCAGGTGCTTGCAAAGCCAGGTTCCGTCACTCCTCATACAAAGTTTGAAGCGGAAATTTACGCTTTGACTAAGGAAGAGGGTGGACGCCACAAGCCGTTTTTCAAGGGATACAAGCCACAGTTCTACATCCGTACCACGGATGTTACTGGTGCTATTGAGCTCCCAGCCGGAACGGAAATGGTTATGCCTGGAGACACGGTGAACTGCATCGTCACCCTCATGAGCACTGTTGCTCTTGAAGATAAGACGCGCTTTGCTATCCGTGAAGGTGGGCGCACAGTGGGTGCCGGTGTTGTAGTAAAAATTCTTGAGTAAATAAGAGAACAGCAAGAAGGGAGAGGTCTTCACCTGAAGACTCTCCCTTCCTCTGCTTAAAACCTCGCCCTTTGTTCGTATGTCTGACGATAAGAAAAAAACACAAGAAGCGGAGAAGGAATCCCGAATCCGCATCAAAATCCGCGCCTATGATCACAAGATCATTGACGCCGCCACGGTCACTATCATTAAGACCGCTGAGAGAAGCGGAGCTTCCGTCCTTGGCCCGGTACCGCTTCCAACAGAGCGCCGCCGGTACACGGTCAACCGCTCCACTTTCATTGACAAGACTTCCCGGGATCAATACGAGATGCGCATTCATAAGCGCTTGATCGACATTGTAAACCCAACCGAACGGACGATTGATGCTCTTATGAGCTTGAACCTTCCTGCCGGAGTAGACATTGAGATCAAAATGTAACGTGCGCTTGTTCGAGATTGCGATCAGGACATCATGAGATGATGATTTGATCGCAATCTCGAACACAAACCTCCCATAACGGACCGGAAAGAAAGATCCCTAGCGGAAAACCTTCCCGACGCTCTGTGACGGAGTTGTGAGTATTGATTGCCTATTTACACTTTTTGCGAAAAAAACCTGAACGTTCGACTTCCCGCAAGGGAACCGATACTTCGGGCTATGGCGCCGAAGCTCCGTCCGACGGAGCGAAGGGCCATGGTCCTTTTCGTTAAAAAGACTCATGCGTTCCTCTGCCTTGCGCAAGAACATACTGCCTATGAAATACATTATTGGAACAAAATTGGAGATGGCCCAAGCCTTCCGAGAGGATGGTAATGCTGTTGCCGTCACCTTGATTTCTGCGGGACCGTGTACGGTTGCGCGGGTAGGTCAAGATGATGCCGGTCACAAAGTCGCGCTCATTGGTTACGGAAAGAAAAAGCACGTTTCTAAAGCTCAGGCAAATGAAGGCTTCGCGCACATGCGGTCACTTCGTCTGAAGGAAGATGAAGCGCTTGAGCCTGGAGCGGTGCTCTCTGTAGACTCATTCGCCGTTGGTGACCTTATCACGGTGACAGGAGTGTCTAAGGGCCATGGATTCCAGGGCGTTGTGAAGCGCCACGGTTTCCACGGTCATCCGACCACGCACGGTCATAAGGACCAGGTTCGCAAGTCCGGTTCCATTGGTGCGGGTGGTATCCAGCGTGTTTTCAAAGGGATGCGCATGGCGGGTCGTATGGGCGGTGATCGTGTGACCGTTCAAAATTTAGAGGTTGTGACCATTGATAAAGAGAAGAACATCCTCGGTGTCAAAGGTGCAGTTCCTGGTGCGCGCGGTGGCCTTGTCACCATTCACTCAACTCTCGGCAATGTATGGTCGAAGTAAAACTCTACAATCTTGAAGGCAAAGAAGTCGGCGTGCTCCCGCTGTCTGACGTTTTGTTTGCCGTTGAACCAAAGACATCTGTCATTCATGACGTTGTCGTAGCTCAGGACGCAAATAGCAGAGCAATTCATGCTCACGTGAAGGATCGTTCAGAGGTTCGCGGTGGTGGTAAGAAGCCGTGGAAGCAGAAGGGAACGGGCCGTGCTCGTCATGGTTCTTCTCGTTCTCCAATCTGGATTGGCGGTGGTATCACGCATGGTCCACACAAGGAGCAGAATTTTAGCGTGAAGATCAACAAGAAAACTAGGCGTCTTGCTATCGCTATGTTGCTGACGGACAAGCTGAGAGACTCAGCCTTTGTAGCGGTTGAGAATTTTGTCCTTCCGGAAGGAAAGACAAAGCTGGCCGCTCAAATGCGAAAGGTACTTCCAGGGGCTGAAAAGTCCGCACTTGTTCTTGTTACTCCCGGCGATGATAAGATGATCCGCGCGCTCAAGAATATGCCAAAGACGAAGAGCATGTATGCTCATAGCTTGAACGCACGCGATCTCGCGAAGTACGGCGTTGTCGTGGCTTCCAAGGCGGCGATTGAAACACTCGAACACACTTTTGTCCTCTAATATGGCAATTTTTAAACGAAATACTGCAAAAACTGCAGACGCCGTAGAGGAGCCGAAGGTTGTGGCGAAGTCCGGTAAAACCGCAAAGGTTAAAAAAGAAGATGTGGTACGGGCTCCGTCCGTTCCTGTTTCTGCTCTTGCGGCAAAGACGCTTCTTGCTCCGCTTGTGACGGAGAAGCTGGCACACCTTGCTGACTCTGGCGTGTACGCCTTCCGCGTTCCGCTCCTGGCAAATCGCGTCACTATCCGTGAAGCGTTCAAAAGTGTCTATAAGGTTTCTCCTACCAGTGTTCGCATCATGCGCGTGCACGGAAAAGAGAAAGTTCGTGGACGCATTTCTGCACGTCTTTCAGATTGGAAGAAAGCCTTGGTGACCGTTCCTAAGGGAACGCGCGTTGATATCTTTACGCTCTAGTGTATGCCGATTAAGAACTACAAACCAACAACTGCCGGTCGTCGCAAATCAAGCGTGCAGTCTTTTGCTGATGTTACGACGAACAAGCCGACCAAGTCGCTGCTCGTTGCCCGCAAGCAGATGGCCGGCCGTGGAGCGGGCGGAAAGATTACCGTTCGCCGCCGCGGAGGAGGCAGTCGTACGCATGTTCGTACCATTGATTGGAAGAGCGAGAAGCTAAATATTCCAGCCAAGGTCCAGACCATTGAATACGATCCAAATCGCGGGGCGCGCATTGCCCTCTTGGCCTATGCTGACGGATATAAGACGTACATCTTGGCTCCGCACGGCTTGACGGTAGGGATGACGGTTGTGACCAGTAAAGACAAGGGCGAGCCAACCGTTGGCAATCGTTTCCCGCTTGAGAAGATCCCGGTCGGCATGCAGGTGCATAACATTGAGCTCCAGCCTGGAGCGGGCGGACAGATGGTCCGCGGAGCAGGTGCGGCAGCAGATCTCCTCGCTATTGAGGGAGACCACGCAACGCTAAAGCTTCCATCGGGAGAAATTCGCCGGGTATTGAAGGTGTGTATGGCTACGATCGGTACGGTTTCAAATCCTGATTGGGGATTGGTTCGTTGGGGCAAAGCAGGCCGTTCGCGTTGGCGCGGTATTCGCCCGTCAGTACGTGGCAAGGCTATGAACCCGGTTGATCACCCGCACGGTGGAGGCGAGGCCCGAAACTCCATTGGTCTCAAGCACCCGAAGACACCTACCGGAAAACCGGCGCTCGGTGTCAAAACCAGGAAAGAGAAGCAGGCATCAGACAAGCTCATTGTGAGACGAAGAAATCACGATAAGAATCGCGCAGCCTAACCCCTATGACACGAAGTTTGAAAAAAGGGCCTTTCATTGCCCCGCACCTCCAAAAAAAGGTGGACAAACTCCGCCCTGGGGATAAGACCGTTGTGAAAACGTGGTCGCGTTCGTCCACAATCACTCCTCAGATGGTAGGATTCACGTTCGCAGTCCACAACGGCAAGGATTTTATCCAGGTCCGTGTGGTTGAGAACATGGTTGGACATAAGCTTGGTGAATTTTCACCAACACGTAAGTTTGTCCGCCACGCCGGAAAGGCGCTCGCGGCGGCAGCGGCCCCAGCCGCGGCCCCGGCGGGAGGTGCGACAGACAAAAAGATCAGCCGCTAAAGCGAAAGTATGGAAGCACTCAGCAAAGCAAAATTCGTTCGCATCGCGCCCAGAAAATCGCGACTTGTTGTCAGCCTTATTCGCGGACTCACGGTTGACGCTGCAAGGCGCCAGCTCGCAGTTTCGAATAAACTGGCAGCAACTCCGGTTCTGAAGGCGTTGAATTCCGCCGTCGCGAACGCGGTAAACAACCTCAAGCTCGATGAAAAGGGCTTGGTTGTTTCGCGCGCCTTCGTTGACGAAGGTCCGAAGATCAAGCGATCTACCCCGCGTGCCCAAGGCCGAGCAACGCCGATCCGTTTGCGGATGTCCCACATTACCATCGCGGTTTCCTCCAAATCCTAATTATATGGGTCATAAAGTCCATCCAAAAGCGTTCCGTCTCAATACCGTTTACACTTGGGATTCCAAGTGGTTTGCGCGTGGACGCCAATTCGTTGCCCAACTTCAGGAAGACGTTGAGCTTCGGGAATTTTTCCGCAAAACACTGAAGGAAGCCGGCATTAATGAAGTGGGCATCGAACGCACGCCAAAACAGCTCACCATCACCATCCATGCCGCGAAGCCTGGATTTGTGATCGGTCGTTCTGGCGCGGGAATTGAAGACCTGAAGAAGAAGGTTCTAAAGACCTTTTACCCTGGACGCCGTGTGACATTAAATATCAACGTTCAGGAAGTTTCTCGCCCTTCGCTTGCTTCGCAGATTGTGGGGGAGCAGATTACGCAGGATATTGAGCGCCGTTTGCCATTCCGCCGTTCCATGAAAATGGCAATTGAGCGCGTGATGAAAGCTGGTGCCAAGGGTGTGAAGCTTACGCTATCCGGACGTTTGAATGGTGCGGAAATTGCCAGAACAGAAACGCTTGCCCAGGGTTCAATTCCTCTTCATAACCTTCGTGCTGATATTGACTTTGCTCGCGTGCGCGCGAACACGGTTTACGGCGTGATCGGCGTGAAGGTGTGGATTTATCGTGGCGACGTGTTTGAAAGAGGCGCGCCAGCAGTCGAGGTGCAGTCTGCAGAACATACGGAACGCGCTCCTCGCGCTCCGCGACGTAAGTAAATTTCTATGTTGCTCCCGAAAAAAATGAAGTACCGCAAGTGGCATAAGCGCCGGACTGCGGGTGATAGAGTAGCCACGCAAAAGCTTGATGTTGCCTTTGGCACTTATGGCCTTAAGGCGATTACCGAGGCATGGGTTACTGCCCGGCAGATTGAAGCGGCGCGTCGTGCGATGACGCGCGCGGTCAAGCGCGGCGGTAAGATCTGGATCCGTATTTTTCCTGATCACCCTGTGACCAACCACGGCGCGGAAGCTCCGATGGGTAAGGGAAAGGGTGCTGTGGACTATTACATGGTTCCGGTGCGCGCGGGTACGATGATGTTCGAGATGGATGGTGTGACGCCCGAGGTTGCGAAGGAAGCATTTCGACTGGCCGCGCACAAGCTTCCGGTGAAGACGAAGATCATTACCCGAACGTAATATGACCTTCGACGAAATCAAAACGAAAAGCGAGAAAGAGCTTCTGACCCTGATTGCTGAAGGGCGCTCACGCCTCCATGACCTGAGGCTCAAGCGTTCTATGAACCAGCTGAAGGATGTCCGCGAACTCCGAGAGATTCGGAAGGACATTGCCAGAATGATGACACATTTAGGAGCGCAGAAGACGAAGTAATATATGACGACAACCATTAAACAAGAACCGAAGCGCCGTCGCCTCATTGGGACCGTTGTCTCAATGAAGATGATGAAGACCGTTTCCGTTCGTGTGGACCGCACTGTAGTCCATCCGAAGTACGGAAAGCGATACGCTGTCAGCGCGAAATACCTTGCGCATAACGAATCACCGGATATTCAAGCCGGCGATAAGGTTGTGATTGAGGAAACGCGCCCGCTGTCAGCGCTTAAGCGCTGGAGGGTTGTTTCAAAGGCCTAGTCCCCGCATATGTTGCAACATCGATCAATGATCGCCGTCGCCGATAATTCTGGAGCGAAAAAGCTTCAAGTCATCCGCGTCCTTGGTGGCTACAAGAAACGTTACGCTCGCTTGGGCGATGTGGTGACTGCCGTTGTAAAAACGGCCGATCCGCATAACCCAGTGAAGAAGAGTGATGTGGTGCATGCGGTAATCGTCCGCACCCGCAAAGAAGTACGGCGAAAGGACGGCTCCTATATCCGCTTTGATGAAAACGCTGCCGTTCTCATCAATAGAGAAACGGGAGATCCTCGCGGAACCCGCATCTTTGGACCAGTGGCGAGAGAGTTGCGCCAGGGCGGGTTCATGAAGATTGTTTCCTTGGCTCCTGAAGTCCTCTAATTCCCATACTATGAAGATCAAAACTGGCGACACCGTTCGCATCATGGTCGGGAAAGATAAGGGCAAGGAAGGAAAAGTCATGCAGACTTTTCCGGATCAGGGGCTGGTAGTTGTAGAGGGCGTTCGGTCAAGCACTCGCCACCTCTCTGCCAAAAAGACACGAGGGGCGGACGGGAAGAAGGCCGAAGGACAGAAAGTTACGTTCAACGCCCCGTTGCGAGTAGACAATGTTGCCATCGTTTCCGGCAAGACCGTCGGCCGGGTAGGGTATCAGGTAACGCCGGGCGGACAGAAGACACGGGTACTCAGAGTAAAGAAGACCGTCAAAGAGATTGGATAAGGTATGCAAACTCTAAAGGAACAATTTCAAACAGTCGTAGCTCCGCAATTGCGGAAAGACTTCGGATTTAAAAACGTCCATGAGACGCCAAAGATCGTGAAAGTCACGCTTAACGCTGGGTTTGGCAAAGGCAAAGATGCAAAGTTCGCTGATGTCGTCGTAGAAACGTTTAAGCGAATCGCCGGTCAAATGCCAATGAAGACGAAGGCGCGTAAATCTATCGCTGGATTCAAGGTGCGAGAGGGCATGGTGGTCGGCGTGATGACCACGCTCCGTGGCCAAAAGATGTGGGACTTCCTTGAGAAGCTTTCTCGCATCGCCTTCGCTCGTATCCGCGACTTCCGCGGTATCACAGAAAGTTCTGTGGACAAGGACGGTAACTTCAACTACGGCTTCACGGAGCACACTGCTTTCCCTGAAATCCCAACTGATGAAGTTGAGTCACTCCATGGCCTCCAGGTCACGATCACAACGACTGCGAAGACGCAGGCGGAAGGACTGGCGCTCCTGAAGGGAATCGGCTTCCCGTTTGTTGCAAAAGAGAAGAAAACGGACCGAACATAGCTATGGCAACCACGAATCAAATTGCAAAGTCAAAGAAAACTCCCAAGTTCATGACGCGCCGCGTTCTGCGGTGCTGGCGCTGCGGTCGAAAGCGCTTTTTCATGAGAGCTTTTGGCCTGTGTCGTATCTGTTTCCGCGAACTCGCCAACGTTGGGGAAATCCCCGGCATCCGAAAGGCTAGCTGGTAAATCAATCCTATGATGACTGATCCTATTTCTGACATGTTGACCCGCATTAGAAACGCGGCCATGGTCAAAGCACATGAGGTTGAGATGCCGCTGTCGCGGATGAAGTTTGCGATTGCTAAAATTCTTGAAGCAGAAGGCTTTTTGAACAGCGTCGAAACAACGGAAGTGAACGATCGACCAATTCTGAAAATCGCGCTCAAGTATGATGCTGATGGCGAAGTGAAGGTCTCAAATCTGAAACGCATCAGCAAGCCGGGACGCCGGGTGTATGTGAAGGCGGACGATTTGCGCGCTATTCGTTCAGGCTTCGGTCTTGCGATCTTGTCTACCCCGAACGGGCTCATGACAAGCATGGAAGCCCGCAAGCGCCGGTTGGGTGGTGAACTTATTTGCGAAGTCTACTAATATGTCGCGCATAGGCAAAAAACCCATTTATCTTCCCGCCGGCGTCACTGCAGAAGTGAAGGCGCATGAAGTAACCATCAAAGGTCCGAAAGGAACCCTTCAATTGACGCTCCATCCTCACGCTTCCGTTGCTCAGTCAACGGGCGAGAAGGGCGCTCAGCTTGATGTTACTGTTCTTGATCCTGAGGGAGATGATCGTGCAGTATGGGGAACCATGCGCGCGCTTACAGCCCAGATGGTGAAAGGTGTTACGGAGGGCTACGTGAAAACGCTTGAATTGAATGGCGTGGGATTCAAAATGGCCATTAAGGGCCAGGGTCTGAATATGTCGCTTGGGTTTTCTCACGATGTAGACTACACGCTTCCCGTTGGTGTTGTTGCGAAGATAGAAGCGAACGTTCTCACACTTTCTGGTGTGGACGCTCAGGCCGTTGGCCGTGCTGCGGCAGAAATCCGGTCGCTGAAGAAGCCGGAACCATATAAAGGAAAGGGTTTCAAGTATTCTGATGAGATCGTCCGCCGAAAGGCAGGTAAGGCCGCGAAGAGCGAAAAGTAAAATTGTATGACGCCAAAAGAAATTGTCCAGAAACGAGCCCAGGCTCATCGCCGTGCTTTCCGCACGCGCGCCAAGATGACCGGTACCGCAGAGCGCCCCCGCTTGAGCGTGTTCCGTTCGCTAAAACACATTAGTGTTCAGGCGATTGATGATGCAAGGGGACGCACTCTGGCGGCTGCCTCTGACTTGAAGATGGATGGAAAGAAGACCGGTATGGAAATCGCCGTGCTCGTGGGGACGGACATTGCGCAGAAAGCAAAGGCCGCCGGAATCACGAAGGTGATTTTTGACAAGGGTTCGTTCCGTTACCATGGACGAGTGAAGGCGCTTGCTGATGCCGCGCGCGCCGGCGGACTTGAGTTTTAAACATTATGGAAGAAGCAATCAAACCAGTAGCTGTTCAGTCGGCTGTTAAGTCATCTGCGCCGGCCGGTGCACGACCCCCCGCACGCGGAGGATTTCGTGCAGGCCAGGGTAGTGGCGCGCGCGGCGGCCAAGGCGGACGTTCCGGCGGAGGGCCGGGCGGAAAGGGCGGAAGCAATGACCGCGGAGGACGCGGTGGCGATAGACGCGGAGGGGGCGGACGCCCAGAGCGCGAACCCCGTGAATTTGAGCAGAAAATTCTTGAGCTGGCCCGTGTTACTCGTGTAACGAAGGGCGGAAAGCGCATGCGCTTCCGTGCGAGCGTGGTTATTGGAGACCGCCGAGGCCGAGTAGGTTTCGGCGTTGCCAAGGGCGCTGACGTAGCGATGTCTGTTGAAAAGGCCTTCCGCCAGGCCAAGAAGAACATGGTCACTGTACCGCTCGTAAACGAGACTATTCCGCATGAAATTTACAAGAAATTTGCGGCAGCTAAGGTGCTTTTGAAGCCGGCTCCGAAAGGAACAGGATTGAAGAGCGGAGGCCCGACGCGCATTGTTCTTGAACTTGCGGGCATCCCGAATGCGGTCTCTAAGCTTCTTGGTGCAAAGAACAAGATTAACAATGCAAAGGCAACGTTCCTTGCTCTGCGCGCGCTCAAAGCGCCGATTGTTGCGCCTAAGGTCTAATATCTTCTATGGCAATTTCACTTTCTAATCTTCGGCCCGGCAAGGGCGCGAAGTCTGATAAGAAACGCGTAGGCCGTGGATTGGGTTCTAAGGGAACCACTGCGGGACGCGGACAAAAAGGGCAGAGCTCTCGCTCAGGCGTGGGTGGTCTTAAGCGTCTTGGTATGCGCCACACCATTCTTGCGACCCCGAAGAACCGTGGTTTCAAATCCCTTCAGGACAAGAGCGCCACGATCAGCGTTGGCGATCTTGAGAAAACCACTATTGCAAGCGAGATGGTGACGCCGAAGGTACTCGCCAAAAAGGGTTTGATTAAGGCCGGCGAACGTTCCGTGAAGGTACTCGGTGACGGCGAAATCACACATGCTATTACGATCAAAGGTTGTGAGGTTTCAGCTTCTGCCAAAGACAAGATTGAGAAGATGGGCGGTAAGATTGAGTAATCATCTCTTATGAACGCTTTCCTGCGCATTGTCCGGACGCCGGAACTCCGGAACGGTCTCTTGTTCATGATCTTGTGCGTGACCGTTTTCCGTATTGCTGCGCATATTCCCGTTCCGGGCATTGATACGTCCGGTCTTGAGGCACTCCTTGCAGGAAACCAGTTCCTTGGGCTTCTGAACGTTTTTTCCGGCGGTACGCTGAAGAGTTTTTCTATTGTGGCCTTGGGTGTTGGCCCGTACATAACTTCCTCCATTATCTTCCAGCTTTTGGGGATGATCTTCCCGTCTGTTGAGGAGATGCAGAAGGAAGAGCAGGGAAGACAGAAGATCAATCGCTGGACGCGCATCGCAACGGTTCCGTTGGCGTTTCTTCAGGGGTACAGCATCATCAAACTTCTCCAGCAGAGTAGTGCGTCTCTTGGCGTGCACATGACATTCACCACCCTTGATTACTTGGTCACCATGATCTCCATGATGGCCGGTACCATTTTTCTCATGTGGCTTGGCGAGCTTATCTCTGAGCGCAAGATGGGCAACGGTCTTTCTATCATGATCTTTTCCGGTATTATTGCGTCCATGCCTGGATTTGTGGCCAAGACTTTTGCGGCTACAACCTCATTTGATTACACAAACATCTTGCTCTTTGTGGGCATGACGATCGTGACAATTGTGGGCGTGGTGGTAGTGAGCGAGGCTCAGAGGAATATTCCTGTGCAGTATGCTCGTGGCGGTGGATCTGGGTCGAATGTTTCGTCCGTTCTCCCATTGCGCGTCAACATGGGGGGTATGATTCCGATTCTCTTTGCGCTGTCGCTCATTGTGCTTCCTCCGCTCATTGCGCAGTTCTTTGTGAATGCCAGGACAGAAATGATTCGCTCGCTGGCCACGCACACCATTGCGCTCTTCGGGAACAACTTGTTCTACGGCGTTGCCTACTTCACGCTGGTGTTCTCTTTCACGTTCTTTTACGCTTCTGTCATTTTCAAGCCTGATCAGATTGCCGAGAATCTGCAGAAGCAGGGCGGGTTCATTCCTGGCGTTCGTCCTGGCGAGCAAACAGCCAAGTACCTGCAGTGGGTAACGAATCGCCTACTCTTCCTTGGTGCCTTCTTCCTTGGGGCTATTGCCGTTTTGCCAGTTATCATGCAGGACTTGACTGGTAGCCAGAACCTGGTGGTTGGCGGATCTTCCGTCATCATTGTGGTCTCTGTTATTGTGGATATGGTGAAGCAGATTGAGGCTCAGCTCACCATGCGAAGCTACGATCAGAAATAACGAAGAAACGGCCCCAGACCGGGGCTGTTTTCTTTTTCTCTTAGACCCGCTATCATCCTTTAGTACGAACCCATAGCGAGTTTCATACGAACTGTCTCAGGTTGATCATTGAGTAAGCGAGATAACGGAAACCCATGTGTGTTTCTTGTAACATCTCGTAACGTTGAGAGAGCTTTCGATAACTCTGTTTCCA